>NZ_JBIVKB010000001.1:0-498978 GCF_044750545.1 Streptomyces sp. NPDC088794 | reverse complement strand
CGCGCGCCCGCCCCCCCCCCCGCGCCCCCCCCGGGCGCCGGCCCCCCCTCCCCCGTGCCCCCCCCCCCACAAATTGTGGGGGGTGGCCGGCGGGGGGGGGGCGCCCCACCACCGTCTCCTTGTCTTTTCCCGCTTGCCGCCGCGCGCGAGCGCTACGCGGTGACCTCCGAGCGGTCCCCGCCCCACAGCGTGTGGAACGAGCCGTCCTTGTCCGTGCGCCGGTAGGTGTGCGCGCCGAAGAAGTCGCGCTGGCCCTGCGTCAGCGCGGCGGGCAGGCGCTCCGCGCGCAGGCCGTCGTAGTAGGCGAGGGCCGCGGCGAAGCCCGGGGTGGCCACGCCCTGGCGGGTCGCGGCGATCAGCACCTCGCGCCAGTCGTCCTGGGCCGCCGCGATCTCCCGGGCGAACGTCTCGTCGGAGAGCAGGCTCGGCAGGTCGGGACGGGTGTCGTAGGCCTCGCGGATGCGGTCCAGGAAGGCCGCGCGGATGATGCAGCCGCCGCGCCAGATCGAGGAGACCGCGCCGAGGTCGATGTTCCAGTCGTACTCGTCGCTGCCCGCCGAGATCTCGTGGAAGCCCTGCGTGTACGACACGATCTTCGACGCGTACAGCGCCTGCTCGACCTGGTCGGCGAAGGCCGCCGCCTCGGCCTCGCCCAGCGGCGACGCCGTCGGTCCGGCGAGACCGCGCGAGGCCTCGCGCAGCGCCGCGTGACCGGAGAGTGAGCGGGCGAAGACCGCCTCCGCGATGCCGGAGACCGGGACGCCGAGGTCGAGGGCGATCTGCACCGTCCAGCGGCCGGTGCCCTTCTGCTCGGCCTGGTCGACGACCACGTCCACGAACGGCTTGCCCGTGTCCGCGTCCACGTGGGACAGCACCTCGGCGGTGATCTCGATCAGGTACGAGTCGAGCCGGCCGGTGTTCCAGGTGCGGAAGATCTCGGCGATCTGCGCGGGGGAGTACCCGGCGACATCGCGCAGCAGCTGGTACGCCTCGCCGATCAGCTGCATGTCGGCGTACTCGATGCCGTTGTGGACCATCTTCACGAAGTGCCCGGCGCCGTCGGGGCCCACGTGCGTGACACAGGGGGCCTCGTCCGCGGCCTTCGCGGAGATCTTCTCCAGCATCGGGCCGAGCGAGTCGTACGACTCCTTCGGGCCGCCCGGCATGATGCTCGGGCCGTGCAGCGCGCCCTCCTCGCCGCCGGAGACGCCCATGCCGACGAAGTGGATGCCCTGCTCGCGCAGGTCGCGCTCGCGGCGGCGGGTGTCGGCGAAGTGCGCGTTGCCGCCGTCGATGATCATGTCGCCGGGCTCGAGGAGCGGGGCGAACTCCTGGATCACCGCATCGGTGGGCTCGCCGGCCTTGACCATGATGACCAGCCGCCGGGGCCGCTCCAGCGCGGCGACGAACTCCTTGGCGGTGTCGGCCGCGATGAAGTCGCCCTCGTTCCCGAACTCCTCGACCAGGGCGTGCGTGCGCGCCGCCGTCCGGTTGTGCAGCGCGACCGTATAGCCGTTGCGGGCGAAGTTACGGGCGAGATTGCGGCCCATGACCGCGAGACCCGTGACGCCGATCTGGGCTGAAGTGCTCATTCGGTTGGCTCCTAGAGGATCCGATTTCGGTGGTGCCGGTCGTGCCCGTCAGTATCGCCCCACCGACCATCCTGACGTGCCGGTACGTGGGGCGCACGTCCGGAGTGCGTGACATGCCGTCCGCAGATACGTACAGCCAACCCCACCTGCCTCAGCCGAAACACAACGGGGGTTTATTCCTGGTCACTTGTGAGACAGGGAGGCTGATTTCCCGTCTTGTCATGGCCTGTTCGGGGCGCTTAGTTTTGGCCTTCCTGCCTGACGCCTGTCGATGGGGGCTTGGGACATGGCCGTACGCGGCCGGCACCGCCGGTATCAGCCCAACACGATCAACCGCGCCTCGCTCACCGTCACGGCGGGCAGCGTCGGCATGGCGATTCCGCTCATCGGCGCCGGCACGGCGCACGCCGCCGACGTGTCCACCTGGAACAAGGTGGCCGCCTGCGAGTCGAGTGGGAACTGGAGCATCAACACCGGCAACGGCTATTACGGCGGGCTCCAGTTCACCCGGTCGACCTGGGCGGCGTACGGCGGCACCAAGTACGCGCCGCGCGCCGACCTGGCCACCAAGGACCAGCAGATAGCCGTCGCCGAGAAGGTCCTGGACGGACAGGGGCCCGGCGCCTGGCCGGTGTGCTCGGTACGGGCCGGGCTGACCCGCGGCGGCGACACCCCGGACATCCACCCGGCGGGCGGCGGCGGGCAGAGCGCCGAGAAGACGACGAAGAAGACCGGCAAGACCTCCGTGCAGGACGTGCAGCCGCAGACCACGCCCCAGTCCAGGGCGGGCACGGCGGAGATGTACACGGTGGTCCGCGGCGACTCCCTCTCCGAGATCGCCGAGACCGAGCACGTCCCGGGCGGCTGGCAGCGGCTGTACGCCGCGAACCGGAGGACCGTCGGCTCCGACCCCGACCTGATCATGCCGGGCCAGCGGCTCGACCTGCGGGCGAAGGCGACGCCGAAGACGCACACCACGGCGAGCACGGCCACGGAGACGAAGAAGAAGACGTCCACCGAGACCGAGGAGAAGGTCGAGAAGAAGACCGAGGAGAAGGCCGGCACCCGGCACTCCCTCGTCGCCCCGGTGAACGCGGCCACCGGCACCCAGTACCACGCGACCGGCTCCTCCTGGTCGAAGGGCTACCACACCGGCGTCGACTTCCCCGTCCCCACCGGCACCCCGGTGAAGGCCGTCGGGGCGGGCAAGGTCGTCACCGCCGGCTGGGGCGGCTCCTTCGGCTACCAGGTGGTGCTCCGGCACGCCGACGGCCGCTACACCCAGTACGCCCATCTGTCGGCCATCTCCGTGCGGGCCGGGCAGTCGGTGGGCGAGGGGCAGCGGCTCGGGCGCTCGGGGTCCACCGGAAACACCACGGGCCCGCATCTGCACTTCGAAGTGCGGACGGGGCCCGGATTCGGTACGGACATCGACCCTCTCGCCTATCTCAGGGCCGGTGGCGTCAGGATTTGACGCGTACCCGGTGCCGGTCCACGAGTGGCAACGGCAGGTAGGTGCCGCCGAAGAAGGGACCGTGGAAACCGTAGGGCGCCGGCGCTTCGTCGTCCTCGTCCCTGCTCGTGTCCGCGGCGGGGGACGACGGGTCGGCGTCCCCGTCGAAGGACGGGTCCGCGGCCGCTCCCTGAGCCTGTGCCGGTACGAGGATCTCCTCGCGGAGTTCCTCGCGCTCCCGCACGTTCTCGTGGCGCGCGGCCACCGGCTGCTCGGGCAGCGCCGCCAGGTGTTCCTCGGCGGATGCCGCGGCGGCGGGCTCGGGCAGGACCGGGGCCGTCTCCGGGGTGGTGCGGGAGAGACGCTCGGTCGTCAGCAGGATCAGACCGCCGGCCGCCACCACACCGCAGCTCAGCGCGAGCGCCGTGCCCGTGGTGCCGTAGCGGAAGGTCTCGCCGAACATCGTGATGCCCACCGCGGCCGCTATCACCGGGTTCACCACGGTCAGCGTGGCCAGCGGGGCCGCGAGGCCCGCGCCGCGGTAGGAGGCCTGGGACAGCAGCATGCCGGCCGTGGCGAAGACACCGATCACGGCCAGGGAGGGCAGGTCCGAGGCGGTCACACCGCCGCTCCAGTCGACCGCCACCGTCTTGGTGAACACCGAGGACATGCCGAACGCTATGCCGGACCCGGTCGCGAGCAGCATGCTGCGCACCGCCGGGTGCCGGTGGGCGGCGCGGCCCGCGATCATCAGGGCCACGACCACACCGCCGGTGACCACGGCCACGCCCACACGCTGGGCGGTGTCGAGGGACTGCGAGTCGGACGCGCCGACCAGGGAGAGCAGACCGGCCAGGCCCACGGTCGCCATGATCGCGCCCCGCCAGGCGGTCGCACCGGCCTTGCGGCCCACGAAGAGCGCCGCCATGGGCAGCGCGAACACGATGGTGAGGGCGCCGAGCGGCTGCACCAGGCTGAGCGGGCCGTAGGCCAGCGCCGCCACGTGCAGGATGCCGCCCAGGCCGTTCAACGCGACCGCAGCCCACCAGGTCGGGCGGCGCAGCGGCGCGTACTGCTCGTCCGGGGAGGACACCGCGACGTGCTCCTGCACGATCGCGCCGCCGGCGTAGGCCACGGCGGACACGAGCGACAGCAGCACGGACAACGCGAGGGCATTCATAAGCTGCTCCTCTGCGTGAGGCGGGGGCGCTGGGCCCGGCGCGGCGAACGGTCGTCCTTCATACCGAACACGATGCCCTGTCGAACTGTTCCCGTCGTCGTCCCTGAGCAGGCATTGGGTCCTACTGCCGATGGAGTACGAATCGGGCGTTGTCCTCCCCAGGGTGGGTGACACGGGGTGGACTCCTCGGGGCCGCACCCCCTAGAGGCCTTGGTACTACTGGCCTTCGTGGACCTCGCCCCCGAGACCGCCGCCCGCACCGCACCCGAGGTCCGCTCGCTACTACGCACGGCCGGACAGACACCGGGCCCTTACCTCCAAGTTTCGCATATGCTGACAAAAACTTGTTATCGGATGTTTAAGAAAATTCCATAACTTTTCGTGTTCGAAGGGGCGCCGATTCCCGCGGGCCCCCGAGTTGCTCTTCCGCGCGCGGCACATCTGGGTGACCATGTGGGAACCGGCTGCGGAGACCAGGGGGTTGTGGGTGCGAGTGGGACTGCTGACCCGGGAGTACCCGCCGGACGTGTACGGCGGCGCGGGTGTCCATGTCGAGTTCCTCGCCCGGGAGTTGAGCTCCCTGGTCGACCTGGAGGTGCACTGCTGGGGCGAGGGCCGCGGCGTGGGCGTCGTACGCCACCGCTCCTGGGCCGCCCTGGACACCGCCAACGACGCCCTGCGCACCTTCTCCGTCGACCTCGCCATGGCCGCGGGGCTCGAAGGCCGCGAGCTCGCGCACTCCCACACCTGGTACGCCAACCTCGCGGGACACTTCGGCAAGCTGCTGTACGGCATACCGCACGTGATGACCGCCCACTCCCTGGAGCCGCTGCGCCCCTGGAAGGCCGAGCAGCTCGGCGGCGGCTACGCCCTGTCCAGCTGGGCCGAGGGCACCGCGATCGAGACGGCCGACGCCGTGATCGCCGTATCCGGGGCCATGCGCGAGGACATCCTCACCTGCTACCCGGCGCTGGATCCGGCCAAGGTCCACATCGTGCACAACGGCATCGACACCGCGCTCTACCGGCCCGACCACGGCACCGACGTCCTGGACCGCATCGGCCTGGACCGGGACCGCCCGTTCGTCCTGTTCGTCGGCCGCATCACCCGCCAGAAGGGCGTCCCGCACCTGCTGCGGGCCGTACGGGACATCGACCCGGCCGCACAGGTCGTCCTGTGCGCGGGCGCGCCCGACACCCCGGAGATCGACCGCGAGTTCCGCGAGCTCTACCAGGAGCTGAGCAGCGTCCGCGAGGGCGTGCACTGGGTCCCGCAGATGCTGCCGCGCCCCGAGGTGATCCAGCTCCTCACGCACGCCGCCGTGTTCGTGTGCCCCTCGGTGTACGAGCCGCTCGGGATCGTCAACCTGGAGGCGATGGCCTGCGGCACGCCCGTGGTGGCCTCCCGGGTCGGCGGCATCCCCGAGGTCGTGGACGACGGCAGGACCGGACTGCTGGTCACCGTGGACGAGGACTTCGAGCCCAACCTCGCGCGAGCGCTGGACTCGGTCCTCGGCGACCCTGAGGCCGCCCGGCGGATGGGCGAGGCGGGCCGGGAGCGCGCGGTGGGCGAGTTCGGCTGGGACGCGGTCGCCCGCCGTACGGTCCGGCTTTACGAGGAGATCCTCAAACAGGGGTAGTAGTACGGAGCTGGCTTCGAACAGGCTTACTCCGCCCAGCTCAAGGGCAGGCATGGGTCAACCACGGTGAGGGGAGCGGCCATGCGTCGGGGTGGTCCTTCGGTGCTCGGAATCGTGCTTGCGGGCGGAGAGGGCAAGCGACTGATGCCCTTGACCGCGGACCGCGCGAAACCCGCGGTCACCTTCGGCGGTACGTACCGTCTCGTCGATTTCGTTCTCTCCAATCTCGTCAACGCGGACATCCTGCGCATCTGCGTGCTGACGCAGTACAAGTCGCACTCGCTGGACCGGCACATCACCCAGACCTGGCGGATGTCCAGCCTGCTGGGCAACTACGTCACCCCGGTCCCGGCCCAGCAGCGGCTCGGCCCGCGCTGGTACCTGGGCAGCGCCGACGCGATCCTGCAGTCGCTGAACCTGATCTACGACGAGCGGCCCGAGTACGTCGCCGTGTTCGGCGCCGACCACGTGTACCGCATGGACCCGCGGCACATGCTCGCCCAGCACATCGAGAGCGGCGCGGGCGTCACGGTGGCCGGGATCCGCGTCCCGCGCACCGAGTCCTCGTCCTTCGGTGTCATCAGCCCCGGCTCGGACGGCCTGACCGTCGAGCGCTTCCTGGAGAAGCCCACCGACCCGCCCGGCCTGGCGGACGACCCCGAGTGTGTCTTCGCCTCGATGGGCAACTACGTCTTCACGACCAAGGTCCTGATCGAGGCGCTCCAGCGGGACGCCGAGGACGGGCACTCCGTGCACGACATGGGCGGCTCGATCCTGCCCCAGCTCACCGACCGCGGCGAGGCCCAGCTCTACGACTTCAGCGCGAACCACGTGCCGGGCGAGACCACCCGCGACCAGGGCTACTGGCGGGACGTGGGCACCCTCGACGCGTACTACGACGCCCACATGGACCTCATCGCCGAGCGCCCCGCCTTCAACCTCTACAACCGCAGCTGGCCCATCTACACCCACTCCAACCAGCTCTCCCCGGCCCGCTTCAACGCCGGGGGCATCGCGGGGGAGTCCATCATCAGCGCGGGCTGCCTGATCCGCGGCCAGGTCACGCGGTCCGTCCTGTCACCCGGCGTCGTGGTCGACCCCGGCGCGGTGGTCCAGGGCTCGATCCTGCACGACAACGTCCACATCGGCCGAGGCGCGGTGGTGCGCGGCGCGGTCCTCGACAAGAACGTCGAGGTACCGCCGGGCGCGACCATCGGCGTCAACCCGGAGCGGGACGGCGAGCTGTACACCGTCTCCAAGGGCGGAGTAATTGCCTTGGGGAAGGGGCAGTTGGTCACGTAGCCTCCTCGCCGGGGGAGGGGAACGGGATGGTACGGGGGAACGCACGACGGTCGCAGGGGGACGAACAGCGGTCGTCGAGCGGAGAGTTGACCAGGGACCGGGAACAAGAGGTGTTCGTCGGCCGGGCTGCGGAGCGCGCCCTGTTCGCGGCCGGCATCGCGCGCGACCCCGGCCCGGACGGCTCCCGACGGCTCATCCATGTGCACGGCGTCGCGGGCGTGGGCAAGTCGACGCTGCTGCTGCACTGGCAAGCCACTGCACGTGCGCACGGCGCACCGACCGCGGTGGTCGACGCGTCGGCGCTGTGCGGTGTCGCGGAGGCGATGGCGGCCGTCGGCACCGAACTCGGCTTCCCGGCGGGCCGGTTGGAGGGCGTCGGTGCGGGGCCGGAGCTCGACGAGAGACAGCGCGGGTCCGACGGGCCGGCTGTGGCCCCCGAGGGGCAACCTCGCGCTGCAAGCGATCAGGACCCGACTCAGTCCCCGAAGGGCGCGTCCGTACCGACTCCGGGCGTCGCAGTCGTCCCCTGGAGGGCGAGCCCCGCCATGATCGGCCGGCCCGTCGACTGGGCGCGTGTCGCGGAGCGTGACCAGCGTCCGCGTGCACGTGGGACCGACGAACACGACGCCGGTACGGTCGCCCGGCTCAGCACTGCCTTCGTGACCGAGCTGGTCCGTCTCTCCCGTCAACAGCCGTTCCTGGTGCTGTTCTTCGACACCTGGGAGCGGTCCGGCGAATTCCTGGACGCGTGGGTGCGCGCACTCCTGCTGGACAGGTTCGGCCCGTTGCCCGGCAACATCATCGTCGTGCTGGCCGGCCGGGACCCGCTGGACGAGAGCGACTGGACCCGACTCCGCGCCCACGTGACCGAGGTACCGCTGAAACCCTTTACCGACCGCGAGGCCAGAGACCTGCTCGCGGCCCGCGGAGTGACCGACGAGGCGGCGATCACGTCCGTCCTGGACACCGCCCTTGGGCTGCCCCTCCTCCTGGACATGCTCGCGGGCCCCCGCGCCGCACCCGTTGCCGCGGACGAATCGGCCAGGGAGCCGGTCGACATCGCCGTCGACAGTTACCTCGACCGGATCGACGACACCAGGCGGCGGGACGCCGTCCTGGGCTGCTCGCTGCCGCTCCTGTTCGACGAGGAGATCCTCCGTGCGGCCTTCCCGGAGGCCGAGCCCGACCTGTTCGCGTGGCTGCGCGCCCAGCCGTTCGTCACCGACCGGGACGGGTCTGTCCAGTACCACGACGTCGTACGCACGAGCATGCTCCGTCGCCGGCGGGCGAGTTCACCGCAGAACTGGAGCGACGACCACACCCGGCTCGCGGACGTCTTCGCCGACTTGCGCGCGGCCCGCGAGGCGAGCCTGGCGGCCGACAAGCGCTGGGCGGACGGCACTTGGCGCGGCCTCCGTCTCGACGAGACCTACCACCGCCTGTGTGCCCACCCGGCCCAGCAGCTGACCGCCGCCCTCGAAGAGACGATCCACGCGGCCGGCCAGGATCTGCCCACCCTGCGCCGCTGGGCCGACCTGCTCACCAGGGCCGGCATCGACAGCGACGCGCCCGCCGTCACCGACTGGGGCCGTCGCCTGACCTCGGCGGCGGCCGGTGGGCAAGGCGTCCACGACGGCCTGACCGCCCTGCTGACGGCTCCCGGTCTCAGCCCGGCGGCCCGCGCGAGCGCCCACCTGTACCGGGGCCGGTACCTGCACCACGCGGACCGTCTGGATGACGCGAGCGCCGAACTCGGCCGTGCGATCGACATCGATCCGACCAATGCCGCGGCCCTTGAGGAACGGGGCGTCGTCTGGCACTGGCTCGATTTCGACCCGTACTCGCTGCACGAACTGACCGATGCGCTCGAGCTGGATCCCGGGCTCGTGCGGTCGCACGCCATGAGCGGAGTCGTCGAGTTGTGGCGGGGCTGCCCCGACGACGCGATCCTCGCCTTCGACCGTGCCCTCGCACTCGACTCCGACATCGACTGGGTCCTGTGCCGGCGAGGCCTGGCGCATCTCATCGAGGGTCACCCCGGGCCCGCGCTCGCCGACCTGGACCGGGCCCTGGAGCTGGATCCGGGGTACGAAGTGGCGCTGGCCGTACGCGCGATGGTCCATGAGCAGACGGGACGTCTCGACGAGGCGGTCGCGGATCTGAGCCGGGCGGTGGAGTTGGATCCGGGGTTCGGGTGGGCCCTCGGCCGACGGGGTGCGATCCACCGACAGGCGGGGCGTACGGCTCGGGCGCTGGCGGATCTGGACCGGGCCCTGGAGCTGGATCCCAAGGACGACTGGGCGCTCGCCGCACGTGGCGCACTGCACGGTGACGAGGGGCGCACGGAGGCGGCGCTGGCCGATCTGAACCGGGCGCTGGAGCTGGACCCGCGCCACTTGTGGGCCCTCAACCGGCGCGGTGAGGTGCACCGACAGGCGGGCCTCCTGGAAGAGGCGCTGGCCGACGTGAACCGGGCGTTGGAGCTGAGCCCGGAGGACGAATCGATCATCGCCGAGCGTGGTGCGGTGCATGCGGCGGCGGGTCGTCCGGAGGAAGCACTGGCCGATCTGAACCGGGCGCTGGAGATCGATCCGGACTACACCTGGGCCCTTGGGGAGCGTGCTCAGGTGCACCTGAAGGCGGGTCGTCCGGAGGAGGCGCTCGCCGATCTGGACCTCGCTGTGGCGCTGGACCTGAACAACGCCTGGGCCGTCGCCCATCGGGGTGCGGTGCATCGGGAGGCGGGTCGGCTGGAGGACGCGCTGGCCGACCTCGACCGCGCGGTGGGCCTGAACGCGGACGACGCGTGGACCCTCAGCGAGCGTGCTCTGGTGCACATCGAGGCGGAGCATCCGCAGGAGGCGCTGGCCGATCTGGACCGGGTGGTGGAACTGGATCCGGAAGACGGGTGGGCTTTCGCCCAGCGCGGTGCGCAGCACCGGCAGGCGGGTCGGCGGGAGGAGGCGCTGGCCGATCTGGACCGGGCTGTGGAGCTGGACCCGGAGGACGCATGGGCTATCGCAGAGCGTGCTGTGGGCTACTCGGAGACGGGTCGGCCGGAGGAGGCGCTGGCCGAATTGAACCGGGCGTTGGAGCTCGACCCGGAGTTCGGGTGGGCCTTCACACAGCGTGGTGTGCTGCACAGGGAGGCGAGGCGTCTGGACGAGGCGCTGGCCGATCTGGACCGGGCGTTGGAACTCGACCCGGAGAGTGACTGGGCCGTCGGCGAGCGTGGCTATGTCCATCAACTGGCCGGACGCCTCGACGAGTCCGTCGCCGACTTCACCCGCGCCATCGAGCTCAACCCCCTGGACCCGTGGGACTTCGCCGAACGCGGACACTCCCATCGGCGAGCCGGACGGTACGAAGAGGCAATCACCGATCTGAACCGGGCCGTCGAACTCGATCCCGCCCTCGACATGGCTCTCGCGTACCGCGGTGAAACGCATCGGCTGGCCGGCCGACAGGACGACGCCGTCGCCGACTTCACCCGCGCCCTGGAGATCGACCCCTCCTACGACTTCGCCCGACAGCAGCGAGCCCTCACCCACCAGACGGCCGGTCGCCCGGACCAGGCGCGTGCCGACCTGCGGCACCTCCTGGCCAAGGACGACGTGGACATTCAGGTCCGCCTGCAACTGGTGGCGCTCGACAGCCGTGAACACGGACTGGACGCCCACCGCGAGGACTGGCGTAGGGTCCTCGACCTCGCGGACCAGGACGACGACGAGGAGATCACCTGCTTCGCCGCCCTCCTGCGCCCGCTCCTGGTGGACCGCGGCGGCGACATCGAGTCACCGACCCGCCGGAACCTGGAGGTGATCGTCGATCAGGAGGGGGCCGACGACCTCATGGTCTGGCTGGACGAGTTGGAAGCCGTACCCGGAGACCACGTCCCAGAGGTCCGACGACTGCGCCAACGTCTGCACGATCACCGAGCCCGTCTCTGAACCGACCCGACCGGCCCCTGTTGTCATGTCCCTGGACGGGCAACGGAATCCGTGTTGTCATGCCAACTGTTTGCCATGCCAACGTTGTCATGGAGGTTGCATGCGCATCACCCGGCTCAGAAACCGACTCGCGTTACTCCTCGCCGTGGCTCTCGGCCTCGCCGGACTGGTCGCCGTCCCGGCGGCCACCGCAGCCGACGAGACGCCCGAAGTCCACGGACTGAAGGGTGAGTACTACACCCAATCAGCCCCCGGCGCCTTCGACTTCGACCAGCTCAAAGCCACCGGCTTCGACCCGAACCTGGACTTCGCCAACCTCGAACCCCGCCTCGCCTTCACCACCGGCCGCTCGGACGACGTCAGCGTCCGCTGGACCGGAAAGATCGTCCCGGAGAAGACCGGCGCCCACACCTTCTCGATCATCGGCGACAACGGCTTCCGCCTGTGGGTCGGCGGACAGCTCCTCATCGACCACTGGGTCGACGACTGGGACCGCGAACAGACCGCCGCCCCGGTCGAGTTGACCGCAGGGCAGTCCTACGACATCAAGGTCGAGTACTTCGAGCACTACGGCGGCTCCAACCTCCACCTGCGCTGGACCCAGCCCGGCGGCGGCAAGGAGGCGATCCCGCAGTCGGCGTTCCGCCTGCCCGACGGATTCGACTACGACGGCGCCATCGCGACGACCGTCACCGGCACCGGCCGCACCCTGAAGCTCGACTTCGCCCAGCCCCTCGCCGCACCCCCGGCCGGTCTCACCGACCACATCGAAGCGGTCATCGGCGGCGCCAAGTGGCCTCTGGGCACGGCCACGTTGGACCCGGCCGACCCCAAGTCCCTGCTCGTCGCGCTCGACGAACCCGTCGTCGGCAACAAGACCGGCACCGCGCCCGGCATCGCCGACGTCCGCTACGACGGAAACGGCGGCCTGAACCGAGCCGATGGCAACGTTACCAATGGGTTCTGGAGCAGCGGCCCCAACCGGTCCACGTACGAGCTGCGCACCAAGTGGGCCGACCAGGTGGGCCCCGATAACGCCCTCCCCGAGTACCCGCGTCCGCAGCTGACCCGCGCCGACTGGCGCAATCTCAACGGGCGTTGGCAGTTCGCCGCCGCCACAGCCGGTGAACAGCCGCCGGTCGGCCGGAATCTCGCCGAGCGCATCCTCGTCCCCTACCCCGTCGAGTCCCAGCTCTCCGGACTCGAACGGCACGAGGACCGCATGTGGTACCGCCGCACCTTCACCGTCCCGGCCGACTGGAAGATCGGCTCGGGCAAGCGGCTGCGGCTCAACTTCGGTGCCGTCGACTGGCGCAGCGAGGTGTACGTCAACGGCGTCAAGGTCACCGAACACCAGGGCGGCTACGACAAGTTCAGCGCCGACGTCACCGACGCGCTGAAGCCCGGCCGCACCCAGGAACTGATCGTCGGCGTGTACGACCCCACCGACGCGGCCGACGGTGAGAACCCGCCGGTCGGCAAGCAGCGCCTGGATCCGAGCGGCATCTGGTACACGCCCACCTCGGGCATCTGGCAGACGGTGTGGATGGAGCCGGTCGCCACCGACCATGTCGACTCCCTCAAGCTCACGCCTGACGTAGGCAAGAGCCAACTCGCCGTCGAGGCGCAGGGCGTGCGGGACGGCGTACCGATCACGGCGACGGCGTACGACGGGAAGCGCAAGGTCGCCACGGCCAGTGGCCGCACCGGCGGACCGCTGACCCTGACCATCAAGAACCCTCATCTCTGGTCGCCCGACGACCCGTTCCTCTACGACCTGAAGGTGACCGTCGGCAAGGATCGCGTCGGCAGTTACTTCGGGATGCGCTCGATCGCCGTCGAGAAGGTGAACGGCGTCCCGCGCACGGTCCTCAACGGCAAGCCGATCTTCATGATGGCCACGCTCGACCAGGGCTTCTGGCCCGACGGCCTGTACACCGCGCCGACCGACGAGGCCCTCGCCTACGACCTCAAGGTGCACAAGGAGTTGGGCTTCAACTCCGTGCGCAAGCACATCAAGGTCGAGCCCGACCGGTGGTTCTACTGGGCCGACCGGCTGGGGCTCATGGTGTGGCAGGACATGCCGGCGATGACCGCAGGAGTGAACCCGTCCACCGCCGCCCGGGCCGAGTACGAGCGCGAGATGAAGCAGATGATCGACGAGCACATCAGCAGTCCGTCGGTCGTCATGTGGGTGACGTTCAACGAGGGGTGGGGCCAGTACGACGAGGCCCGGATCGCCGACCAGGCCAAGGCCTGGGACCCGACCCGGCTCGTCAACAGCATGTCCGGCATCAACCTCGGGACCGACGGCGGCACCGGCGACATCATCGACGAACACGGCTATCCCAGTCCCGCCCTGCCACCCCATCCCGACGGTCGACGGGCCCTCGTGAGCGGTGAGTACGGCGGTCTCGGGCTCGCGGTGCCGGGACACGCCTGGTCGGTCCAGCAGTCGTACGTCGACGTCGACCCGGCGGCCTACACCGACGACTACCTCACCAAGCTCGCCGAGGTGCACGCCCTGGCCTGCAAGGGGAGCAACGGCGCCGTCTACACCCAGATCTCGGACGTCGAGGGCGAGCTGAACGGCCTGCTGACGTACGACCGAAGGGTGCTCAAACCCGACACGCAGCGGGTGAAGGCCGCCCAACAGGCCCTGATCCGTGACGCTTCGCAAGCGACTCCCGCAGGGTGCCCGACTCCCTGAACCCCCCACGCATCCGGAGGACTTCCCGCATGAGATGGACCCGGCGCCTGCGTCTGGGCATGGCGGGGGCGGTGGCAGCGTCCGCGCTGTGCGCCGTCCCCGCCACCGCCCAGACCTCGCCCGACAGTCGACTCACCGACCTGGTCAACCCGTTCATCGGCACCGAGAACGACGGCAACACCTACCCCGGCGCGGCCGTGCCCTTCGGCATGGTGCAGTTCTCGCCGGACACAGGCCACAACACCGGCTACGACTACTCCCAGAACCACATCCGCGGCTTCTCCCTGGTCCACCTCTCCGGCGTCGGCTGCGGCCTGGGCGGCGATCTGCCCGTGCTGCCGACCACCGGTGACGTGACGCAGACGGACTACGCCCAGTACGCGGCCGAGTTCAGTCACGACGACGAGCAGGCGAGCCCCGGCTACTACCAGGTCGGTCTGAAGACCGGCATCGAGGCCGAGCTGACGGCGACCGCGCGCACCGGCGTGCAGCGCTACACCTTCCCGGCCACCGACAAGGCCAACGTCCTGCTGAACGCGGCCCAGTCGCTGCACAGCGGGGTCACCTCGAAGGTGGAGGTCCTCGACAACCGGACCGTGCGCACCGCCATCACCGGCCGCGGCTTCTGCCAGGACACCAAGCCGTACACCGTCTACACGATCACCCGCTTCGACCGGCCCTTCACCACGTACGGCACCTGGAACGGCTCGACGGTGACGGCCGGTTCGAAGAGCGGCAGCGGTGGCGCCTACGTCCGCTTCGACACGAGCAAGGACCGTACGGTCGAGGCGACCACGGCCCTTTCCTACGTCGACGCGCAAGGGGCGGCGCTCAACCTCCGTGCGGAGGGCGGGAGTTCGTTCGACGCGGTTCGTCACCAAGCTCAACGGGCCTGGGAGGACCGGCTGGACGACGTACGGGCGAAGGGTGGTTCCGAGAGTCTGCGGCGGACCTTCTACTCGTCGCTGTACCGGTCGTTCCTCGCGCCCAACATCGGCAGCGACGCCGACGGCCGGTACACCGGGTGGGATCAGAAGATCCACCGCGCGAAGGGCTTCACGTACTACCAGAACTGGTCGCTGTGGGACACCTACCGCACCCAGTCCCAGCTCCTCTCCCTGCTCGCGCCCCGTGAGGCACGGGACATGGCGATCTCGGTGATCAGGATCGACGAGGAGAGCGGCTGGCTGCCCAAGTGGGGCTACGGCACGGTCGAGACGAACATCATGACCGGCGACCCGGTCACGCCGTTCCTGACCAACGCCTATCAACAGGGCCTGCTCAAGGGGTACGAGGAGCGGACCTACCGGGCGTTGAAGCAGAACGCCGACGGGGTACCGCCCGCCGACTCGCCTGCGGTGGGCCGGGAGGCCAACGCGGAGTACATCGCGGGCGGTTTCGCGCCGTACATCAAGGACCGCCCGCACGTGAAGCCCGGTGACTCGGACTACGACCACGGGGCCTCGGCCACCCTGGAGTACGCGCTGTCGGACGCGATGCTGGCGCAGATGGCGCGGGACCTCGGCCACGGCGCGGACGCCGCGCGGTATGCCGCCCGGGCGCAGAGCTACCGGAACGTCTTCGACCCCTCGACCGGCTTCTTCCGTGCCCGGGACGCCTCCGGCGCCTTCGTCGGGCCGGCCGACCCGGCGAAGAGCGAGGGCTTCCACGAGGGCACGTCCTGGCAGTACCAGTGGCTGGTGCCGCAGGACCTGCCGGGCATGGTCGACCTCATCGGCGGACAGCAGGCGGCCAACGACCGGCTCGACTCCTTCTTCGCCTACGACCGGCTGCTGGCCGACCCGGCGAAGACCGCGCGCGAGGTGTGGGTCAACGGGCCGTACGACTACTACAACGCGGACAAGTACAACCCGCAGAACGAGCCCGACCTGATCGCCCCGTACACCTACCTGTCCACCGGGCAGCCCTGGAAGACGACCGATGTCGTCCATGCCGCGCTGACCCTGTTCACGGACGGTCCGACCGGCATGACCGGCAACGACGACCTCGGCACGATGTCCGCGTGGAACGTGCTGTCGTCGATCGGGATCTTCCCGGTGCAGCCCGGCTACGACACCTGGGGTCTGTCCACGCCGGTCTTCGAGCGGGTCGACCTGACCCTGGACCGGCGCTACTACCCGCGCGGCGCCCTGACCGTCACGGCGTCCGGCACCTCGGCCACCGACCGGTACGTCCAGTCGGCCCGGGCGGACGGGAAGGCCTACGACCGGACCTACCTGACGACCGGCGATCTGCGCTCCCTGCGCTCGCTGGCCTTCACGGTCGGCCCGCAGCCGTCTGAGTGGGGAACATCACCGAAAGCGGCGCCACCCGCACTGAAGTGATCACAGGCGTCTCACGCGTCCCGCCCCTCTCAGGAGGGGCGGGACCGGACCGAGACGTAACCTGCCGTTAACTGAGCGTAGCTTGATCGTACTTGACCGTAATCACTGGTCGGCGCTTGACTGCTTGCTCACCCCTAGTCGACGCGAGGCAAGCCTTTGACTTCCGACCTGCTCGCTCCACTCGACCTGGCGTTCTGGAACATCGAGTCCGACCGGAACCCGATGCACCTGGGCGCGCTCGGCGTCTTCTCCGCCCACTCGCCCACCGCCGGCGCCCACGCCGCCGACCTGCTGGCCGCCCGCGCCGCCGGCGTACCCGGACTGCGGATGCGCATCCGGGACGTGTGGCAGCCGCTGTCCCTGCGCTTCGGGAGCGCCGCCCGTGAGGCGGATCCCGACTTCGACCCGCTCCACCACATCAGGCTGCACGCCCCCACCACCGACTTCCACGAGGTCGCGGGCCGGCTCATGGAGCGACCGCTGGAGCGCGACCGGCCGCCCTGGGAGGCGCATGTGCTGCCGGGGGAGGACGGGGTGTCCTTCGCCGTGCTGTTCAAGTTCCACCACGCCCTCGCCGATGGGCTGCGCGCCCTGACGCTCGCCGCCGCCGTCCTGGACCCGATGGACCTGCCCACGCCCCGGCCGCGCCGCGAGGAGCCCAAGCCCGGTCTGCTGCCCGACGTGCGCAAGCTGCCCGGACTGGTCAGGGGCGCCCTCTCCGACGTCGGCCGGGCCCTTGACATCGGCGCCTCCGTGGCCGTGTCCACCCTCGCCACGCAGTCCTCGGCCGCGCTCACCGCCGAGCCCACCGGGACCCGCCGCACCGCCGGAGTCGTCATCGACCTCGACGACGTGCACCGCATCCGCAAGTCCGAGGGCGGCACCGTCAACGACGTACTGATCGCGGTCGTCGCGGGCGCCCTGCGCCGCTGGCTCGACGAACGCGGCGACGGCAGCGAGGGCGTGGCACCGCGCGCCCTGATCCCCGTCTCCAAACGCCGGCCGCGCACCGCCCAGCCGCAGGGCAACCGCCTCTCCGGCTACCTGATACGGCTCCCGGTCGACGACCCCGATCCGCTCAGCCGCCTCGGCACGGTCCGCGGCGCCATGAACCGCAACAAGGACGCGGGACCCAACCGCGGCGCGGGCGCCGTCGCCCTCCTCGCCGACCACGTGCCGCCGCTCGCGCACCGGCTCGGCGGACCGCTGGTCAGCCAGGCCGCCCGGCTCTGGTTCGACATCCTGGTCACCAGCGTGCCGCTGCCGAGCATCGGCCTGAAGCTCGGCGGCAACCCGGTCACCGAGGTCTACCCGCTCGCCCCGCTGGCCCGCGGCCAGGCGCTGGCCGTCGCCGTTTCCACGTATCGCGGACACGTGCACTACGGGCTCGTCGCCGACGCCGAGGCCGTGCCGGACCTTGATCGGTTCGCCGCCGCGCTGACCGCGGAGGTGGAGACACTCATCACTGCCTGCGGCTCCTGATCCCGCCGGGTTTGGTGGACCGGGCCGGCGCTCCGTAAAATTCGCCGTTCGACAGTGGGTGCGATCGGAGCGCCACGCGGGACAGCAGGGAAGCGGCAGCGCGATGACGGTGACAGAGGAAGGCCCCACGACCGGGGAAGAGGTCGTGTTCGGGCCCGGTATCGACCCGGAGCGGCTCGCCGTCTGCCTGAGCGTGCTGGAGGAACTCGACAAGCTGGAGGTCGACCACCCGGACGCGATCGCGGTGCGCCGGGCCACCGCCGGCGTCTACCGCACGGTCAAGCAGCGCCGCCGGCAGGATCGCCGGGCCGCCAAGACCGCCCACGACAAGGCGGTCACCGAGGCCACCGCGACCGGCTCGGCCCAGCGCATCGACGACGAGACCGAGGGCCTGCTGCCCTCCTCGGGCACCGACGAGGGACAGCTCGCCGGCATCCTCCAGCGGCCCCGCTCCTGCTACACCTGCAAGACCCGGTACGTGGAAGTCGACTACTTCTACCACCAGCTCTGTCCCGACTGCGCCCGCCTGAACCGCACCAAGCGCGACGCCCGCGCCGACCTCACCGGCAAGCGCGCCCTGCTCACCGGCGGCCGGGCCAAGATCGGCATGTACATCGCGCTGCGGCTGCTGCGCGACGGCGCCCACACGACGATCACCACGCGGTTCCCCAAGGACGCCATCCGCCGCTTCAAGGCCATGGACGACTCCGCGGAGTGGCTGCACCGCCTGGAGATCGTCGGCGTCGACCTGCGCGACCCCGCACAGGTCGTCGCCCTCGCCGACCAGGTCGCCGAGGCGGGCCCGCTCGACATCCTCATCAACAACGCGACCCAGACCGTACGCCGGCTGCCCTCCGCGTACGCCGCCCTGGTCGACGGCGAGGGCGCCCCGCTGCCCGCCGGTGAACTCCCCGCCCACCACGTCATCGGCGCCTTCAACTCCGGTGCGGTGGACGGCCTCGCGGCCCTGCCCGTCGGCATCAGCAACCTCGACGCCCAGCAGGTCGCCGACCTCGCCCTGGTCGCGGGCAACGCCAGCGTCGCCCGGCACCTCGACGGCACCGCCATCGACGCGGGCGGCCTGGTCCCCGACGTCGTCGACACCAACACCTGGGTCCAGACCATCGAGCAGATCTCCCCGGTGGAGCTCCTCGAGACCCAACTCTGCAACTACACCGCGCCGTTCATCCTGATCAGCAAGCTCCGCCCGGTCATGGCCGGAGCCGCCCGGCAGGCGACGAGCGGACGCGCGTACATCGTCAACGTCTCGGCGATGGAAGGCGTCTTCGGGCGCGGCTACAAGGGCGCGGGCCACCCGAACACCAACGCCGCCAAGGCCGCGATGAACATGGTGACCCGGACCAGCGGCCAGGAGATGTTCCAGAGCGACGGCATCCTGATGACCTCGGTCGACACCGGCTGGATCACCGACGAGCGCCCCCACTACGACAAGCTGCGCCTGGCCGAGGAGGGCTTCCACGCCCCGCTCGACCTGATCGACGGCGCGGCCCGCGTCTACGACCCGGTCGTGCGCGGCGAGCAGGGCGAAGACGTGTACGGCGTCTTCCTCAAGGACTACGCGCCCGGGAAGTGGTAGCGGTCGGCTGAGCGGTGGAGGGCACGCTGGGCGTCAGCGGGCATGCCAGGAGGTAGGGGCCCGCTTATTCGCTCGCGGGTCACGAGGCCGGCGCCCTACCGTTGTGGAGGTGCGCCGGTGTGCCCGGTGCGACGGTCACGCGTACTTCGTGGTTCGACCCCATGCAGGTCCACCCCTGGGCCTGTAGCCCTGTCGGAGGGCACCGCGCAACCGCACTGACCTCGGGCACATCCGGCTCACCTCGCCGACCGCAGCCGGTCGTGGACGGCGTACCCGCCCGGGCGTGCCGCCCGGACCCGGGTCCCTCCGTCCACCACCAGATCCGCCCCGGTCACCCACTCCGCCGCGTCGGAGGCCAGCCATACGACGGCCCGCGCCACGTCGGCCGGCTCGCCGATCCGCCCGAGCGGGAGGCCCGCGGCGACCTCGGCCTCGCCCGGCTCCCACACGAACCGCGCCATCTCGGTGCGGACCAGGCCGGGGGAGACGGAGTTGACCCGCACCGTCGGGGCCAGCTCGCCCGCGAGCTGCTGGGTCAGGCGCAGCAGGGCCGTCTTGCTGGTCCCGTAGGCCCCGACCTTGGGTCCCACATGACCGACACCCTCTGTACAGATGTTCACGACCGAGCCACCGTGCTCCCGCATCCACGCCCGCCAGGCGCATTGGACCAGCCGCAACGGCGCCTCGACGTTGACGGCAAAAGCCTCCCGCCAGGCTTCGGGGTCCACATCCATCAGCTGCCCGTACGGCTGGTTCGTCGCCGCGTTGTTGACCAGGATGTCGAGGCGGCCGAACTCGGCCATGGCCAGCTCCGTGACCTCCCTCAGGTGGGCCGGGTCCGCGACGCTGCCCGCCACGCCGATGCCGCCCAGTTCGGCGGCCGTGTCCCGCACCCCGTCCGCGTCCCGTGCCGTCACGCACACCAGCGCCCCGGCCGCGGCCAACTGCCCGGCGACGGCACGCCCGATGCCGCGTGTGCCACCGGTGACGACGGCGGCCCTGCCCTCCAGACCCCTGGTCCCCAGACCCCGGGCCTCCGGCTCGCGCGCCTTGTGTCCGTACGACGACGTCATCGCCGTACCGTCTCATGACGATCCGTCAGTCGACAGCCCCGAGACGGGAGTTGCGGGCGGCGACGATCTCCAGCACGGTCCGCCAGTCCTCCAGCACGCCCGCGTCGAAGGCGGGGTTGTGGCCCTCCTCGTCGGCCTGGCGCAGGCTGAGCAGATCGTCGTCGGTGCCGGCCTCGGCGCGATGGTGGGTGCGCACCAGCCGGGCGACCCGCTCGCCGAGCAGGGCCTGTACCGCGTCGGCCGCGCAGTCCGCGTGAGCGCTCGGATCGCCGGGGCGCAGCAGCGGGCCGATGGCGTGGACGAGGCCCGCCAGCTGGAGCTCCTTGTCGGCGGGGCGGCGCCGGCGCAGCAGGGCGGCGGTCTGCAGCGCGTGTTGGTGCAGATCGACGCGACCGCCGCGCAGGCCCGGGGCGTCCCATGAGCCCCGGCAGGCGTGCAGCAGATCCATCAGCTCTTCGACACTGCGCAGCTCCATGCGTCGGTCCTCCCGCAGGACAAGCCGTTGCCGCACGACAGGAGATCATGGGCGCCTTGCGATTCGGCCAACGGGATCTGAACTGCGCCGCCCACTCTTCGCGGACGCCTGCGCAGGTGTGGGCCGTCCGGGTGAACCGAAAATCGGTCGCCGTACGACGAATCGGTGCATAGCATCTGCGGTGGCGGCACGTGGACTTGGGATAGTTACACCTTGTTTTCAGTCCCTATCGAGCGCGGGCCCGCTCATTTGGTTACTCTGATCCGGACGGACAGCACCAGCGGGTTCCACCCACACCCACGTCCGTCCCGGGACAAGCCGGTTCACAGCGGCCTGCTCTCATGAGGTACCGGCGCCACCGCGTCCGAACTGCTTTCGACTCACACCCGAGCGGGACGTCAGAAGCTGGACCGTGAAGCGGTCTGCACCTCCCGAGGGTGACCCGACACATAAGGAGTGCGCGGTGACACCAGAGAAGACGGATCTGGAACAGGGTCCCAAGGAACGTACGCAGCGCGCCGGCCACCGGCCCGGCGACATCGGCAGCCTCGACGTGTGGGCCCGGTCGGCCCCGATCCGGTTGGCGGGCTACGAGGACGACCTCGCCGAGCCGCACATCCTGCCCAGCGTCGACTGAGGTCTCACATGGGCGTGCGAGACTGACGCCCATGCAGATCAGAGAAGCCGTGGCCGAGGACTGGCCGCGGATCTGGCCTTTCTGGCACCGCATCGTCGCCGCCGGCGAGACCTACGCCTGGGACCCGGGCACCTCCGAGGAGGCGGCCCGGGCCCTGTGGATGAATCCGGCGAAGCGCGTCCACGTGGTCGAGGACGAGTCCGGCACCGTCGTCGCCTCGGCCTACGTCACCCCCAACTACGGCGGCCCGGCCGCGGGCATCGCCAACGCGGGCTTCATGGTCGACCCCGACCAGGCGGGACGGGGCTACGGCCGCGCGCTCGCCGAGCACATCCTGGTCACCGCGAAGGCCGACGGCTATCGGGGCATGGTCTTCAACGCGGTCGTCGAGACCAACCCGGCCGTGCGGCTGTGGACGTCCCTGGGCTTCACGATTCTCGGTACCGTTCCGGACGCGTTCGAGCATCCGCGGGACGGGCTGGTGGGGCTGCACGTGATGTACCGGGCGTTGTAGGTCCCTGTCCGCTCCGTCCGGCGGCCGCTTCAGTCCTTGCGGCCGGTGACGGCGACCGTCACACCCAGGCCGATCATGGAGAGGCCGCCGATGCCGCCGACCATGGACAGGCGGCGCGGCGAGCGCGCGAACCAGTCGCGAGCGGTGGCCGCGACCAGGCCCCAGACGCTGTCGGACGCGAGGGCGATGACGTTGAAGACCAGTCCGAGCAGCAGCATCTGCAGCGGTACATGGCCTTGGGCGCGGTCGACGAACTGCGGGAGCACGGCCGCGAAGAACACGATGGTCTTCGGGTTCGTGACACCTACCGCGAAGCCCTCCCAGAACGTACGCAGGCCGCTGTGCCGCACCCCGCCGTCGGTGAACGCGGCCCGCAGCGAACCCCGCGCACGCCACGCCTTGACGCCGAGATACACCAGGTAGGCGGCACCGGCCAGCTTCAGCACCGTGAACACCAGGACCGAGCGCTCCACCACGGAACCGACGCCGAACGCGACGGCGACGACCAGCAGATAGGCGCCGATCGTGTTCCCCAGGACCGTCGTCAGCGCGGCCCTGCGGCCCTGCGCGAGCGCCCGCCCGATCACGAACACGACACTGGGGCCGGGGATCACTATCAGCAGGAACGACAGCGCGGCGAAGGCGAGCAGACGGTCGGTGGACATCATGCGATCCATGCAAGCACGCGGCGCCGCGCGGCCTCCAGCAGTTTTTCCCGCCCCCGAGACCGACGCCGTACTCAGTCCAGCGGGGCCGTCCGCTGCCACGGATGCAGCTTCTCGAGCTGTTCCGCGAGCGCGAGCAGTTCCGCCTCGGAGCCGGGGCGGCCCACCAGCTGTACGGCGCAGGGCGCGCCGGAGGGCAGGGTGCCGAACGGGACGGACATGGCCGGCCAGCCGGTGAGGTTCCAAGGAGGCGTCAGCGGCGAGTAGTTGGTGTTGACGAGGACGTTGCGCAGCCAGCCCCGCTCGTCCCACGGCTCGGACTTGGGGGAGCGGCGGGCGAGCGCGGGCGTGAGCAGGACGTCGTACTCGGTGAAGAACGGTTCCAGGCGCCGGCGCAGCCGGTCGCGGCTGTCGGTGGTGCGCACGCTGTTCACGAAGCGCCGGCCGATCGCCGCGTGCACCCGTGTCCGCCGGGTCAGCAGGTGCGGGTCCAGGTCCTTCGCGTCGACGGACGCGCCCGCCGTCCAGTGCGTCAACGAGGTCGTGCTCAGCGACGCCGGGTAGGGCGGGTCCGCGCGACGGACCTGGTGACCGGCCTTGATCAGCACCCCGGCCGCACCTCGGGCCGCCTCCCGGTACGGCCTGCCGATCGTGACGCCGAACAGGGGGCTGCGCAGCGAGACGGCGACCTTGCGCATGGCGGGGGCCTGCGGACGTACCGGCCCGGTGTCCGCGAGGATCCCGAACACCAGCCGCGCGTCCTCGACGGTCGTCGCGAGCGGACCGTTCTCGGTCATGCCGAACCAGTCGCCCTCGCCGACGTCCGCGGGCACCACCCCGTGGCCCGGTTTGATGGTGACCAGACCGCAGTTGGCGGCCGGTATGCGCAAGGAGCCCATGCCGTCGTTGCCGAGGGCGATCGGCACCAGGCCCGCGGCGACCGCGGCCGCGCTGCCGCCGGAGGAGCCGCCCGCCGTGCGCGTGAGGTCCCACGGGTTGCGGGCGGTACCGTGCACGCCCTCCGTGGTGCCGAAGATGCACAGCTCCGGCACGTTCGTCAGCCCGACGACCACCGCGCCGGCCGCCCGCAGCCGGGCCACCGTCACATGGTCCTCGGCGGCAGGCGTGTCCGGCGTCGCGGCCGAACCGACGCGGTTGGACTCGCCGCGCACGGCGAGGTTGTCCTTGACGGCCAACGGTACGCCCGCCAGCGGGAGTTGGGTCAGGTCGGCGCGGGAGGCGACCTCGTCGGCCTCGGCGAGCGCGGCCTGCGCCCGCACCACCCGGAACGCGCCCACGCGCGGGTCGAGCCGCTCGATCCGGTCGAGGTGCTCGGCCACCACCTCCCGGGGTGTGACCCGCTTCTCGCGTACGGCGGCGGCGATCTCGATGGCGGTCCGGCCGACCCAGCTGGTCACGGCGGCTCCTCGGGGTGCGATGGGTTCGTTACTCGCGAGTATGGATCGAGGGTACGGGGAGCACTCTGCCCCGGGGCGGGCTGCGCGTCGAGGGTGCCGACGCCTGGACGGTAGAGAGCGCCGACTCTTGGACATTCGGGCGGTTCTTCTTGGACTTTTTGCGCCACGGCGGTGGCGTGCCGTTCGCTGACCTGCGGATCATCCGATCACTGGCATAACTTCCTTACCTGCACGCCTCATTGACAGTCCTCTGGGCTCGCCCAATCATCAGACATCCGATGAATTGGAGCCGCTCATGAATCCGTATCCAAGACGTCAGGTTCTTGGCACCGCGGCCGTCCTCGCCGCCTCGGCCACCCTCCCGCTCACCACCGCGTCCGGGGCGGACGCGGCCGAGCAGGTCAGTGATCGGTCGGGTGGCGGGCGGGACTGGGTCCCCGTCCCCGACGCGGTCCCCGTCCCGCTCGACGCCCTCTACGACAACGACGGCATCGACACCGCCTCGGCACGCGGCGGCGACTTCGACGGCTCGGGCTACACCTTCCCGGGCGAGGAACTCCCCGCGGGCCAGGTCGAGGTCGACGGCATCCCCTTCCTCTTCCCGGCCGCGACGGCGGGCGCCAAGAACAACGTCGTCGCGCTCGGCCAGCGCGTCGAACTCCCCAAGGGCCGGTATCTGTCGGCCTTCTTCCTCACCTCCGGCAGCTACGGCAACGCCTCGGGACAGGCCACCGTGCACTACGCCGACGGCTCGACCACCACGGGCGGTCTCGGCGGCTCCGACTGGTACTCCGCGGGTGGTCCGCTCTCCGCGCCCTACCGCTACACCCCGGACGGCGGCAAGGACCAGCACACCGTCGGGATCGGCGTCTCGGAGGTGTGGACCGACCCGCGGCGCGAGGCGGTCGCGATCACCCTGCCGGTCACCAACCCGGCCGAGGCGAACAAGACCTCCCTGCACGTCTTCGCCCTCTCCCTCCAACCGGTCGCCCAGGGAAGGGCGTTGACCCTGCGGGACGCCCACTCCACGAACTCCCTCCTGGAGTCCAGCGGCGCGCAGAGCGTCGAGGCCACCGTCGTCAACGCGGGCACGGTCGCGATCCTGGCCGGCGACGACGTGACCGTCCGGGTGGACGTGCCGGGCGCCCGCACCGTCGAACCGGCGCGGGTACGGCGCCTGGACCCGGGCGAGCAGGCACGCGTACGGGTCGGCATCCGCAACCGCACCGGCACGGCACCCGGCACCGAGCGGGACGGCACGGTGGCCGTACGCGGCCGAGGCTCCCAAGTCACCGCCAGGACAGGCCCGTTGACTCTCGGTGTCGCCGACTACCAGCCCACCGAGACCTCCCTCGCCGGCCACCAGGCCCCGTACTGGTTCAACCAGGCCAAGTTCGGCATCTTCATCCACTGGGGCGTCTACTCGGTGCCCGCCTGGGCGCCGGTCGGTGTGCAGTACGCCGAGTGGTACTGGGACCAGATGCAGGACCCGAACAACCCCACGTACGCCCACCACCGGGACACCTACGGCGCGGACTTCGCGTACGACGACTTCATCCCGCGCTTCACCGCCGAGAAGTTCGACCCGCGGGCCTGGGTCGAGCTGTTCCGGGACGCGGGCGCCGAGTACCACGTGCTGACCTCCAAGCACCATGAGGGCTTCGCCCTGTGGGACACCAAGCTCTCCGACCGCAACGCCGTGAAGATGGGCCCGCGCCGCGACCTGGTCAAGGAGCTCTTCGAGGCGTCCAAGCGGTACACGCCCGAACTCCACCGCGGCCTCTACTTCTCGATGCCCGAGTGGTTCAACCCCGACAACCCGTGGATGGGCCACGCCCCGCGCAACCCGTACACACTGGAGCTGCTGCCCTACACCGGCTACACCGGCGGCAAGGACTTCGTGCGGGACTACCAGGCCCCGCAGATGCTGGAGTTGATCCACGGCTACGACCCGGAGCTGATCTGGTGCGACATCGGCGGCGCGAACGACAGCCTCCATGTCCTCGCCGAGTACTTCAACCACGCCAAGAACCGGGCCCGTCCAGTCGAGGTCACCGTCAACGACCGCTCGGGCATCGGTTTCCACGACTTCACGACCCCCGAGTACACGACGTACGACAACACGGTCGTCGCCAAGTGGGAGTCCAGCCGCGGCCTCGACCCCCGCAGCTACGGCTACAACCAACTGACCCCCGACTCCGCCTACATGACGACGGAGGAGGTCGTGCACTCCCTCGTCGACATCGTCTCCAAGAACGGCAACTTCCTGCTCGACATCGGGCCGCGCGCCGACGGCACCATCCCGGAGATCATGCAGACCCGGCTGCGGGAGACCGGCCGCTGGCTGCGCGTCAACGGCGAGGCGATCCACGGGACGACGTACTGGTCGAGGATGGCGGAACTCGGCGACGACCTGCGCTTCACCGTCCGCCCGGACAACGCGTTCTACATCCACAGCCTGGCCGAGCCGGGCGGCAGACTCACCGTCGAGGCCCCGGTGCCGATCCGGGCGGGCGACAAGGTGACGATGCTCGGCCACGGCCGGCCCCTGAACTGGACCGTGAGCAACGGCGCTCTGGTCATCGACGTCCCCGCGGCGGCCCGGAAGGCGGGTCGGCTCGCCTGGGTCTTCAAAGTGGAGTGGCATGACTGAGCACGGGAAGAGACGGTTCCGGCTCGCGGGGGTCGTCGCGGCGGCGTTCGCGCTGCTCGTGGCGCCCGTGCCGGCCCTCGCGCAGGCGCGGACGGCAGCGGCTCCTGTCACGGTGCCCGCGCTCACCGACTGGGCGCCGGAGTCCGGGAGTTACGTCTTCGGGCACGGCGCTCGGCTGGTCGCCTCCGGCGCGGCCGAGCGCCGGGTCGCCGGCACCCTCGCCGACGACCTGCGGGCCTCGGGCCACGGCAGGGTGCCCGTCGTGGGCGGTACGGCCCGCCCGGGCGACATCTCGATCGATGTCCGGCCGTCGAAGGCCGAACTGGGCAAGGAGGGCTACGAACTCCGCGCCGGGAAGAGCCTGTTGATCACCGGCGCCACCGAGACCGGCGCCTTCTACGGCACCCGCACGCTCCTCCAACTGCTCGCGCAGGGCGACCGGATCCCCGCCGGACGGACCGTGGACGTGCCCCGCTACCAGGAGCGCGGCGTCGGCGTCTGCGCCTGCTACGTGCACATCTCGCTGCCCTGGCTGGAGAACCTCGTCCGCGAGATGGCGTACCACAAGCTCGACCAGCTGCTCCTCGAACTGAAGGTGAAGAGCGACGCCCATCCCGAGGCCGACACCTGGGGCTACTACACCAAGGGCGAGATCCGCCGCCTCGTCGCCCTCGGCGAGAAGTACCACGTCGAGATCATCCCGGAGATCAACTCCCCGGGCCACATGGACCCGTGGATCGAGAACCGCCCCGACCTCCAGCTGACCGACTCCGACGGCACCAAGCAGCCCGCCCGGCTCGACGTCACCCAGCAGGCCGCCTTCGACTACTACACGAGCCTGATGGACGAGTACGCCCAGGTCTTCACCTCGACGTCCTGGCACATGGGCGCCGACGAGTACATGCTGGGCTCCGACTTCGCCAAGTACCCGCAGATGCTGCGGTACGCGCGGGACAAGTACGGCCCCGACGCCACCCCGCAGGACGCCTACGTCGACTTCGTCAACCGCGTCCACGCCTGCGCGGCGAGCAAGGGCGTCCGGCTGCGGATCTGGAACGACGGCCTGACCGGGGCCAACACCGTGCCGGTCGCGGCCGGGACGACGGTCGAGCACTGGCTGAACGTCGCGGTCAAGCCGAGTGGGCTGATCGCACAGGGCTACCAGGTGGAGAACGCCGCCTACTCGCTCTACCTCGTCCGCGGCGGCTTCCACAGCGACACCGAGTCGCTGTACGACCAGGGTTGGGACCCGCGCAGCTTCGAGGGCGAGAAGGTGGCGTCCAGCAGGGGCATCACCGGCGCGAAGATCAGCCTCTGGCCGGACAACGGCCGCGGTGAGACCGAGAACGAGGTCGCCGTCGGCCTGTGGCCCGCCCTCGACCACATCGCCCAGGCCACCTGGGGCGACCCGCATCCGGACGCCACCTACGCCGACTTCACCGCACGCGGCAGCGCGGTGGGACACGCGCCGGGTCGGCGGGACCTCACCAAGGTGCCGGTGGCGGACGGGACGTACACCTTCCGGGCGTCCGGCACCTCCTTCGGCGCCGAGGTGCGGCGCACTGCCGACGGGTACGCGACCCTGCGGACGGCCGACGGCTGTCTCGAAGTGCGCGGCGGCAAGCTCACGCTCAACGTGCCGCTCCAGCCCGGAGTCGAGGCGACCAGGGAGACCTGCGACGACCGGAACACCTTGCAGCGCTGGGAGTTGAAGCCCGTGGCGGGCGGCTACCGGCTCGTCAACGCCATCACGCGGATGGCCGTGAGCCCCGTGGACGGCCGGCTCGTGCAGTACCCGGTCGACCGACACCCGCCCGCTGTCTGGCACGTGAACTGACGTCCGGCCTTTGACCCGAGGAGCCCTCATGGCCGTCTCCAGACGCCTCTTCGTCACCGCAGCCACCGCCGTCGCCACACTCGCGGTGACCGGCGTCGCCTCGATCGCGGCAGCCGCGGAGGCCGAGGACCCGCGCTACCGCATCCCCGTCTCGCCGGACGACAGCCCTTCGGACCTCGTCCGCAAGGCCTCCCAAGTCCGGCCCACCGCACGGCAGATCGCCTGGCAGCGACTGGAGCGCACCGCGTTCCTGCACTTCGGTGTGAACACCTTCACCGGCCTGGAGTGGGGCACCGGCGACGAGGACCCCGACGTCTTCCAGCCGACCGGCCTCGACACCGACCAGTGGGCCAGAGCCCTGCGCGACGGCGGCTTCGACCTCGCCATCCTGACCGTCAAGCACCACGACGGCTTCGTCCTCTACCCCTCCCGCTACACCGACCACACGGTGGCGTCGAGCAGTTGGCGCGACGGACAGGGCGACGTCCTGCGCTCGTTCGCCGCCTCCATGCGACGGTACGGACTCAAGGTCGGTGTCTACATCTCGCCCGCCGACGAGAACCAGTACCTGGACGGGGTGTACGCCAACGGCAGCGGGCGCTCCGACCGCACCATTCCCACCCTGGTCGACGGCGACGACCGCTCACGGGGGCGGTCGTACACCCTCCCGGCCACCGACTACGGCGCCCATATGCTCAACCAGCTCTACGAGGTCCTCACCGAGTACGGCCCGGTCGACGAGGTGTGGTTCGACGGAGCGCAGGGGCGCATCCCGCCCGACAAGGTGGAGAGCTACGACTGGGACAGCTGGTACACCCTGGTGCGCGCCCTCGCCCCGGACGCGGCGATCGCCGTGACCGGCCCGGACCTGCGCTGGGTCGGCAACGAGAGCGGGATCGCGCGCGAGGACGAGTGGAGCGTCGTCCCGGTCAAGGAGAACCAGTACGGCCGCACCGACTGGGCGCTGTCCTACGACACCCCCGACGAGGGCAGCCAGGACGCCCTGGTGACGGCACAGCCGGTGACGGACTATCTCCAGTGGTGGCCCGCCGAATGCGACGTCTCCATCCGCGACGGCTGGTTCTACCACCCCGACCAACAGCCCAAGTCCGTCGACTACTTGACGGAGATCTTCTTCGGCTCGGTCGGCCGCAACGCCGTGCTGCTGCTCAACGTCCCGCCCGACACGGACGGCCTGCTGCACGGCACCGACGTCGTCCGGTTGCGCGAGTTCCGGGAGCGGATCGAACGCGAGCTGCCCCGGGACCTGGCCGCCGGTGCCCGCACCACCACGGCACCGGGCCGGATCACCGTTGACCTGGGGCGCGAGCAGGAGGTCGACCGCGTCCGGCTCGCCGAGGACATCCGCCACGGTCAGCAGGTGGAGCGTGTCGTCGTCGAGGCGTTCCGCGACGGTGGCTGGACGGAGGTCACGGGCGCCGGGACGATCGGCGCGAGCCGCATCCTGTTGCTGCCGACGCCCGTTCGGGCCCGGCGGTGGCGGCTGCGGGTCACCGCGGCGCGGGGCACCGTACGGATCGCGGAGTTCGGGCTGTACCGGTCGCGGGTGTGAGAGAGGTGGGACCGGTCCGGGTCTCATGAGAGAGGCGGGCCGGGGCCTCAGCTGTCCTTGAGGACCTGCTCCAGGAAGGCGACCGAGTCGGCGGCCGGTGTGGCCACGAGGCTGAGGCGGTCCATGACCGAGAGGTAGTGGTCGACCTCCTCGGGCTTGTCCACGTAGAGCGCGCTGGAGAGCTGTTCTAGATAGACGACGTCCGGCAGGTCGGGGACCGGGAACCGCAGGATGGTGACCGGTCCGCCGGCCGCCGCGTGTCCGCCGACGTGGAAGGGCAGCACCTGGAGGGTGACGTTCGGCAGGGCGGCGGCCTCGATGAGGTGCGTCAGCTGGTCGCGCATGACGTCCCGGCCGCCGAGCGGACGGCGCAGCGCGGCCTCGTCGACCACGACCCACAGGCGGGGCGCGTCGGGCCCGGTGAGCAGCGCCTGCCGGGTCATCCGCAGTTCCACGCGCCGCTGTACCGACTCCGGGGCGCCGATCGGGTGGCCGAGCCGGACGACGGCCTCGGCGTACGCGCGCGTCTGCAACAGGCCCGGGACGAACTGGACTTCATAGGTGCGGATGAGGGAGGCCGCCTCCTCCAGACCCAGGTGCTGTTCGAACCAGCTCGGGAAGGCGTCGCCGTACGCACGCCACCAGCCGGGCTCGTTCGATCGCCGTACCGAGTCCAGGTACTCCTGCCGTACGTCCGGCTCCTGGACGCCGTAGAGCGTCAACAGGTCGGTGATGTCACGGGCCTTGAAGCCGACGCGGCCCAGCTCCATGCGGCACAGCTTGGCGTCGGAGGCGCGTATCGCCGTGGCCGCCGTGTCGCGGGTGATGCCGAGGGACTCGCGCAGTCGGCGCAGCCGGGTGCCCAGCATGATGCGCTGTACCGTCGGGCCGCCGCGCTGAAGGCTGAGCACCTCGGAACCCGAGGGAACCAGTTCCGGTTGAGCTGCAGTCATGTCCACCCCTCGGCCGCCGCACCGGCTCCGCATCCTGAATGTTCCTGCGTCCCAGACCTCGGAACGTCTCCGGAACCAGAGATTCTGGGGCCTCAACCATGGAGCGTAGCACCGAGACGCCGAACCACCGCAGGGAGTGATGGGGCCGGAAGGCGGCCGGAGTCCGGCCGCCTTCCGGCCATCCACGGGTGAAGCCGACCTCAACGACCGGGGAGTAGGCCGTCGAAGTCGCCGTCCTTCACACCGCGGACGAAGGCGGTGATCTCGGCGCTGGTGTAGACGAGCGCCGGACCTTCCGGGTGGCGCGAGTTGCGTACGGCGACGCTGCCGTCCGGGAGGGCGGCGAGCTCCACACAGTTGCCCTCGGGGTTGCTGTGCCGGCTCTTGCGCCAGAGGGCGCCGCCCAGTTGGGTCGCCGGCATGCCGTTCGTCAAGTGCTGCATCTGACGCGTCACTCCCACAAAGATCGTCTGCAATTGCATCTTCAATTGCATCCATGGGTGGTGAGCGTGACGATAGCGCCCGGGCGGACCCCTCGCAAGATCGTCTGCAATTGCAGCGGTAATTGCCGATGCACTTGCGTTCGATGGGGAAGGCGGAGCACCATACTCCGCAAGGCGTAGCGCGCGTAGTTGTTCTCTCCGCAGGGGTACCAGGGGTCGCGATGTCCGCAGAGCAAGTCGCACGACCGGTCAACTCCTTGCGGGTCGAGGCGACTTGGGAGTGGCTGTGTCGCGCCGTGGACGACCTGGGCCGGCCGGCGCCGGGCGAGAGCCTGACACTCGCTCCCGCGGCCGGGGATCCCCGCGGACCGGCGCTCTGTTCCGTCCTGGTCGTGCCGCCGGTGACCCAATCCGCCCGTGTCGCAAGGGCGTTCACCTGGGCCGCGCTGGAGGGCCGTATCGCGGACGACCGCATCGAGGACATGGCGGTCACCGTGTCGGAACTGCTGAGCAACGCCCTGCGCTACGGGCAACCGCGGGACGGTCGCACGCCCCTGGAGCCGTCTCTGTGGCTCGCCCTGTGGGACCGGTGGTCGTACGCCGTGTGCGGGGTCACCGACGAGAGCGAGCGCATCCCGGTCGAGGGGCGGCCCGACGAACTCGCCGAGTCCGGGCGGGGGTTGCAGGTCGTCTCGGCGCTCAGCGACTCATGGGGCTGGAACCTGCGTGCCGCCGGCGGAAAGACGGTCTGGGTGCTCTTCCGGCTGTAGTGCCTTCGGCTGCGATGCCGTGGCAGCGCGATGGGCCTGGGTGGTCCGACCGTTCGACGGTCGGACCACCCAGGCCCATCGGGAGACTCAGACCTTGCGGCCGATGCCGCAGATCGCGTCCACGTCGGAGGGGTCGCGCCCCACGTCGACCGGCTCCGGGTGCCACTGCGAGGTCGGGACGATACCCGGCTCCATGACCTCCAGACCGTCGAAGTACGCCGCGATCCGCTCCTGCCCGCGGAGATGGTAGGAGCTGGCGGAGTTCGCGTTGTAGACCGAAATCGCCTGGTTGAGCGCCTCGTTGGTGTCGGTGCCGTCGCTCAGGGCGAGATAGCTGCCCGGCGGGAGGGCGTCGAGGAAGCGTGCCACGACGGCGGCGGGCTCGTCGGAGTCCGGGATCTGACCCAGGATGCCCAGCATGGTCAGCGCGATCGGCTTGCTGAAGTCCAGGGTCTTCGCGGCCTCTTGGAGGATCGTCTCCGGATCGCGCACATCGGCGTCCAGGTAGGCGCAGGCGCCCTCCGGGGTGCTGGTGAGCAGGGCCTGGGCGTGCACCAGGACCAACGGGTCGTTGTCGACGTAGACGATCCGGCTCTCGGGGGCGATGCGCTGCGCGACCTCGTGGGTGTTGTCCACGGTGGGCAGGCCGGTGCCGACGTCCAGGAACTGTCGTACGCCCGCCTCGGCGGCGAGGTAGCGCACGGCCCGGACGAGGAAGCGGCGCTGGAGCCGTGCGAGCAGCGCTATGTCCGGGAACATCTGGACGATCATCTCGCCGGCCTCGCGGTCGGCGGCGTAGTTGTCCTTGCCGCCCAGCAGGAAGTTCCACACGCGGGCGGAGTGCGGCCGGTCCAGCTGGAGCCGGTCGGCCAACGGGTCTTCGGAGGTCATGGGCAAAGCGTCACATGAAGTACGCGGCGGTGTCCGGCGATTGACGTTCATGAGGGCGGCCGCGCGGGACTTCACAGGCACCGGTCCGTCGGCCGGTATCGCGCCACGCTTCTCGACAGGTCGAGAGGATCGTGCAAGAGGTCGAGGGGATCGCACTAACAACCGCGCTGCTCAGACTGGTTTGCTCGAAGAGTCCCTTCCCGCCGCACCACGGCACAAGACTCTGAGGAGCATCCCATGGCACTCGACTCGTACGTCGGCCTCGGCCGGTCCGGCCTCAACGTGAGCCCCTTCTGCCTCGGGGCGATGAACTTCGGCGACGCCGGCGGCTTCGGCACCGACGTCGAGGAGTCCGAGAAGATCCTCCAGACCTACCTCGACCGCGGCGGCAACTTCGTCGACACCGCGAACTTCTACACCGGCGGCCAGTCGGAGGCGATCCTCGGCGACTTCCTCGCCGCCCGCCCCGGCCTGCGCGACCGCCTGGTCCTGGCCACCAAGTTCTACGGCAACCTCCACCCCGGCGACCCCAACGGCGGCGGCGCGGGCCGCAAGGCGATCCTCGGCCAGCTGGAGGAGTCGCTGCGCCGGCTGCGCACCGACTACATCGACCTGTACTGGCTGCACAACCACGACTGGTCCACGCCGGTCGAGGAGACCCTGCGCACCCTGGACGACCTGGTCACCGCCGGCAAGATCCGCTACGTCGGCTTCTCCGACACCCCGGCCTGGTTCACGGCCAAGGCGCACACCATGGCCCTGCTGCGCGGCTGGACCCCCGTCACCGCGCTCCAGATGGAGTACTCCCTGCTGGAACGCACCATCGAGGGCGAGTTGATCCCGCTCGCCCAGGACGCCGGCATGGGCGTACTCCCCTGGAGTCCCCTCAAGAGCGGCTATCTCTCCGGCAAGTACCGGCGCGACCAGGGCCCTTCGGACTCCCGGCGCGCGTCGGTGCTCGGCGCCCCCAGCGACGCCCAGTTCACGGTCATCGAAGCGCTGGCCGGGGTCGCCGACGAGATCGGCGCGAGCCCCGCCGCCGTAGCGCTCGCCTGGGTTCAGAACCGCCCCGGCATCACCTCCACCCTCATCGGCCCGCGCACGCTCCAGCACCTGGAGGCCAACCTCGCGGGTCTCGACGTACGGCTCACACCGGAGCAGACCGCGGTCCTGGACGCGGTCTCCGCCCCGACGCTCAACTTCCCCTTCGAGCTCAACCGGAGCATGGGGCGCATGCTCAAGTACGCGGGGGCGACGGTGGACGGGGAGGAGAGCGGCGTGCACTTCCTGGTGCAGGGAGCCGTCCGGCACTGAGGGGGCACTGCGTTTTCGGGGGCGCCGGTCATGGTGTGGCGACCAGACGCCACAGGGACGTGGTCTCGGCGCTCCGTGCCGCGTGGAGCGGGTCGGCGGTGTCCTTGGCGCGTGGGTGCCGGGGCTTGGTGTCGATCCTTTCCACGACGCGCAGGTGGGCTGCCCGGATGGTGTCGAGCAGGTGTCGGCGGGTCCGGAGGCCGAGGTGTTCCGCCAGGTCGGACAGGACGAGCCAGCCCTCGCCGCCCGGTCGCAGGTGGGCCGAGAGGCCGGCGAGGAAGCCGTGCAGCATGGTGCTGTCCGGGTCGTAGACGCCTTGCTCGACGGGGCCCGTCGGACGGGCGGGGAGCCAGGGCGGGTTGCACACGACGAGGTCGGCGCGGCCCTCGGGGAACAGGCGGGGGCCGGTCACCTTGATCCGGTCGGCGAGCGCGAGCCGGTGGACGTTCTCCTCGGCGCAGGCCAGGGCGCGGGGGCTGATGTCCGTGGCCACGACTCGGTCGACTCCGCGACGGGCCAGGACGGCGGCGAGGACACCGGTTCCGGTGCCGAGGTCGAACGCCGTACCGGTGGCGGGGCGTTGACGGATCGCCGGCGGCAGCGGTGTGTCGGCGACCAGGTCGACGTACTCGCCTCTGACGGGTGCGAACACTCCGTAGTGCGGATGGACGCGTGCGCCGAGCGCCGGTACGTCGACGCCTTTCAGCCGCCACTGGTGAGCGCCGAGCACTCCCAGGAGTTCGCGGAGGGAGACCGCCGTGGGTCCCTTCACGGGGCCGTACGCCTCCAGGCACGCCCGGCGGACGTCGGGTGCCCTGCGCAACGCCAGGGTGTGGTCGTCGTCCAGCAGCACCAGAAGCTTGCCGAGGACACGGGCGCGGTGACCGCCGGCGCGTCGGTGGAGGCGGAAGGAGTCGCTCGGGGAGGTACCGGTGCTGGGCGGTCTGCGGTCGAGGCGGCGGCCCAACGCCTGGAGCAGTTGCCGGGCGTTGTGGAAGTCGCCCTGCCAGAGGAGGGCCGTTCCTTCACAGGCCTGCCGGTAGGCGTCGGCGGCCTTCGTCCGGTCGTCGGCGACGACGGTTCGCTTTGGGGGAGGGGTGCCGTTCTCGGAATGCCAGTGGGCGGAACGGTGGGTGTGGTCCTGGGTCCAGTTGATCGTGGACACCGTGTACTCCTCGTGATCGAACGTGCGGGGGCACGAAGAGCACTTCGACGAGGAGCAGGCCGAGCCCACGTCCGTCCGGTGGACAGGCGTGGGCGTCGAGGCAGTCGGTCGCTACCGCCCTCGCGTCGAAGCGCGAGAGGAGACATCCCAGACAACCATGCCGAGCATCACGGTCAGGCCTTTCAGATGAGGTAGCGGAACGAACTGTACGCGTTGTCGTACCGCGCGTTCGCCCAGTAACCGCCCGGGACGTCCTGGGTGTTACCGCGCCAGTAGGAGTTGGTGTAGAAGCGCGCCGAACTCCCGTTGTGGTTCTCGATCGAGGAGATGTGGTCGTTCACGGTGGTGCTGCTGCCCTGGAAACGGTTGTTGGCGAAGTTGTTGTCCGCGGTGGTGAACCCGGCGATCGCACCGCTGAGTCCGGTCCCGTCCCACACGCAGACGGAGTCCGTGCAGACGTCCGCGGCCTGCGCCGGCATGGTCGCGACGGCACCCAGGCCGACGCTGAGCAACAGCACCGCGGCGCTGCGGAGGTGTTTCATCGTGTCTCTCCCTGATCAGTCGATCGCGTAGTAGAAGGAGCTGAACTGGTTGTCCCAGACCGCGTTCTCCGGCCGGCCGTCGCAGAACACCCGCTGTCCCTGGCCGCGCCAGTAGGAGTCCGTGTAGAAGATCGGCCGCCGTGTGGTGGTGCAACTCATCGAGGAGATACGGTCGTTGACGTTGGTGCCGTCGACGAAGCGGTTGTTGGAGAAGTTGTTGTCGGCGGTGGTGAACCCCGCGGCCGTGCCGCCGCCGCCCGTGCGCTCGTAGACGCACACCCGGTCGGTGCACGCCGCCGACGCGGGGACGGCCATGGCGGTCACCGCGCCCCCGGCGAGCACGAAGGCCACGGCCGCGACGGACAGAAGTCGTTTCATGGATTGCTCCTCTGTAGTGCACTGGGTGGGTACTGCGCATGCCGGGGTCGCGCGGGACGGTCAGCCGTCCTGTCCTTCCCCCAGCACCTCGGCGGCCGCAGAAAGCTGCCTCCCGACCGCCTTCCTGGCCTTCTCCAGCGCCGGCCGGTTCTCCTCGATCGCCTGGTTCTGGTAGGCGGCCTCGGTGTCCGCCCAGACGCGGACGACACCGGTCTCCTTCTTGCAGCGGACGTCGGCCACCGCGGTGGAGATCTCCCGTGCGGTGGGCCGGTCCCCGGCGAACGCCGGGTCGTCGTTGGCGCCCATGGGCGTCCGGTAGTGGAAACCCGCCTTCGTCATGCACGCCGCCCAGGCGTCGAAGACGCCGGTCACGCGGCTGTCGCGCTGCGAACGCGACCAGCTCCAGCCCCGCAGGTTCTCCACGAGCTGCTGGGCCTCCCGCTCCTCGGCGGTGGTCAGCCGGTTCGCCGCCTGGCCCGAACAGCCGCCCGGCGGCACCGCCCGGCCCTTCACCCACGCCGCGCCCTTGCCGCTCGCGGCCGTCAGATAAGCGGTGCTCTGGTGCCCGGACTCGCTCGCGGCCGCCTTGCGCGCCGCGTCCAGCTCCTTCTGCGGCGGGTGGTAGCCGCGCGTCGAAGCGGCTCGCGCGTCGGTGAGCATGTACCTGTCCCGGTTCGGCTCCGCCAGGAACCGCGACCCCGTCGCGCTCGTGGCGCGGACGGACCACCCGAACCGCTTCATGCACCGCTGGAACAGCGTCGCGTACGCGCGGTCGATGCGGAACTGCTCGCCAGGGGCCGCCCGATAGGCGTCCAGCGGCAGCAACAGGCCGAGATCCGCGGAGTGTTGGACCCCTGCGGAGGCCGGGGGCGGCTGCTCCCCTGTCGCAGCCGCCCCCGCCGTGCAGCCGGTCAGCAGCCCCGCACACAGCAGAGCCGTCACGCCCTGGAGTCGGCCGCTCCGCCTGCCGTGGCCCGGCAGCCTGCTCGGCTTCCGGGCCGCTTCGACTGTCCGGAGCATGGCCTTCCCCCTCCTTCGCCGGTCCGGGGCGCCGCCCGGGACAACTCCACGCTCGCACCGGGTTGTTGTGGGGTTCTTGTGGAATCCTTGTGGTGCGTCGGTGACCGGACGTGACTGTTTGACCTGCCGGGGGATGCGCCTATGGATCTTCGACTGCTGGGGCCGCTGGAGTTATGGGCCGCGGGCCGCCGGCTCGACCTGGGGCAGCCCAGGCAGCGCGCGGTACTGGCCGCGCTCGGTGCCGACGCGGGGCGTCCGGTGACGATGGAGTCGCTGGTGGACCGGATCTGGGACGACACGCCGCCCAGCGGGGCACGCGCCGCGCTCTACCCCCACGTGAGCCGGATCCGGCGACTACTGGAGGAGGCGGCACGGGCGGAGGGGTGCGAGGACCGGCCGCCGCTGCGCCTGCTCAAGGTGACCGGGGGATACGTCCTGGAGGCGCAGGGGGAACGGGTCGACCTGCTGCGCTTCCGCAGACTCGTGGCGCGGGCACGCGACGCGCACCGGGACGACAACGACCGCAGTGAACTGCTGGGCGAGGCGCTCGACCTGTGGCGCGGAATCCCCCTGGCGGGCCTGGCCGGAACGTGGGCGGAGCGGATGCGCACGGCCCTGGGCCAGGAGCGCCTCGACGCGGCCATCGCCTGGGCCCGGACCGAGACGAGGACCGGACACCCGCTGGAGGTGGTCGGTCGGATGCGTGGCCTCACCGCCGAGTATCCCCTCGTGGAACCTCTCGCGGCCGAGCTCGTCCGGGCCCTGGCCGCGTCCGGCAGGAACGCCGAGGCACTGGAGTGCTACACCCTGGCCCGGCGGCGGCTGATGGAGGAACTCGGCTCCGAACCCGGCGCCGAACTGCGGGCCGTCCACGACTCCGTGCTCCGCAGCACCGGCGAACCACCGCGGCGCGAGACCGCGCCGCCCGCCGCGGCGACAGCGCCCGCCAGGCCCGTACCGGCTCAACTTCCCGCCGACGTACCGGCGTTCACCGGTCGAGCCGAGCAACTGGCCGAACTGTCCGCGCATTTGGTCGCCGGCGGCGAGGGCCGACAGCCCGCCACCGCGGTCGTGATCTCCGCTGTCTCCGGCACCGCGGGAGTGGGCAAGACCGCCCTCGCGGTCCGCTGGGCCCACCGGACGCGGGAGGAGTTCCCCGACGGGCAGCTCTACGTGAACCTGCGCGGCTTCGACGTGAAGGAGCCGGTGTCCGCGGCGGAGGCACTCTCCGGGTTCCTCGCCGCGCTCGGGGTGCCCGGCCGGGACATCCCGCAGGAGCCGGAGGACCGCGCGGCACGCTACCGGACCGAGCTGTCCGGCCGACGCCTGCTGATCGTCCTGGACAACGCCTCGTCGGCCGAACAGGTACGCCCGCTGCTGCCGGGCACCTCCACCTGCAAGGTGCTGGTGACCAGCCGGGACTCACTGGCCGGCCTCGTGGCCGTGCACGGCGCGCACCGGCTCGTCCTCGACCTGCTGCCGCCCGCGGACGCCATCGGCCTGCTGCGCACCCTCGTAGGCGGACGGGTCGACGCCGAACCCGAGGCCGCGGCTGCGCTGTCGGAGCAGTGCGGGCGCCTGCCGCTGGCTCTTCGCGTGGCGGCCGAACTGGCGCTCTCCGAACCGGAAGTGCCGTTGGCCGAGTTGAGCGAGGAGCTCACCGACCACCGCAAGCGGCTGGACCTGCTGGACGTCGGCGGGGACCCCCGGGCAGCCGTACGGGCCGTGTTCTCCTGGTCCTACCAACGGCTCCCCGCCGACGCCGCGACCGCCTTCCGGCTGCTGGGCCTGCACCCCGGCCCCGACTTCGACACCCGCGCGACCGCCGCCCTCGCCGGCGTCTCCCTCCACGACGCCCGGCGCACGGTCGCGGTGCTCACCCGCGCCCACCTGATCCAGCCGATGCGCCCCGGCCGCTACGGCATGCACGACCTGTTGCGCGTCTACGCCGCCTGGCAGGCCGAGACCCAGGACACCGAGCACGACCGGGACCTGGCGCTCGACCGTCTCTTCGACCACTACCTCGCCGGCGCGGCGGCCGCGATGGACCTCCTGCATCCGGCCGAACGCCGGCTGCGCCCCCGCGTCACCGCGCGGAGCGGCGCCCTGCCGCACCTGACGGACGCCGCGCAGGCGCGGCAGTGGCTGGACACCGAGCAGCGGGTCCTGGTGACCGTCTGCGCCGAGGCGGCCGCTCGCGGCCGGGCGGTGCACGCCACCCGCACGGCCACTGTTCTGCACCGCTACTTCGAGAGCGGCGGGCACTTCGCCGACGCCTTGGTCGTCTACGCCCACGCCGGCCGCGCGGCCCGGGAGGCGAACGACATCGAGGGCGAGGCCGACGTGCTGACCTGCCTGGGCGTCATCCAGCGGCGACTCGCGCGGTACGAGGCGGCGGCGACCCACCATCAGCAGGCGCTCGCCCTCTACCGGCGGATCGGCAACCGCACCGGAGAGGCGCGCAATCTGACCAACCAGGGAGTGCTCCACGAACTGCGGGGTCAGTACCGTCAGGCACTGGACTGCCACGGCCAGGCCGTCACGCTGTTCCGGCAGACCGGCGATCCGGGCGGTCAGGCGGACGCGTTGAACAACCTGGGCATCATCCACGAGCTCCTCCACGAGTACGAGGCAGCCGCGGACAACCACCGGCAGGCCCTGGCGCTGTACCAGGAGGCCGGGCACGTCTTCGGAGAGGCCTCCGCGCTCGGCAACCTCGGCATCGTGCAGAACCGGCTCGGCGACCACACCGCGGCGGCCGACACCTTCCAGCGGATCCTGACCGCGTTCCGCGGTCTCGGCCACCGCTCCGGGGAGGCGCACGCGCTCTCCAACCTCGGCGAGACCTACGCCCGGCTCGACCGGTACGAGACCGCCGCCGACCACCAGCGCAAGGCCCTCGCCCTGTTCCGCAGAATCGGCGAACGCTACGGCGAGGTGGGCGCCCTCAACGGCCTGGGCGAAGCCCTGCACGGCATGGACCAGCCGGCCGAGGCGCTCGCGGCGCACACCGAGGCGCTGACCGTCGCGCAGGAGATCGAGGACCAGGAGGAACAGGCCCGCGCCCACATCGGGATGGCCGGGGTCCACCAGGAGACGGGCGCTCACGACCGCGCCCGTGAGCACTGGCGACACGCCCTCGATCTCTACACCGCGCTCAACTCCCCCCGCACCGCCGAGGTACGGGACCGTCTGGCGGCCCTGGACGCGGACGCGCGCCCCGCCGGGACGACCTGAGAGGTGCCGGGGCCGTCCTCGCGGGCCCTCGGCGCGTTCAGTCCAGGCCGCGTGCAGCCGCCCCCGTACCGTCCAGGCCGCGCGCCGCTCCCGTGCTGTCCCGCACGATCAACCGAGGCACCGGCACCCGCTCCGCCCGCGCCGGTCCTCCGTCCAGCAGCGCGGTCAACTCCCGTGCCGCGGTGCGTCCGAACTCGACGCTGTCGCGGGACAGGGCGGACAGCCAGGGCTTGACCATGCGGCACAGCGCCGAGTCCTCCCAGGCGACCACCGAGACGTCCGCCGGTACGGCGAAGCCGAGTTCGGTGGCCGCGGCCACTCCGGCGACGGCCATCACGTCGTTGTCGTAGATCAGGGCGGTCGGCGGAGCGGGGTCCTCCAGGACACGGCGGGTGACGGCCGCGCCCTCCGCGTCGGAGTAGTCGGTGGTCACCGACTGCACGCCGGTCAGGCCGCGCCGGGCGGCCTCCGCGCGCAGGGTGCGGACCCGGCGCTCGGTGTGGGCCAGGCCCGCGAGACCCGCGATGTGCACGATCCGGCGGTGGCCGAGCGCGTACAGACCGTCCACGACCGCGGCCATCGCGGCCGCGTCGTCCGCCCACACCGTCGACAGACCGGGGTGGCGCTCGTCGGGTGCGCCGCCGATCACCACGGCGGGCAGGCCGAGTTCGTCGAGCAGGTCGGGGCGCGGGTCGTCGGTGCGCGGATCCACGACGAGTACGCCGTCCACGCGGTGCTCGGCCCACCAGCGCCGGTAGACCGCGCATTCGTCCTCGACGTCCTCGACCACCTGGAAGAGCAGGCCGAGATGACGCTCCGCCAGCACTTCCTGGATGCCCGAGACGAGTTGGAGGAAGAAGGAGTCCACGCCCAACGTGTGCGCGGGCCGGGCCAGCACGAAGCCGACCGTGGCCGCGCCCTCGCCGGACAGCGCGCGAGCCGCCGTGCTGGGCCGCCAGCCCAACTGCTCGGCGACCCGGCGCACCCGGTCGCGGGTGACCTCCGAGACTCCGGGACGGTCGTTGAGCGCGAAGGACACCGCGCTCTCGGAGACGCCGGCGCGCCGCGCGATGTCCTTCATGGTCGGACGGCGCGCCGGGGACCGCTTCGCCGGCATGGGGATCCCCATTTCTCACGATTCAACACGATGCGACACAGCACAGCTAATGCGCTTGAGTGCGATCACCCTAAAGCGCATTAGTCGGAAGTGGCAAGAGGCCAACCATGGACGTCTGACCTGCACTAATGATGAACAGATTTCTTTAGCTGTGCCGAATCCATTGACTTTCCTCGGGAGCCCCGGGCAAGGTCCATGGCGTCCCAGCCGCCGACGCCGCCAAGGGAGCCGTGTCACCGTGCCCATATCCCGCAGAGCCCTCGCCGCTACCGCCGTAGCCGCCCTCGTCATGCCGCTGAGCGCCTGCGGTTCCGGGAGCGACGACGGCGGTTCCTCCGACGCCTCCGGCAAGGTGGAAGGCAACATCACCTTCCAGACCTGGAACCTGCGCGCGAACTTCAAGTCGTACTTCGAGGGCGTGATCGCCGACTTCGAGAAGCAGTACCCGGGCACCCACGTGAAGTGGGTCGACCAGCCCGCCGAGGGCTACCCCGACAAGATCAGCGCCGACGCGGCCGGTGGCACCCTGCCCGACGTCGTGAACGTCTCCCCGGACCTCGTCGCCCCGCTCGCCAAGGCCGGCTTCGCGCTCGACCTGGACAAGAGCGCCGCGAAGTACAAGAAGGAGTATCTGGACGGGGCCTGGGCCAGCCACCAGATACCGGGCATGACCGGCACCTACGCCTTCCCCTGGTACCTCAACACCGGGCCGCTCTTCTACAACAAGTCCCTCTTCAAGGAGGCCGGGCTCGACCCCGACCAGCCGCCGAAGACGTACGACGAACTCTTCACCGACGCCCTGGAGTTGGCGAAGAAGAGCGACGGGAAGGTCGCCACCCTCGCCAACGTGCCCACCGTCGAGGACTTCGGCCGCTACGGCGTCGAGCTGATGAACAAGGCGGGCGACGGCTTCGCCTTCAACGACGCGAAGGGCGTCGAACTCCTCACCAAGTACAAGGAGTTGTACGACGCCAAGGCGCTCGACCCGCAGGCGCTGACCGCGACCCCCGAGTCGTCCGGCAAGAAGTTCCTCACCGGGGCCGTCGCCATGAACCCCGGCAGCGCCCTGGACCTCGGCAACTTCAAGAAGCAGGCGCCGAACCTGTACAAGAACATCGGCATCACGGACCAGATCACCAGCACCGGCCACGTCAACATGTACGTGATGGGCCTGATGGTCAACGCGCAGACCAAGAAGAAGCCCGCCGCGATCGCCTTCGCGCACTGGGTCACCGATGCCACGCACCAGATGTCGTTCGCCAAGAAGGTCGCCATCTTCCCGAGCACCGCCGGCTCCCTCGACGACCCGTACTTCACCAAGGAGGACGGCACCGACGAGACCCGCGTCCGGATCGCCGCCGCCAAGTCGCTGAAGAACGCGGTCAATTACACGCCCGTGCTGTTCAGCGACCAGATGAAGACCGCCCTGCGCAACGAGGTGGCCAAGGCGCTGCAGGGCAAGGAGAGCCCCAAGGACGCCCTCGACAACGCTGTCAAGGCGTGCGACACGCTCCTCAAGCAGCAGGGCTGACCCGACATGGCGAGTTCCACTGTTCCCACCGAGTCCCGGATGCGGCGCGGATCCCGGGTGCCGGGCGAGCGGCCGGTACGGCGCGTACGGCGTCAACTGCCCAGCAGCCCCTGGCTGTTCGCCGCACCAGGGCTGCTGATCACCGGCGTGTTCGTCCTGTACCCGTTCGTCTCCACGGTGATCAACTCCTTCACCGACCGCCGCACCCTGATCCCCGGCAAGTTCGTGGGGCTCGCCAACTTCCGCGAGCTGTGGCACGACGACATGTTCTGGATCGGCCTGCGCAACAGCACGCTCTACATCCTCGGGGTCGTGCCCGCGCTCGTGATCCTGCCCCTGCTGCTCGCGATGCTGGTGCAGAAGAACATCCCCGGCATCACCTTCTTCCGGTCCGCCTTCTACACCCCGGTCGTCGCCTCGATCGTCGTGGTCGGCCTGATCTGGGTGTGGCTGCTGGACGAACGCGGCCTGATCAACTCGCTGTTGGAGACCATCGGGGTCGGCCGGGTCGGCTTCCTCAGTGACCAGTGGCTGCTCCTGGTGAGCGCGATGGCGGTCACGGTCTGGAAAGGCCTCGGCTACTACATGATCATTTATCTGGCCGCGCTGGCGAACGTGCCGCGCGAGCTGCACGAGGCGGCCGCGGTCGACGGCGCCGGGGCGATCCGCCGCTTCGTCACCGTCACCGTGCCCGCCGTCCGCTCCACCATGGTCCTGGTCGGCGCGCTCTCCTCGGTTGCCGCCTTCAAGGTGTTCTCCGAGGTCTACCTGATGGCGGGCCCCAGCGGCGGACCGGCCGGCGAGGACACCACCCTCGTCATGCTCGTCCAGCGCACCGGCACCGGCCTGACCGGCCGGGTCGGCTACGCCTCCGCCATCTCGGTGGTCGTCTTCGTCATCACCGTCGTCCTGATGCTGCTCGTCCTGCGGGCCGACCGGAAGGACGAGTCATGAGCGTCCTGGAGAAGGTGCGGCCCGACCGGAAGCAGGCCACCGCCCGCGAACCCCGGGTCACCGACGAGCACGGCCGCCGCATCCGGGTGTGGGAACTGGCCCTGCGCTACCTGCTGTTGCTCGCCGTGCTCGCCCTGACCGTCGGCCCGTTCCTGTGGCAGCTGTCCACCTCGCTCAAGGGCCCCACCGAGGACATCTACAGCTCCCCGCCGAGCTTCCTCCCCGGCCACCCCACCCTGCACAACTACAGCCGGGTCGCCGACACCATCCCGGTCTGGGACTACGCCTTCAACTCGCTGAAGGTCGCCACCGCCAACGTCGTGACCAACTGCGTCGGTTCGGCCCTCGCCGGCTACGCCCTGGCCCGACTGCGCTACCGGGGCCGGCGGGTGGCCACCCTCGTCTTCATCCTGGCCATGCTCGTGCCGGCCGAGAGCATCATCATCGCCCAGTTCACGACCATGCGGGAGCTCGACCTCAACAACACCCTGATCGGCGTCGTCCTGCCCGCCTGCATCGCCTCGATGAACGTGCTGCTGATGCGCAACGCCTTCCTCAACCTCCCCTACGAGATAGAGGAGGCCGCCTACATGGACGGCGCCAACGTCTGGCAGCGGTTCCTGCGGATCGCGGTGCCGTCGGTGAAGGGCACCCTCGCGGTCGTCGCGATCTTCGCCTTCATGGGCGCCTGGGACGACTTCCTGTGGCCGCTCATCGTGCTGAGCGACCCCGACAAGTTCACGCTCACCATCGGACTCAACTACCTGCACGGCACCTTCGCCAACGACGAACGGCTCGTCGCGGCGGGCACGGTCATCGCCGTGGCACCGCTGATCGCCCTCTTCGCCTGTCTCCAGCGGTACTTCTTCCGCGGGGTCGGCGAAGGCGCGGTCAAGGGCTGAACCTCCCCTGAGCACAAGGACCTCCGCATGTCTGCTGCCGTGCGCTTCGGCGTCAACTACACCCCCAGCGAAGGGTGGTTCCACCACTGGCTCGACTTCGACCTCGACTCCGTACGGGCCGACCTCGACTCCATCGCCGCACTGGGCCTCGACCACATCCGCGTCTTCCCGCTGTGGCCGTACTTCCAGCCGAACCGCACCCTGATCCGCCCCCGCGCCGTCGAGCAGCTCGTCCAGCTCGTCGACGCCGCCGCCAAACGCGGCCTCGACGTCAACGTGGACGGTCTGCAAGGCCATTTGAGCAGCTTCGACTACCTGCCCGCCTGGACCCGGACCTGGCACCGGCGCAACCTCTTCACCGACCCCGACGTCCTCGACGGCCAGGCCGCCTACCTGCGCACCCTCGCCGCCGCCCTCGCCGGCCGGTCCAACTTCATCGGGATGACCCTCGGCAACGAGGTCAACCAGTTCTCGGCGGGCCCGCATCCCGACCCCGACCGGGCGACGTCCGACGAGATCGACGCGTGGCTCACGCGCATGCTCGCCGCCTGCGAACAGGGCGCCCCCGGCAAGCTGCACCTGCACGCCGAGTACGACGCCACCTGGTACCAGGACGACATGCCGTTCACCCCGGGCCAGGCCGCCCGGCACGGCGCCGTGACGGCCGTGCACTCCTGGGTCTTCAACGGCACCGCCCAACGGCACGGCCGTACCTCCGTGCCGAGCGAACACCATGCCGCGTACCTCGTCGAGTTGAGCAAGGCCTGGGCCGATGATCCCCACCGGCCCGTCTGGCTCCAGGAGGTCGGCGCCCCCGCACCCCTGATCCCGGCCGAGCACGCCGCCGCCTTCACCGAGGCGACCGTCACGAACGCGCTCGACTGCCCCGACCTGTGGGGCATCACGTGGTGGTGCTCCCACGACGTGTCCCGCGATCTCGCCGACTTCCCCGAACTCGAATACGGGCTGGGGCTGTTGACCAATGACCGCAAGCCGAAGGACACGGCGCGGGTGCTGGCGGACGCGGCCGCCCGCGTCCGCGGCCATGCCTCGGCGTCCGCCTCCGGACCGCACACCCCCGCACCCCGCACCACCGCACTCACGGTCCCCGCCGACCCGGCCGTCCGCTCGCTCTGCGCGCCCGGCGGCCCGGTCTACGACGCCTTCTTCCGGCTGACCGCCGACGGCGTCCGGCCCACGACCGTCCTGGACACGCGCGCGGACGACAAGGATCATCTCGCCGCGCGTGGCATCACCGAAGTCGTCCGTCCCGAACAGGTACTCCCCACCCCACCAGGAGACACCAGCTCGTGAACCCCACCAGACGCACCGTCCTGATCGCCGGCGCGGCAGCCGCCCTGCTGCCGTCGGCACCCGCCTTCGCCGCGACCCCGAAGGCCGAGGCCGCCGCGGCGACCCCGCCGTACGCCTCATACTGGTACCCGGACTCGTTCCCCTCGGGCACCCCCGGCACGGGCATCACCTGGCGCAGCCTGAAGGCGTGGACGGCCGCCGGTGACGCGGACCTCGCCTTCAACGCGGCGTCCGTGCCGCTCGCGACCCGCTTCACCCCGACCCAGGCGAACACGACCGCCCGCTCGGAACAGGCCCGCGTCCAGTCCTTGGTCTCCTTCGGACCGACCTCCAGCAACCCGTCCCAGGGCGCGGCCACCGCCGACTACTACGCCCTCACCCACTGGGCGTACATGGACGAGCTGGTGTTCTGGGGCGGCTCGTCGGGGGAGGGGCTCATCCTCGCCCCGAACGCGCCGATCGTGGACGCCGCCCACCGGCACGGCGTGCCCGTGCTCGGCAACATCTTCCTGCCGCCCACCGCGTACGGCGGCCAACTCCAGTGGACCCGCGACCTGGTGCAGAAGGACGCGACCGGGCACTACCCGCTCGCCGCCCAACTCGTGGCCGTCGCCGCCGCGTACGGCTTCGACGGGTGGTTCGTGAACGCCGAGACCAGCGGCGGCAACACCGCCCTCGGCACCGACATGCTCGGCTTCGTCAAGGAGTTGAAGGCCCTCGCGGTGGCCCAGGGGCAGCGGGTGACCTGGTACGACTCGATGACCGTGAACGGCACGGTGAGCTGGCAGGGCGCCCTCAACACGCAGAACCAGGCCTTCTTCCAGGCCGCGGACGACATGTTCGTCGACTTCCGGTGGAGCACGAGCACGCTCGCCTCGTCGGGGCAGAAGGCCGTGGATCTGGGGCGCAGCCGGTACGAGCTGTGGGCGGGCGTGGACGTCGAGTCCAACGGCTCCAATTCATCGGTGAGTTGGGACGCGATCGTGCCGACCACCAAGGCGCACGTCACGTCGATCGGCCTCTACCGGCCCGAGTGGACCCGCAACCACCTCCCCGCGAGCCGGACTCCGGGCGACTTCCACGCCTCCGACGACCGGTTCTGGACCGGGCGGTCCCTCGATCCCTCGCGGCCGGACACCACCGACCCCTGGCGGGCGCCGGCCGTGTCGGTCGCCGACCGGTCGACGGTCGGCGCGCTGCCGTTCGCGAGCGTGTTCAACACCGGGCACGGGCTGCGGTGGTACGAGGACGGGGCGGTCACATCGGACACGGCGTGGAACCACCTCGGGGTGCAGGACCGGCTGCCGTCGAGACGCTGGGCGGTGCACACCTCCGGGCAGCGGCCCGCCGTGACCTTTGACTTCGCGGACGCGTGGCGCGGTGGAAGCAGTGTGCTGGTCGCCGGTGCGCTGGACGCGCCGACGGACCTGGAGGTGTACGCGACCCGGCTGCCGATCGGTGGGAACACGGTTGTCGAGCTGACGTACAAGGCCGACGCCGGGGATGTGAACGTCGAGCTGGCGGTGGCGACCGCGGAGGCCGGTTCACCGGGGGCGACACCGCCGTACACATATCTGCCGGTGGACGCGGCTTCGCCTGTGAACTCGGTCAACGGGTGGCAGACGGTGACCGTCCCGCTCACGGGGCTCTCCGGGACCGTGTACGCGATCGGCGTGCGGCTCACCGGGACCGTGGCCGGCGCCTCGGTGCGGTGGCGGCTCGGTGGTCTCGCCGTCCACGACACGCCCGACACCCCTGACGCCCCGGCCGGCTTCGACATCACCGCGGCCACCGGCGGCGACCTGCGCTTCGGCTGGAGCGCCGCCCCGGGCGCCGTACGCCACTACGAGCTCCACCGCCTCCTGCCCGACGGCACCCGCCGCTTCCTCGGCGGCACCGCCCAGCTCGCGTACTTCGTCGCCGGGCTCAGGGCCGAGCAGGGTGAGCAGGCCGCACGGTTCGAGCTGAGCGCGGTGGGGGAGCTGTATACCGCGTCGGCTCCCGTCACCGTGACTCACACCTGGTAGCCGTCGCTCACCACCGGTAATCGTCCACCCAGTCTTGGAGCACCCCGCATGCATGACGACCGCAACCTGGTCGAAGCCCGCCTCAAGCGCGTCCTCGACGAGCGCGTCCGCCCCGCCGTATACCCGGAGTCCGTCCCGCTGGAAGTGGCGGTGTGGAACGCGCCCGGCGAGCCCGTGCCGGTCGCCGAAGGGCTCGCGGCCGAGCCCGAGCCGATCGAGGTGGGCGCCCGGTGGGGTGCTCCTTGGGGGACCAGCTGGTTCCGCGTCTCCGGGACGGTCCCGCAGGCGTGGGCCGGCAAGACCGTCGAGGCGATCCTGGACCTCGGCTTCGACGAGAACATGCCCGGCTTCCAGTGCGAGGGCCTGGTCTACCGGCCCGACGGCACCCCGGTGAAGGGCCTCAACCCGCGCAACCAGTGGGTGCGCGTCGGCGCGCTCGTCGAGGGCGGCGAGGAGGTCGTCCTGCACGTCGAGGCCGCCTCCAACCCCGTCATCCTCGACTACCACCCCTTCCTGCCCACGCAGTTGGGCGACAAGGAGACGGCCGGCGACGAACCGCAGTACAAGCTCACCCGCATGGACCTCGCGGTCTTCGACGAGACAGTGTGGCAGCTCGTGCTGGACCTGGAGGTGCTCGGCGAGCTGATGGCCGAGCTGCCCGTGGAGTCGGCCCGCCGCTGGGACATCCTGCGCGCGGTGGAGCGGGCGCTGGACGCCATCGACCTCCAGGACGTCAACGGGTCGGCGGAGCGCGCCCGTTCGCGCCTCACCGAGGTTCTCGCCGCCCCGGCCGTTCCCTCCGCCCACCGCATCAGCGCTGTCGGCCATGCGCACATCGACTCGGCGTGGCTGTGGCCGCTGCGCGAGACGGTCCGCAAGGTGGCCCGTACGACCTCGAACATGACCGCCCTCCTGGAGGACGAGCCCGAGTTCGTCTTCGCCATGTCGCAGGCGCAGCAGTGGGCGTGGGTGAAGGAACACCGGCCCGAGGTGTGGGCGAAGGTGAAGAAGGCCGTGGCGGACGGGCGGTTCGTGCCGGCCGGCGGTATGTGGGTGGAGTCGGACACCAACATGCCGGGCTCGGAGGCGATGGCCCGTCAGTTCGTGCACGGCAAGCGGTTCTTCATCGACGAGTTCGGTGTCGAGAACGACGAGGCCTGGCTGCCGGACACCTTCGGCTTCGCCGCTGGTCTGCCGCAGATCATCAAGGCCGCGGGCTCCAAGTGGCTGCTGACGCAGAAGATCTCGTGGTCGCAGACCAACAAGTTCCCGCACCACACCTTCCGTTGGGAGGGCATCGACGGCACCCGGATCTTCACGCACTTCCCGCCCGTCGACACCTACAACTGCTCCATGAAGGGCAGCGAGATCGCCCACGCGGCGACCAACTTCAAGGACAAGGGCGTCGCCCGGCACTCCCTCGCCCCCACCGGCTGGGGCGACGGCGGCGGTGGCACCACCCGCGAGATGGTCGCGAAGGCGGCCCGGCTCCGGGACCTGGAAGGCTCGGCGACCGTCGTCTGGGAGACCCCGCGGGAGTTCTTCGAGAAGGCCGAGGCCGAGTACCCCGAGCCGCCGGTCTGGGTCGGCGAGCTCTACCTCGAACTGCACCGCGCCACCCTCACCAGCCAGGCGCAGACCAAGCAGGGCAACCGCCGCAGCGAACACCTCCTGCGCGAGGCCGAACTGTGGGCGGCGACGGCGGCCGTACGGACCGGATTCCCGTATCCGTACGAGGAGTTGGACCGCATCTGGAAGACGGTCCTGCTGCACCAGTTCCACGACATCCTGCCCGGCTCGTCGATCGCCTGGGTCCACCGGGAAGCACGGCGGACGTACGCGCGGCTCGCCGAGGAGCTGACCGCGATCATCGACGCGGCCCAGCGCGCCCTGGCCGGCGAGGGCACGACACCCCTCGTCTTCAACGCGGCACCGCACACCCGCGCGGGCATCTCGGCCGGCGGCGCGGGAGAGGCGGCGGCCGACGGCGAGACGGCGGTCACCGCGCGCGAGGGCGGCGGACACGTCCTGGACAACGGCCGACTGCGGATCGAGATCGACGGCCAGGGCCTGGTCGTATCGGCCTACGACATCGAGGCGGACCGCGAGTCCGTCGCACCGGGTCGGGCGGCCAACCTGCTCCAACTCCACGCGGACTTCCCGAACATGTGGGACGCCTGGGACGTGGACGAGTTCTACCGCAACACCGTCACGGACCTCACCGACGCGGACGAGGTCGTGCCGGAAGGGAACGGGGTGCGTGTCACCCGTACCTTCGGAGCCTCCCGCGTCACCCAGGTGCTGTCCCTGGCGCCGGGGGAGCGGCGGCTGCTGGTGGACACCGAGGTGGACTGGCACGAGACGGAGAAGTTCCTCAAGCTCGCCTTCCCGCTCGACGTGCACGCCGAACGGTACGCGTCGGAGACGCAGTTCGGGCACTTCCACCGGCCCACCCACACCAACACCTCATGGGAGGCGGCCAAGTTCGAGGCCTGCAACCACCGCTTCGTCCATCTGGAGGAGCCGGGCTGGGGCGTGGCCGTCGTCAACGACTCGACGTACGGACACGACGTGACCCGCACGGTCCGGACGGACGGCGACCGGGGCACGACCACCACCGTCCGTGTCTCCCTGCTGCGCGCCCCGCGCTTCCCGGACCCCGAGACCGACCAGGGCGTCCACCGCTTCCGGCACGCGCTGGTGCCGGGCGCGGGCATCGGGGACGCAGTGCGCGAGGGCTGGCGGATCAATGTGCCGGAGCGGCGACTCGAGGGTGCGGGCGAGGTCGCGCCGCTGGTCGCCGTCGACCGGGACGCGGTCGTGGTGACGGCGGTCAAGCTCGCGGACGACGGGAGCGGTGACGTGGTCGTCCGCTTCCACGAGGCCCACGGCGGACGGGCGCGCGCGACGCTCACGGCCGGGTTCGAGGTGGCGTCGGTGGCGGCGACGGACCTGCTGGAGCGACCGCTCGCCGAGGAAGAGGCGCCCGCGCCCGAAGTGACGGGCAATCAGGTCGCTTTGCGGCTGCGGCCGTTCGAGTTGGTGACGCTGAGGTTCAAGCGGGCCTGACGCATCAGGTCGGGATGGAGACGGGCGGGTGCTGAGGCGCTCGCCCGTCCCTGTTCAACGCCCAGGGACCACTCGTCCCTCGCCCGGTCAGTCCTCGCCCCGCGCCTGGGGCGCTGATCCGCCGGACAGGCCCTGCTCACTGAGCTGCGTCCGCAGCCACTGCTCCACCTCGCCCACGTGCGCGGCCGCCGCCGCGCGCGCCGCCTCCGGGTCGTGGGCCACCAGTGCCCGGTGGATCGCCGCGTGCTCCCGTCTGGTGCGCTCGAAGGCGCCCTCCTCCTGGTAGCCGCGCCAGACCCGGGCTCGGAAGGTCCGTGAGGACAGGCCCTCCAGGATGGCGGCCATGGTGTCGTTGCCGGCCGCCGTCGCGATCTCGCGGTGGAAGGCGAGGTCGTGGGCGAGGATCTCCTCGGGATCGTCGGTGGCGTTCATCGCGGTGAGGTGCTTCTCCACCTCGGCGAGCTGGTCCGGCGTGATCCGGGCCGCCGCCAGCGCGGTCGCCGTCGACTCCAGGACGCGGCGTACTTCGAGCAGTTCCACCAGTTGCGGGCCCCGGGACAGGTCGGCGACCACGCCGAAGGTCTCCAGGAGATCGCCGGCCTCCAGCTGGGTGACGTAGATCCCGGAGCCGTGCCGGGCCTCCAGCACGCCCAGCACCGTCAGCGCGCGGATCGCCTCGCGCATCGAGCTGCGGGAGATGCCGAGCTGGACCGCGAGGTCGCGCTCGGTGGGCAGCCGTTGGCCGGGCTCCAGGCGACCCTCGCCGATCATGCCCTTGACCTGCTCGATCGCGCGCTGGGTCACGGTGCCCTTCTGCGGAGCCGTCTCGTCCACGCCGTTCCTCCAGTCACCGGGTGCGCCGAAGTCTAACCGGCACAGTGGTAGGACCACTATGGCCTGAATCAAGGAAAATCTGCCGCTGGAGGGTGTTCTTTCGGCAGAGTGGTCTGATAAGTATGCGGTCATCCGCTCGAACACAGCTCAACGAGGAGCCGCCAGATGCCCGGCAGGACAGTGGGGAAGCGCACCAGGTTCAGAATGCTCGGCGCGGTGGCCGCGGCGGCGAGTGTGTCGCTCGCGCTCACCGCGTGCGGCAGCACCAAGGACACCGGCGGCTCCGGCAGCGCGGGAGGCGGCGGGGGAACCGGCAAGGTCGGGGTGATCCTGCCGCTGCTGACCTCGCCGTTCTGGCAGTCGTACAACGACTACGTGCCGAAGATGGCCAAGTCCGAGGGTGTCGACGCGCTGAAGACGGTCAACTCCAACAGTGACCCGGCCCAGCAGATCACCGACATCAACAACCAGCTCAACCAGGGCGTGAAGGGCCTGGTCGTGGCCCCGCTGGACAGTGCCGCGATCGAGGCCGGACTCGACCAGGCCGACCGCAAGGGCGTGCCCGTGGTCGCGGTCGACGTGGCGCCCGACAAGGGCAAGGTCGCGATGGTGGTGCGCGCGAACAACGTGGCGTACGGCGAGAAGGCCTGCGAGTACCTGGGCCAGCACATCACCAGCGGCAAGGTCGTGCAGATCATGGGCGACCTGGCCTCGGTCAACGGCCGGGACCGCTCCGAGGCCTTCCGGGACTGCGTGAAGACGAAGTACCCCAAGCTCAAGGTCCTGGAGATCCCGGCGAAGTGGGAGTCCGACACCGCGGCCTCCAAGCTGGACACCCTCCTCAACGCCAACCCCGACATCAAGGGCATCTACATGCAGGCCGGCGGTGTCTACCTGGCGCCAACCCTGCAGACCCTCAAGTCCAAGGGCCTGTTGAAGACGGCCGGTACGGCGGGCCACATCACCATCGTCTCCAACGACGGCATCCCGCAGGAGTTCGACGCCATCCGCAAGGGCCAGATCGACGCGACGGTCTCGCAGCCCGCCGACGCCTACGCCAAGTACGGCATGTACTACATCAAGGCCGCGATGGCCGGGAAGACCTTCAAGCCCGGTCCCACCGACCACGACTCGACCATCGTCAAGCTGCCCAGCGGCATCCTGGAGGACCAGCTGCCCGCGCCGCTGGTGACGAAGGACAACGTGGACGACCCCAAGCTGTGGGGGAACACGGTCAAATGAGCACGGCCGTGATCACGCCTCTGGTGGAGGCCGTCGGCGTCGTCAAGCGCTACGGCCCCACCACCGCCCTCGCGGACGGCCGGCTCACCGTGCTGGCCGGCGAGTCCCACGCCCTCGTCGGCCGCAACGGCGCCGGCAAGTCGACCTTGGTCCAGGTCCTGACCGGACTCCAGGCGGCCGACGAGGGCACGGTCCGCTTCGACGGCGAGCCCGCACCCGCGCTCGCCGACCGCGACGCCTGGCGCCGCAAGGTGGCCTGCGTCTACCAACACCCCACGGTCGTCCCCGAGTTGACCGTGGCGGAGAACCTCTTCATCAACCGTCAGCCGCTGAGCCGAGGGTTCATCAGCTGGCGCCGGCTGCGCACCGAGGCGACCGAACTCCTCGACACCTGGGACGTGCACGTCGACCCGGAGGCGCGCACCGCCGACCTCAAGGTCGAGGACCGCCAAATGGTGGAGATCGCCCGGGCGTTGAGCTTCGGCGCCCGCTTCATCATCCTCGACGAACCCACCGCCCAGCTCGACAACCGCGAGATCGAGCGGCTCTTCGGCCGCATGCGCGGACTCCAGGACTCGGGCGTCACCTTCCTGTTCATCTCCCACCACCTCCAGGAGGTCTACGAGGTCTGCCAGACCGTCACCGTGCTGCGCGACGCCCGCTGGATCACCACGGCCCCCGTCGCGGACCTGCCGAGGGCGGCCCTGGTGGAGGCGATGGCGGGGGAGAGCCTGGAGACGATCGCCGAACAGGCGCTGCAGGAGAAGATCGTCGACGACAGCGCGCCGGTCCTCCTCGACGCCCGCGGGCTCACCGCGGACGCCTACCAGGACATCGACCTGACCGTCCGCCGCGGTGAGGTCGTCGGGCTCGCGGGATCCAGCGGCAGCGGCAAGATCGAACTCGCCGAGTCCTTCGCCGGGTTGTACGCACCGGCGGCGGGCACCGCTCAACTCGACGGCAGACCCCTCCCGTTCGGCGACGTGCAGTCCGCGCTGCGGGCCGGAGTCGGCTGCGTACCCCGCGACCGGCACGAACAGGGCCTGGTGGCCGGCATGACCATCGGCGACAACGCCACCATGAGCGTCCTGGAACGGCTCGGCCGCTTCGGCTTCGTCGGCACCGACCGCAAACGCGACTTCGCCACCGAGCTGATCGAGCGCCTCGACATCCACGCCGAGGGCCCCGAACAGCCCGTCTCCGACCTGTCCGGCGGCAACGCGCAGAAGGTCGTCATGGCCCGCGCCCTCGCCTCCGAACCCCGGCTGCTGGTCCTCATCAACCCCACCGCGGGCGTGGACGTGAAGTCCAAGGAGTCGCTGCTCGCCCGCGTGGACACCGCCCGCGAGGACGGCACCGCCGTGCTCGTCGTCTCCGACGAACTCGACGACCTGCGGCGCTGCGACCGCGTCCTCGTCCTCTTCCACGGCCGCGTCGTCGCCGAGTACGCGGCGGGCTGGCGCGACCACGAGCTGATCGCCTCCATCGAAGGAGTGGACCATGGCTGACACCAAGGCTCCGCCGGTGAAGCCGGTGAGCATCCCCGACACCCGATCGGCGAGGGCGGTGCTCGTCCGACGGGCCCGTGAACTCGCCCTCGTCCCCGCGCTGCTGGTGCTCCTGCTGCTCGGCGCGGTGCTCAACGACTCCTTCTTCACCGAAGCCAACCTGATCTCCATCCTGGCCTCGTCCGCGGCGCTCGCGATGGTGGTGCTGGCCGAGTCGCTGGTGCTCATCACCGGCAAGTTCGACCTGTCCCTGGAGTCGGTCGTCGGCATCGCGCCGGCGGTCGCCGCACTCCTGGTGCTGCCCGCCGCGAACGCCGGCTGGGGCACCGAACTCCCCGCCGGACTCGCCCTGTTGGCGATCCCCCTGGTGGGCGCGGTGATCGGCGCCTTCAACGGCATCCTCGTGGTGAAGGTGAAGCTCAACGCGTTCATCGTCACCCTCGCCATGCTGATCATCCTGCGCGGACTCCTGGTCGGCGCCACCAAGGGCAAGACGCTCTTCGGCATGCCCGACTCGTTCTTCTCGCTGGCCACCAGCACCTTCCTGCGCATCCCCCTGTCGGTCTGGGTGGCCGCCATCGCCTTCGCCATCGCCGGGTTCTTCCTCAAGTACCACCGCCTGGGCCGCTCGTTGTACGCGATCGGCGGCAACCTGGAGGCGGCCCGCGCCGCCGGTATCCGCGTCGACCGGGTACGGCTCGGCGTGTACGTCGTCGCCGGTGTCCTCGCCTCCCTCGGCGGCCTCATGTACACCGGTTACGTCGGCGCGATCGGCGCCAACCAGGGCCAGAACATGATCTTCACGGTGTTCGCGGCGGCCGTCATCGGCGGCATCAGCCTGGACGGCGGCCGGGGCACGATGTTCGGCGCCCTCACCGGCGTACTCCTGCTGGGTGTCGTGAAGAACATGCTCACCCTGGCCCAGGTGCCGTCCTTCTGGATCGACGCCATCTACGGCGGAATCATCCTGGTCGCCCTCATGATCGCCCGACTGACGACGGGCCGCGCCCAGGACTAGGGCCGTGCCTCGCTCCCCGTCACCGACTGAAAGGCCCTACGTGTCCGCGACGCCCGTCCCCTCGTTCCGCATCACCGCGGTCGACACCTATGACATCCGGTTCCCGACCTCGCGTGAGCTCGACGGCTCCGACGCGATGAATCCGGACCCCGACTACTCGGCCGCGTACGTCGTGCTGCGCACGGAAGCGGCGGACGGCGCGCAGGGGCCGGAGGGGCACGGGTTCACCTTCACCATCGGGCGGGGCAACGAGGTCCAGGTCGCCGCGATCCACGCGCTGCGCCACCATGTGGTCGGCCGGTCCGTGGACGAGGTGTGCGACGACCCGGGGGCGCTGTACCGGGACCTGATCGGAGACAGCCAACTGCGGTGGCTGGGGCCCGAGAAGGGCGTGATGCACATGGCGATCGGCGCGGTCGTCAACGCCGTGTGGGACCTCGCGGCCAAGCGCGCCGACAAGCCGCTGTGGCGCCTGCTCGCCGATGCCGAGCCCGAATGGCTGGTCGGCCAGATCGACTTCCGCTATCTCACCGACGCGCTCACCCCCGAGGAAGCCCTGGAGATCCTGCGCCGGGGCCGGGCGGGCGCCGCCGAACGCACCGCCGACCTGCTCGCCCGCGGCTTCCCCGCCTACACCACCTCCCCGGGGTGGCTCGGCTACAGCGACGAGAAGCTCACCCGGCTCGCCGCCGCGGCGGTCGCCGACGGCTTCAAGCAGATCAAGCTGAAGGTCGGCGCCGACCTGGAGGACGACATACGGCGCTGCCGGGTCGCCCGCGAGGTCGTCGGCCCCGACATCCGCGTGGCCATCGACGCCAACCAGCGCTGGGACGTGGCCGAGGCGATCCGCTGGACCAAGGCCCTCGCCGAGTTCGACCCCTACTGGGTCGAGGAACCCACCAGCCCCGACGACGTCCTCGGCCACGCGGCGATCCGCGCCGCCGTCGCCCCCGTCAAGGTCGCCACCGGCGAACACGTCCAGAACCGGATCGTCTTCAAGCAGCTCCTCCAGGCCGGCGCCCTCGACGTCGTCCAGATAGACGCGGCCCGCGTCGGCGGCGTCAACGAGAACCTCGCGATCCTGCTGCTCGCCGCCAAGTTCGGCGTCCCGGTCTGCCCGCACGCCGGCGGCGTCGGCCTGTGCGAACTCGTCCAGCACCTCTCGATGTTCGACTATGTGTCGGTGTCCGGCACGGTCGAGGACCGGGTGATCGAATACGTCGATCATCTGCACGAGCACTTCCTCGAACCGGTGGTGATCAGAGAGGGTCACTACACGGCACCCAGCGCGCCGGGCTTCTCGGCCGCCATGCGGCCGGAGTCCATCGCGCGGTACACCTTTCCCGGCGGCGCCTTCTGGGCCGCCGACCTGGACGAGAAGAAGGGACGGGCGGCATGACCGACTTCGACGGGCTGAAGGCCCTGGTCACCGGCGGCGCCTCCGGCATCGGCAGGGCGACGGCCGAACTCCTCGCCGCACGCGGCGCACAAGTCGCCGTCCTCGACCTCGACCCCTCCTCGGTGGAGAAGCCGCTGCTGGGCTACCGGGCCGACGTCAGCGACGACACCTCGGTACGGGAGGCGGTGGCCGCCGCGGTCGCCGAACTCGGCGGCCTCGACGTAGTGATCAACAACGCCGGTGTCGGCGCACAGGGCACCGTCGAGGACAACGACGACGCCGAGTGGCACCGCGTCCTCGACGTCAACGTCGTCGGCATGGTCCGTGTGACCCGTGCCGCGCTGCCGCACCTGCGGGAGTCGCAGCACGCGGCCGTCGTCAACACCTGCTCGATCGCGGCCACGGCGGGCCTGCCCCAACGCGCCCTGTACAGCGCGACCAAGGGTGCCGTGTACTCCCTCACCCTCGCCATGGCCGCCGACCACCTCCGCGAGGGCATCCGCGTCAACTGCGTCAACCCCGGTACGGCGGACACCCCTTGGGTCGGCCGACTGCTGGACGCGGCCACCGACCCGGCCGCCGAACGGGCCGCGCTGGAGGCCCGCCAGCCCAGCGGACGGCTCGTCTCGGCGGACGAGGTCGCGGGCGCCATCGCCTACTTCGCCAGCCCCCTGTCCGGCGCCACCACCGGCACCTCGCTCGCCGTGGACGGCGGCATGCAGGGCCTGCGCCTGCGCCCGGCGGGCCAGTGAGCACCCTCGGCCGGAGCGGAGTCCCGGTCAGCCCCCTCGGCCTGGGCGCCGCCCCGCTCGGCAACCTCTACACCGAACTCGGCGAGGACCAGGCCCACGACGCCGTCGCCACCGCCTGGCAGCAGGGCATCCGCTACTTCGACACCGCCCCGCACTACGGCATCGGCCTGTCCGAACGCCGGCTCGGCGCGGCCCTGCGCGAGCTCCCGCGGTCCGAGTACACGATCTCCACCAAGGTCGGCCGCCGCCTGGAACCGACCCCGGAGGCGACCGGCGACGACCTCGCCAACGGCTTCGCCGTCCCCGCGACCCACCGGCGCGTCTGGGACTTCACCGCCGACGGCGTTCGCCGCACCCTGGAGTCCAGCCTCGAACGCCTCGGGCTCGACCACGTGGACGTCGTCTACCTCCACGACCCCGACGACCATGCCGAAGAGGCCTTCCGCGAGGGCTATCCGGCCCTGGAGAAGCTCCGCTCGGAAGGCGTGGTCCGGGCGATCGGCGCCGGCATGAACCAGACACCGATGCTCACCCGCTTCGTCCGCGACACGGACGTCGACGTCGTGCTGTGCGCGGGCCGCTACACACTCCTGGACCACGCGGCCCTCGCCGACCTCCTCCCGGCGGCCCAGGAACGCGGCACGTCCGTCGTCATCGGCGGCGCCTTCAACTCCGGCCTGCTCGCCGACCCGAAGCCGGGCGCGACCTTCGACTACGCCGCCGCACCACAGGAGTTGCTGGACCGCGCCCTGCGCCTGAAGGCCCTCGCCGAGCAGCACGGCACCACCCTGCGCGCTGCCGCCCTGGCCTTCTGCGCCGCGCATCCGGTGGTCGCGAGCGTGCTGGTCGGCGCGCGGTCGGCGGCCGAAGTGCGGGACTGCGCCGAGCAGTTCGCGGCGCCGGTGCCGCGGAAGTTCTGGGAGGAACTGCGCGCGGAGGGCCTGATCCCGCCCGACGCGCCGGTGCCCTCCGAGCCCGGCGCCGAGGAGCCGTCATGAGAGTCGCCCTGCACACGAAGGTCCGCGCGGACCGCGTCGCCGAGTACGAGGCCGCCCACCGCGAGGTCCCGAAGGAACTCACGGCCGCGATCCGCGAGGCCGGCGCCACCTCCTGGACCATCTGGCGCAGCGGCACCGACCTCTTCCACCTCCTGGAGTGCGAGGACTACGCCCGCCTCCTCGCCGCGCTGAAGGAACTCCCCGTCAACGTCGCCTGGCAGGCACGGATGGTCCAGCTCCTCGACGTGGTCCACGACTACTCCGACGGGGGCACGGACGCGAGCCTGCCCGTCGTATGGGAGCTGCCATGACCGTCGACGCCCACCACCACATCTGGGACCTGTCCGTCCGGGACCAGGACTGGATCCCCGAACACAGTCCCCTGCGCCGGGACTTCGGCCTCTCCGACCTCGTCCCCGAGGCCCGCGCGGCCGGGGTCGACCGTACGGTCCTCGTGCAGACGATCACCGTGCCGGAGGAGACCCCGGAGTTCCTGGCCCTGGCGGACGCGCACGACCTCGTCGCCGGCGTGGTCGGCTGGACCGACCTCACCCGCCCGGACGTGGCCGACGAACTGGCCCGGCTGCGCGAACTCCCCGGCGGCCGGTACCTCAAGGGCATCCGCCACCAGGTCCAGGGCGAGCCCGACCCGGAGTGGCTGCTGCGCCCCGACGTCCACCGCGGCCTGGCGGCGCTCGCGACGGCGGGCCTGGTCTACGACCTGATCGTGCAGCCCCACCAGCTCCCCGCCAGTGCCAAGGCCGCCGCGTCCCACCCCGAACTCACCTTCGTCCTCGACCACTTGGGCAAACCGCCGATCGCGTCCGGCGCCCTGGATGCCTGGGCCGCCGACTTCCGCGCCCTGGCCGCCCTGCCCAACGTGGTCGCCAAGGTGTCGGGTCTGGTCACCGAGGCGGACCCGGAGACATGGACCGTCGCCGACCTGCGGCCCTCCGTGGACGTGGCCCTGGACGCCTTCGGCCCCGACCGTCTGATGTTCGGCTCGGACTGGCCGGTGTCCGTGCTGGGCGCGACGTACGGACAAGTGGTCGACGCGACGCGGGAGTTGACGCCGGAGTCGGCACACGCCCAGATCTTCGAGGCCACGGCCGCACGGGTCTACGGCCTCTGAGCGGACGAGTCGTAAGCCGTGGGCCTGGGCGCGCAGGCCGTCCTCCGCCCTTCCTAGCGGGGGCCCGCAGCGCCCAGGTGCATGGCAAGGGTCATGAAAGCGGCGGTGAGGGCCGGTAGGCCGGCTTGGGACAAGTAGGTCACCAGGGCGGTCATCGCACTCTGGAGCCTCGTCGGCGACGCCTCCTCGGCTGCCTCCTGGCGCATCACGTCCAGCGCCGCGCGAGCGCCGGTCTCATGGTCTGCCGGCAGGTGCAGCTCGGGGATGAGGGCGAGCATCAGTTCCGTGAACTGCACGATGGATCCGGTGTGGTCCTCGGCTGCGATTCGTGTGGCATTTTGGGATGAGTTGTCGCCGTTCAGGATCTGGCCCGTGACACTCCCACCGATGTGGATGCCACTGTTCCCCGTTTCGCTGGTCACGTTCTTTCTCCTCAGTCTCCGGTCGCGGATCGTGTTCCCAGGCAGTCCAGGTCCTCCGGGCCTCCGGCGGACGAGCACGGTACTCGTTGGAGCGGTTCGGAACTGGCGCCCGGCATGGTGGTCACGCCGGGGGCGATGCGGACCTTGGGAAGTTGTGCGAAGGCCTGGGCCAGGGCGCCGGCGTCGGCATCGTCCACGTCGGTGCTGCCCAGGCCGACGTACCGCCCCGTATCAAGGGTGAGCGTGCAGGTCGTGGTCGAGTTGGCGAAGGTCTGGCGGTTGTTCGCGTCGTCGAGGCCCAACAGGTCGGAGATGTCCGTCGGCGGTGCGGAGGGTCCTTCGTCGCAGCCGAACCAGACCGGTTCCCCGTTGAACGGCCGATCGAACACCGGCTCGTTTCCGGTGATCTCGGCTGCGAGGCGCATCTTCGTACCGAGCGGGACGACGAACTCGCAGCGGCGTTCCGTGGTCGGATCCGGTGTGGCTTCATGGTTCAGGGGAGGTTGGACACATGGCTTCCCGCCGGGGGTGTCCGGGGTGACGGTGACCTCGAAGTCCGTCGCGGCGAGGTTGATCGAGACCAGGGCCGTTCCGGAAGTCGACGGGCGGAGGTCCTTGACCCGCTCCTCGCACTGCTTCCTCGCCGCTGTGTCCTTGGGGCTGGTCGTCGTGGCGCAGACCGTGCGTTCCCGGTCCGCCTTGACGGTGCAACCGGCCGACGCGGGACCCTCGTCGCAGCCCCAGTAGACGACCGCCACGCCCTTCGGGAGCTGTCCGGCGGGGATGACCTGGACCGGGCCCTCCTTGCCTCTGGCCACCTGCGTGACCTTTGTGCAGTCGGTCTTGCCGGTGCCGCTCGGGCACGGTCCTTCGGGAGTCCCGGGCATGTCCGTCACTTCGAACTCGCCGGTGACGACCTGTACATGCAGCGGTACGGTCGGGATGGCCTCGGCGCCGTCGCCCTGTCCGAGCACGACGACCCCGCCGCCGGCGGCGGCGAGCAACGAGGCCCCGATCACGACCTTGGCCTTGAGCGAGAGGCTGCCCAGTTTGCCCGCGGGGCCACCGCCGCCCGGAGCGGCACTGTTGCTTCCGTTGCTTCCGTTGCTTCCGGGTGAGGGAGGCTGCTGGTGCGGTGCCGACCCGGAGTGGGTCGCAGAGCTGTCTGCCGGGCTTGGCGTGGAGGTGGAATGCGCTGTCGTTCCTGATGGATCGGCAGGGCCGGATGAGTTGGACGGGTGATCGCTGAGGCCGCTGCCGTCGTCGAGCGGCTGGTGCGCCGATGGCCCGGCGGTGAGCGGTGAGTCGGGTGTTGCCAGCGCATGGGCGTGTTCGGCCATCGCGGCGCTCCCTTGATCGCCAAGGGTGTGCCAGGCCAGTGCGGCGGCTGCGAAGGCCGTCGCGGCCGCGACGCGCTCTCCGGTGAGCAGCGAGCGGACGCCGGTCTCGTGGGTGAAGTAGGCGTGGGCGCGCCGGTCACCGGCCTGCTGGGCGGCGGTCAGACCGCGGGTGAGGACGCGGCTCCACGCACCCGGACGCAAGGAGCACGCGGCGCCCGGCGCGGCGGCCCTGGCCAGCCCGACGCCGAGTTCCGGCCTGCCTGCCCGGCTCACGGCATCCACCAGGGCGCCGATGAGCGGGGCGTGGTCGGCGATCTCCGAAGGCGGGGTCTGCCGCGCCGACACCCATTCGGTGAGCCGCACCACCGCCTCGGCGATCTGATCGTCGCCGAGCGTCAGTTCCGCCGGGAGCGCCTCGGCGACCTGGGCACCGAGGCCCATGCGCTGCTCGGTGACGGTGAGCAGCGCCAGCCTGGAAAGGTGGTGGGCGGACTCCTCGACGGCCTCCGCCGTGGTGCCGGCGGGCAACAGCCGTACGAGCACCTTGGTGGTGACGGCCGCCTCCGGTACCGCCGAGAACAGGGACAGCATCTGCCGGGCCAGGTCGCTCAGGCCGGCGAGGGCATGCCGTAGCAGGGTGGGGATCTCGGCGGGGGCGGGCAGCCGGGGCTCCCCGTCGCGCTCGGCGGGGCGGGCCAGGGCGGCGGCCCGGATCAGCTCGAACGGATGGCCCTGGCTGCTCTCCCACAGCGCCGTCGCGTTGGCCGACTCGGTCGGGTGCAGGGGCCGTCGCAGCTCACGGGCGAACAGGCGCAGTCCGGCTTCCCGGGACAGACCCGAAAGCTCGACGTGCCTGCCGTGGCCCCAGAGCAGGCGCTGCGACGAACTGATCAGGAGAGTGCCGCGCGGGATCGTGTCCAGGAGGCGTGTCAGGTCCCGGTCCGAGGCTTCCAGGTCGTCGACCGCGACACAGAGCCGGAGATCGCCCAGAAGACGGTGCAGTTCGCCCTCGCCGGGGCGGTGTCCGGGGCTGTCGTAGCAGGCCTCGAAGACGCCTTGGAGGATGTCGTCGACGTCATGGCCGTGCCCGTTGAGGAATACGACGCCGTCGGGGGCGGCGACCTCGAAGACCGCCTGTCGGACCAGCGCGCTCTTGCCGATGCCGACCGGACCGTACACATCGACCGGTTCGTTGTCCGCGACGCTCCTCAGCACCGAGGCCAACTCGCTCTCCCGGCCGAGTGGTTGGGGACCGCGACGCGGCAGGCGCTCGATGCGCTCGCGTCGGACGGGCTTGGGCTGTCTGTCCGGTCCCAGCACGGTCACGGTCGAATGACTCGCGTTCACCACTACGCCGTAGACGTTGTTGTTGTCTCCGGCGATGAACTGACCCATCGCCTCGCCACCCACGGAGACGCTTCGGCCCCCACCCGTCATCGCCACTCTCCCGCATGCCGACTTGGAGAACATCACCGCCAATATGGCGAAATGCAGGCCGCGGCAGTGGCAAGTGCTCGGTAACTCCTTAAAACAGACCGTAGTTGATCTCAATTTATTCAGGTGGGATATGTCTGGCCACGGGGGGTTGTCACGATCGAACCACTCCAGCTAGCCGCGTCGGCGGCAGATACTCCCGCACGAACGTCCGCTCCCACCACGCGCCCGTCTCCCGCAACTCCCGCCAGTTCGTGTACCGGTACCGGAAGAGCCGGGCGCGGACGAAGCGGGGCGGGGCGTCGGGCGGGAACGGGGAGCGGCGCAGGAGTCGTAGCGTGTCGCGGTCGTTCTCTAGCAGGCGTTCCACCAGTCCGCCGAACCACGGCTCGGCATAGGTCGGCGACAGCGCCGCGAACCACATCAGCCAGTCCAGCCGCAGATGGTACGGCGCGAACTGGCGTGGCAGGCGCCGCGGATCACCAGGCTTGCCCTTGAACTCGTACTCCCGCCACTCCGAGTCCTCGCGGGGCACCTCCTCCGCCGTGCCCTCGATCACCACCTCGTACCGGACCCGGCTGACGCTGCCGAACGCGCCGTAGGTGTTGACCAGATGGAGCGGGTCGAAGGAGCGGTTCATGATCTGGCGGCGGGAGAGCATGTTGCGCACGGGGTGGAAGCTCAGGCCGACGAGCAGGGCGGTCACGGCGAGGACCAGGACCTCGTACCAGAGCGGGGCGGCGGGCACGGACGGCGGTGCCTCGCCCGGGAGTTCCAGCGCGGAGAGCGCGAGCACGACGGTGATCCAGTTCAGCCAGGAGAAGTTGCCGGACAGGACCAGCCACAGCTGGGTCAGGATCATCAGGGACGCGGCGGCCGTGGCGACCGGCTGCGGGGTGAACAGCAGGACCGGCACGACGAGTTGGGTGACGTGGTTGGCGGCTGCCTCGACCCGGTGCAGTGGGCGGGGGAGGTGGTGGAAGAACCAGCTCAGCGGGCCCGGCATGGGCTGCGTCTCGTGATGGTGGTAGAGGCAGGTCAGCTTCCGCCAGCAGGCGTCGCCGCGCATCTTGATCAGGCCCGCGCCGAACTCCACGCGGAACAGGATCCAGCGCAGCAGGAACAGCAGCACGATCGGCGGGGCCACGTCGTCGTTGCCGAGCAGGACCGCGACGAAGCCCACCTCAAGGAGCAGCGACTCCCAGCCGAACGCGTACCAGGTCTGGCCGACGTTGACGATCGACAGGTACAGCACCCACGGCAGCAGCCAGAGCAACATCCCCGCCCACAGGGGTAGTTGGGAGTCCAGTCCGGCGAGCAGCGCGGCCGACACCGCGCAACCGGTCCAGGCGCAGGCCGCGAAGTACCGGTCGGAGTAGTGGAGTTGGAAGAGGCTCGGTGCCTGTCGGAACGGCACGCGTGCGACCAGTCGGGGGACGGGGAGCATGCCGCGTTCGCCGATCAGGGCTCGGAACTGGAGGGCCGCCGTCAGGAACGCCACCAGATACACGCCGGCGAGAGCCCGCTGGAAGAGCAGTCGGCTCCACCAGTAGCCGGATGCGGTGAACCACTCCACGGTCGCCCTGCCTCCCTCCGCTGCCGCTCGTCCTGTGCGCGTCGGAACCCTATGTCACTCTCCGTATATCCCGCCTCCGCTTGCGTAACCCAAGTGAGTGACGCAGACAATGGTGACGAACTGCCTTCAGTGAGGCGGGAGGATCAGGTGCGAACAGTCACCGGAACCATCGCCACGGCCTGCGCGCTCTCGGCGGCGCTCCTCGTCGCCGGCTGCGGAGGCGACGGCGCCAAGGACACGAAGTCGAGCGGCGAGGTCTTTCTGCAGCCGGCCGCGGCGCAGGGCCCCGACCCGTTCACCGAGTCGACGGCCACCTCGACGGTGACGCCGACGCCGACGGTCACGCCGACGCCGACGCACACGCCGACGACTCCCTCACCGGCCCGCACGGCATCGAGCCCACGGGTCCGTTCCCTCCAGGGCAGCACCCCGGGCCTCTATGCCGGTACCGCACGCGCAGCCAGCTGTGACGTGAACCGGCAGATCGAGTACCTCAACGCCGACCCGTCCAGGTCTCGCGCCTTCGCGCAGGCCGAGGGCATCTCGCAGGCCTCTGTCCCCGCCTTTCTGCGCGGTCTCGCCCCCGTGGCGCTGCGCGCCGACACCCGGGTCACCAACCACGGCTACCGCGCAGGACGGACGACCGGCTACCAGTCCGTCCTCCAGGCCGGTACCGCCGTCCTCGTGGACAACCGCGGCACACCCCGCGTCCGCTGCGCCTGCGGCAACCCGCTGGGGTCGCCGGTCGCCCAGCACGGCCGCTACGCCACGAGCGGCCGGCCCTGGTCCGGCTACCGGCCCGCGCAGGTGGTCGTCGTGATCCCGGCACCCCAGGCGATCACCAACATCACGATCATCAACATCGTCGACAACACCTGGATCGAGCGGCCCATCGGCCACGACGTGCACCACGATCACGTCGTCCCGTCGCCGCTCCCGCTGACCCCGACGCCCACACCACCCACTCCCACGTCCACGTCCACGCAGGGCCTGGCGACCCTCACGCCGAGCCCGGACGACAGCGGGTCGAGCCCCGGCGCCTCACCGCGGGAGGACGGCACGTCCCCGACCGGCGAGAGCGATGGGAGCGACGAGAACGCCGTCACCTCCCCGTCGGCCACGGACTGCGTCACCCCGACCGTGACCGTCACCCCGGGCGCCACCGACGCCGTGGTCCCGTCCCAGCCGCCCGCGACCCTCACGGTCTGCCCCACGGCGACGGTCACGGCCACACCGCCCGCGACCGTGCCCACGACCGCCCCCGACTCCGTCACGCCCGTGTCCCCGCCGGACCCCGACGACGAGATCGGGCCCGAGTCCGTCCCGGAGACCCCGGACCTGCCCGACGGCGGCGGACTGATCCCGGACGACACGGACGCCTTCGACGGCTGACCCCGACCCCGGCGATCGATGGCCTCCGCCCAGGCCGGGACCGTACCGAACCGTCCCGGCCGGGTCGAAGAATCCGGCGAATCCTGGCAAGGTGGGCCCATGGTTGATCGGGGAGCGAGCGCCCTGTCCCTCCCGGACGACTGGCCAGCCCACCCGGATCCGATCCTGGCGCTCAATCGCATGGGCAGCTTCGACTGGGACCTGGACAACGGCCTGTTCCACATGGACGCCCAGGCCCACGAGGTCTTCGACCTGCGCCCCGACGAGTACGACGACCACCCCGAGAGCCTCGCGATCCGGGTCCCCACGGTCGAGGGCCACCGGCTGGACGCCCTGGTCTCGCAGGCGCTGAAGGACGGCAGCGAGAACTACGGCGCCTACTTCCGCATCCGGCGCCGAGACGGCACCCTGCGCTGGACCCACACCCAGGGCTACATCCGGCGCGACGAGACGGGCCGTCCCCGCCGTGTCATCGGCATCGTGCGGGACGCCACCCAGGAGCTGAGCGACACCGAGGCGCACGGCGAGCAGGCCGCCCAGGACGCGGCCCGGCGCGAGCAGACCAACGTCGTCCAGCTGACGACGGCCGCCCTCGCGCACGCCCGCTCCGTGCAGGACGTCATCGACGTCCTCAAGGACACCCACGGCCTCACCCATCTGGGCGCCACCAGCCTGGTCATGGGCCAGGTCGAGGCCGGCCGGATCCGGCTGATCGCCGAGGGCCCCGCGGGCAGCTTCGTCCCCGGCACCGAGGTCACCCGGATCGACGAGCACTACCCGATGAGCGAGGTCGTACGGACCCTCGCCCCGTGCTTCATCGAGTCCCCGCAGGAGTTCGCGGAACGCTTTCCGATCCTCTGGCCGTACCTCACCGACCTGCACATCACCGCGGCCGCCTACCTCCCGCTGATCGCCCAGGGCCGCCCGATCGGCGCGATGGGCCTGCTCTACAGCGACCGGCGCGGTTTCTCCCCGGAGGAGCGCAACGTGCTGCTCGCGCTCGGCAGCAGCATCGCGCAGAGCCTGCAGCGGGCCATGTTCTACGAGCAGGAGAAGGACCTCGCCACCGGCCTCCAGCAGGCCATGCTGCCGCGCTCGATCCCCAGCGTGCGCGGCGCCGACGTCGCCGTCCGCTACCGGGCGGGCTCCGCCGCGGGCACCTTCGGGCGAGACATCGGCGGCGACTGGTACGACCTGATCCCGCTGCCCGGCGGCCGGGTCGGCGCCGTCATCGGCGACGTCCAGGGCCACGACACGCACGCGGCGGCCGTGATGGGCCAGCTCCGCATCGTCCTGCGCGCCTACGCCGCCGAGGGCCACACTCCCGCCACCGTCATGGCCCGCGCCTCCGTCTTCCTGCACGAACTCGACACCGACCGCTTCGCGACCTGCCTGTACGCGGAGGCCGACCTGGCCACCGGAGTCGTCCAGGTCGTCCGGGCCGGCCACATCGACCCGCTCATCCGGTACGCCGACGGCAGCTGCCGCCGCATCCCCGTCCAGGGTGGACTCCCGCTGGGCCTGTCCGCCGAGTTCGGCAGCCTCGACTACCCCGTGGCCACCCTGGAGCTGGACCCCGGCAACACCCTCCTGCTGTGCACCGACGGTCTGGTCGAACTGCCCGGCGCCGATCTCGACGAGGGCATGCAGACTCTCACCGCCCTCATCCGCAGCGGCCCGGACGACGTACGCGACCTCGCGGACTGTCTGATCGACGTGGCCGAGGAGCGCAACGGCGACGACGACGTGGCCCTGCTCCTGCTGCGCCGCCGGGGCCTCGAGGCCCAGCAGACCGGCGGCCGGCTCCAGCAGCACGTGGCGCCCGGCGACCCCGAGGCGCTCACCCAGGCGCGCCACATGATCCGCGCCGCGGTCCGGTCCTGGGGCGCCCGCGACCGCGCCGACGAGATCGAACTCGTCGCCGACGAACTGATCACCAACGCCCTCATGCACACCGAGGGCGCCGCGATCGTCACTCTCAGGGTCCTCACCGACGGCGACCGGCGGCTGCGCGTCGAGGTCGAGGACTCCTCCAGCGCCCTGCCGCGCCGCCGCGAGGCGGGGGAGTCGGGTGTCTCGGGACGTGGTCTGCTCCTGGTCGACCTGCTCACGGACGTGTGGGGCGTGGAGGCGCGGGGCGGCGGCAAGTGCGTGTGGTGCGAGTTCGTGGTACCGGCCGGCGACTGAACCCGCCTGGCGTTGTCGGCGCCGGATGGCACCCTGGACGTATGCCGGAACTCCCCGAGGTCGAAGCACTCAAAGACTTCCTCACCGAGCACCTGGTCGGACACGAGATCGTCCGGGTGCTGCCCGTGGCGATCAGTGTCCTGAAGACGTACGACCCTCCCCTGACGGCCGTCGAGGGCCACGAGGTCACCGCCGTGCACCGGCACGGCAAGTTCCTCGACCTGGAGACGGACGGCGGCCCGCACTTCGTGACCCACCTCGCCCGCGCGGGCTGGCTGCACTGGAAGGACAAGCTGCCCGACGGCCCGCCCCGCCCCGGCAAGGGCCCTCTCGCCCTGCGTGTCGCCCTGGAGACCGGCGCGGGCTTCGACCTCACCGAGGCGGGCACCCAGAAACGCCTCGCGGTGTACGTCGTCCACGACCCCCAGGAGGTTCCGGGCGTCGCCCGCCTGGGCCCGGACCCGCTCGCCGACGCCTTCGACGAGCAGGCCTTCGCGGACCTCCTGAAGACCGAGAGACGCCAGCTCAAGGGGGCGCTGCGCGACCAGAGCCTCATCGCGGGCGTGGGCAACGCGTACAGCGACGAGATCCTGCACGCCGCGAAGATGTCCCCCTTCAAACTCGCCGCGTCCCTCACCCCGGAGGAGACGACCCGTCTCTACGAGGCCCTGCGCGGCACCCTCACCGAGGCCATCGAGCGCTCGCGCGGCGTCGCCGCCGGCCGTCTGAAGGCCGAGAAGAAGAGCGGCCTGCGCGTCCACGGCCGCACCGGCGAGGCCTGCCCGGTGTGCGGCGACACCATCCGCGAGGTCTCCTTCAGCGACTCCTCGCTCCAGTACTGCCCGACCTGCCAGACCGGCGGCAAACCGCTCGCGGACCGGAGGATGTCGAAGCTGCTGAAGTAGGAGAACCCCGGTCGCCTCAGGAGGGCGGCCCTCGACGAGTTCTAGGCGGGGTCGAGCGTGACCAGGTGATCGCCCTCCGCCGTGCGCACCTCGTAGTGGTCGATCTCGTCGGGATGCATGGCCGCGCTGCCCTGGATGGTGTTGGGGCGGGCGTCGTGGTCGGGCACGGTCCAGCTCGTCACGGTCTCCTCGGAGCCGTCGCGGCCGACCACGACCAGGCGACAGGAGCGCGGTCCCGCGCCGTCCTTCACCTCGACCTGGATCGCGCTGCCCGACTCCTCGTCCGCGACCTTCACCTTCGCCCACACACCGGTCTTGGCGTCGGTCGCGGCGACCTGCACGCTCTGGTCGCCACCGCTCGCGTACATCGCGATGCCGGGGCCGGCCGCGGCGATCGCCACGGACGCGGCGACCGCGTACAGGAAGCGCCGGCGCCCGGCGTGATGTCGGGCCGCCACCGCGCCAAGGAGCCGGTCCAGCAGTTGCGGACCGGGTTTGGCCATGGGGTGCACGAAGCGCGGGGTCGCCCGGCGATACAGCATCATCTGCCGGGTGATGGGCCCGAACTCGGTCACGTGTGCCGCGCAGCGCGCGCACTCCATGAGGTGGTCCTCGAAGCGGAAGGCGTCCGCCTCGTCCAGCACGCCGAGCGCGTACGCGGCGACGTCGCGATGCCTCTCCAGGGACCTCATGCCGAATCCTCGTGCCGTTGGGTGCGGGTTGGGTTACTCGTTGCTCCCATCGGTACGCACCAGACCGTCGAATCACTCAAGGCACACACAGAATCGCAATCAAGGGATTCGTAGCGGCCCGGCACGCGGATTGGTCCGGATCGAAACAGGTCTCAAAAAAGGTGGATGGCGAGGTGGCCGAGGGGCAGGCCGAGTTGCCACGCCTTCGTCCACACCTTGGGTCCCTCGTCCTCACCGACCGCCGGACCGCCGCCCGGCACCGCCGCGTTGAGGTCCGGCGCGAGCAGCTCCGTCTCCTCCAGCCAGCGCCAGGCATCCTCCGCCAACGCCAAGTCCGGTGCGGGAGCCCCGGATTCGGCCACCTCGGCGGCGAGCAGGGCCATCCGCTCGCCGACCCAGTCCTGCCAGGGCTGGTCGTACGCGGTCAGGGACAGCCAGGTCTCCAACTGGGAGACCACCCGGATGCCCGAGAGTTCGCCGTCGGTGTCGGACAGGAAGATGGTCAGCGCCAGGGCATCCCGCCCGGCGCGGAACTCGAAGGACGTCGGCGGCATGAGATCGCCCGTCCGCAACAGCTCGTCGGCGATGTATTCGGCGTACAACCAGGCCATGGGGACGATGAGTTCGCCTTCACCTGTGCCGTCCGCGCTCTCGTGACCTCTGTGCAGCATCCCTTCCTGCCTTCCTCCGGTGCGTGCGCGATGCCCGTCGCCGGGCCCCAGTCCGGAACACGGATGAAGACAGCCGATTACTCAACCATGGTCGTCAGCAGGCGCTTTACCGAGGTTTGACCAAGCCTTCGGTTTCACCGCAGGTCGGCTGCATAACCGGGGAGCACCCGACGCAGGGCACGCAGCGCGTAGTACGCGCGAGACTTCACCGTACCGGCAGGGATCCCCAGCGTTTCGGCGGCTTCCGCCACACTCGCCCCCTGGAAGTACACGAGCACCAGGACTTCACGGTGCTCCGGAGTGAGTGTCTTCACAGCCTCGCGTACGTCGAGGGCGGCCGCGGCCCGTTCGGCGTGATCGGCGATCACGCGCGAGTTCTCCAGGATCGCGTCCCCGACCTCGGCGGGACGCGCCTGCCGGGCCCGCCGCGCGTCGATGGCGAGCCGCCGGCCGACGGTCATCAGCCACGGCCGTACGGAGTCGAAGTCGTCGGCGCGCAGGGCCTCGGGATGCTGCCAGGCCCGCACCAGCGTCTCCTGGACGAGGTCCTCGGCGCGCTGCCGGTCGCCGTCACAGAGCCGGAGCAGGAGCGCGAAGAGGGGCCGGCCGTGCTCGCGCTGCAGCGCTACGAGCTCGTGCTCGGCGGTCGTCCCGTTCGTGAGGGTGGTTCCGGCCGTCATGGGCGTATGGCATCGCAGGGGGCCGTTTCGGGACAGGGCACGCACACGGATCTGCGGCGGACGGTCGATCGCGTCGACGAACGGTTCGATGAACGGTTCCGTCCGGTACGCGCGGTGGGCCCGGAGGCCCCGTCCGGCGCACCGGACGGGCGAACCGGCGTGTCGGGGGCGTCAGGGGGAGCCCTCAGCTCCGTACCTTTTGTGGGTAAATATGACCACAGTGAGGTGGGCTGATGATTGCACGCAGACGACAGGTCGTCCTGGCCCTCGCCGCGATCCTCGTCGGAGGAGCCGCCTGCCAGGCCCGGGACCACCAGTCGCCGTCCCGGGCCGGGCAGCCGGCGCCCTCGGCCGACCGGGGATTCACGCTCGTCGCCTCCGGTGACGTCCTCCCGCACAGCTCGATCATCGACCGCGCGCTCTTCGACGGAGGCGGCAAGGGCTATGACTTCCGGCCGATGCTGGACGGCGTGAAGCCGATCGTCTCGGGTGCCGATCTGGCCCTGTGTCACATGGAGACCGTGTACGGCGCGAACGGCGACTACACCGGCTACCCGACCTTCAAGTCCCCGCCCGAGGTGGCCCGGGCCCTGGCCGCCACCGGCTACGACGGCTGCTCCACCGCCTCCAACCACAGCCTCGACGACGGCGCCGCCGGCATCCTGCGCACCCTCGACGCGCTCGACCGGGCGGGCGTGGGTCACGCGGGAACGGCGCGCACGGCGGCCGAGGCGCGCTCCGTCACCGTCCTGCGCGCCGGTCCGGCGAAGGTCGCCCACCTCGCCTACACCTACGACACGAACGGCTTCCCGCTGCCGCCGGGTCAGCCCTGGGCCGTGGACCTCATCGACCAGAACAAGATCCTCAGGGACTCCCGGGCCGCCCGGCAGGCGGGCGCCGACGTGGTCGTCGTCTCGCTGCACTGGGGCACGGAATGGCAGGACGCCCCGGACGAGCAGCAACTCGCCCTGGCGAAGACGCTCACCGCGGCGCAGACCGGCGGCCGCCCCGACATCGACCTGATCATCGGCACCCACGCGCACGTCCCGCAGGCCTACGAGAAGGTCAACGGCACCTGGGTGGTCTACGGCATGGGCGACCAGATCGCCGGCGAGATGACCAACTACCAGGGCGTCCAGGACCCACGCGGCAACGAGTCGACCATCGCCCGCTTCACCTTCGCCCCGCCGGCCGCGCCGGGTGCCCGGTGGCGGGTGACCAGGGCCGAGTTCATCCCTCAGCAGTTCGACATCGACGCAGGACGCGTGGTCGACCTCAACCGGGTGCTCGCCGAGGGGGCCGACGTGCGCAGCGTGCGCGACCGCATCCGGGAGGTGGTGCTCAGCCGGGGCGCGGGCAAGGACGGACTGGTGATGGGGAAGTAGCCGACGGGGAGAGGGTCAGTCCCCGGGGTCGAAGGTCCGGAGCATCTGCTTCAGGACGCGTACGCACGCCCGGAGTTCGGCCTCGGTCAGATCGCCGCCGACCTGCCGGTTCAGGGCGTGCTCGCGCTCCAGGATCGCGGTGATGACGGACTCGCCCTCGTCCGTGATCCGGATCAGCGAGGACCGCTGGTGCGCGGGGTTGGGTGTCGCCTCCACCCACCCCCGCTCCATCGCGTCGTTGACCATGCGCTGCACGAACTGCCGCGTCAGCGCCATGACACGGCCCATCTGAGGCACCGTCATGGACCCGTACCGGTGCAGCAGGACCAGCACGGAGCGCACGCCGACGGACACCCCCTCGACCGCCCCGTCCACGCCGGCCGCCTCGTCCTGCTCCAGCTTGCGCAGACCGCGTCGGTAGAGCGCGCCGACGAGGTCGAACACCTCGCTGACGCGGTGGCCGAGATCGTCGGGCGGCAGCGGTGCGTCGATGTCGTTCACGCGGCCATCATGACACCTTGGTTGCCAAAACCTGCCGAAGATGACACCTTGGTTGTCATGACAGCTGCTTCGGAACTGAGCAATGCGGAACCGGGTCACTCGGATCTCCACCGTTTCGCGTCCGCCGACGGCGACCTCGCCTACCGCGACAGCGGCGCCGGTGACCTCGTGGTCCTCGTGCACCCCGGATACGTCGACCACCGGATCTTCGACGACCAGATACCGGCGCTGGCCGCCGCCGGCCACCGGGTCATCGCCCCCGACGTGCGCGGCCACGGCTTCTCCGCCAACGCGAGCAGGCCGTTCCGCTGGGCCGACGACCTGGGCGCGCTGCTGCGTCACCTGGACGCGGGACCCGCCGTCCTGGTCGGCGCGTGCATGGGCGCGGCCGTGGCGACCGACACCGCGATCGAACACCCGGAACTGGTCCGTGCCGTGGTCGTCGCCGGGGGCGGCACCAGCGCGTTCGAGTACAGCGACCCGTGGACGGCGGAGCGCGCGGCGGAGTCGGGCCGGCTGCTGGCCGCCGGTGACCTCGCCGGCTGGATCGAGACCTTCGCCAAGAACATCTCAGGACCGCACCGCTCCGTCGACGACATCGACCCCGAACTGGTGCGCCGGATGCGGGAGATGGCGACGCACACCGTCGCCAAGCACACCCCGGGGGAGAAAAACTGGTACGTGCCGCTCGACGACCCCTGGAGCCGGGTGCCGAAGATCGACGTGCCCGTCCTCGCCATCCACGGCGCGCTGGACGCGGACGACGGCATCGCGATGGCCGAGAAGTTCGCCCGGACGGTCCCGAACGGCCGCTCCGTGACGATCGAGGACGCCGGACACTTCCCCAACATGGAGCGGCCGGAGGCCTTCAACGCCGTGCTGCTCGACTTCCTGCTCGGCCTGTAAGACCGGTGAGACCGGTGAGACCGGTGCGGCCTACGGCACCACCGTGACGGGCCACTTGCCCGCCTTCACCAGCCGCACGGCCACCGAACCCACGAACCGGTGGCCGGCCTGTTCCGAGGCGCCCACCACCACCGCGTCCGCCTTGAGTTCGTCGGCCGCCTTCGCCAGGCCGCCGTACGGGTCGCCGCGGAACGTGTGGAACTCCCAGCGCACGTCGAATATCCCCTTGGCCCGCTCGGTGGCGTCCCGGATCTCCGCGATCAGGTTCTCGGCGATCTCGTCCGTCGTCTCGGCGACCGGAGCGCCGAGCGCGGCGCCCGCGGCCATCACCGGCTGCACGTACACGATGGCCAGCAGCGCGTGCTGCCGCCGGGCCAGACCACCGGCGTAGGACGCCGCGCGGAGCGAGGAGTCGGAGCCGTCCACGCCGACCACGATCACCTTGGGGCCGTCCGTGCCCCGCTCGAACTGGTGCGAGTGCTGTTCCGTCACGGCGCAGAGGCTATCGGAAACCGCAGGTCCCGCCGCCGGCCGGGACGCCTCGACGGGCGCGGCGGCCGGGGTCTTCCTACAGTCGGAACCATGACTGCCACCGTGTCGGAACCATGACGGCCACCGTGGAGGCCGTGACGCCCAAGGGCACCGGGGGCAAGAGCCGGCCTCCCGGCAGCGGCCCGCTGAGCAGGGTGCCCGAGGGTTTCGCGGCCTTTTTCGGCGCCCTGGGTCTCCTGTGCGTCCTGCTGGCCTTCATCCCGCCGCTGCGCACCGCGCTGCGCCCGGTCGTCCGCTTCCTCGACCTGCTGATCGTCCCGGTCAGCGCCAACCTCGCCTACGCCGTCTTCCTCTTCCTGCTGGCCGCGGCGACCGCCGCCCGCAAGAAGGCCGCCTGGTGGCTGGTCGTCGTCTATCTGGGCCTGCTCGTCCTCACCGACGCCCTCGGCGTGGCGGTCGGCCTGTACTACGACTCCCTGCCGTCGCTGATCGTCTGCGGCCTCGCCCTGATCCTGCTGGTCGTCGCCCGCAAGGAGTTCTACGCCGCCTCCCGCCGCGCCGCCGTCCGCCGCGCCCTCCTCGTCCTGTTCGTCGGCCTGGTCCTCGGCATCCTGGTCGGCTGGGGGCTGGTCGAGCTGTTCCCGGGCACCCTGCCGCACGGCCAGCGCCTGGCCTGGGCCGCCAACCGGGTCTGCGGCGGCCTGGTCTCCACCCGCTCCTTCGACGGCCGCCCGCCGCGCGCCCTGTACTTCCCGCTCGGCCTGTTCGGCGCGCTCGCCCTGCTCAGCGCCGCCGCCACCATGTTCCGTTCCCAGCGCATGGAAGCCGCCCTGCACGGCGACGAGGAGGCCCGCATCCGCGCCCTCCTCGCGGCCTACGGCGAGCAGGACTCCCTCGGCTACTTCGCCACCCGCCGCGACAAGGCCGTCGTCTTCTCGCCCAGCGGCAAGGCCGCCGTCACCTACCGCGTCGAGGCCGGCGTCTGCCTCGCCAGCGGCGACCCCGTCGGCGACCGGGAAGCCTGGCCGCACGCCCTCGCCGCCTGGCTGGACGTGGCCCGCAGACACGCCTGGGCGCCCGCCGCCATGGGCGCCTCCGAGGACGGCGCCAAGGCCTTCGCCCGCGCCGGACTCGGCGCACTGCAACTCGGCGACGAGGCCATCCTGCACGTGGCCGACTTCGACCTGTCCGGCCGGGAGATGCGGGTCACCCGGCAGGCCGTGCACCGGGTCCGGCGCACCGGCGCCACCACCCGCGTCCGCCGCCACGCCGACCTCACCGACCAGGAGATGGAGGAGATCGTCGACAAGGCCGACGCCTGGCGGGACACCGAGACCGAACGCGGCTTCTCCATGGCCCTGGACCGCCTCGGTGACCCGGCCGACGGCGACTGCCTCCTCGTGGAGGCCCTCGGCGAGGACGGCCGGCTGCTCGCGCTGCTGTCCTTCGTGCCCTGGGGCAAGGACGGCGTCTCCCTCGACCTGATGCGCCGTGACCGCTCCGCACCGAACGGGGTGATGGAGTTCATGGTCGCCGAACTGTGCGCCGCCGCACCCAAGTTGGGCGTGCGCCGCATCTCCCTCAACTTCGCCGTCTTCCGCTCGGTCTTCGAGGAGGGCGCCCGCATCGGCGCGGGCCCAGTGCTGCGCCTGTGGCGCCGCCTGCTCCTGTTCTTCTCCCGGTGGTGGCAGCTGGAGGCCCTCTACCGCTCCAACGCCAAGTACCGCCCCGAGTGGTACCCCCGCTTCATCTGCTACGGCGACACCGCCTCCCTCGCCCGGATCGGCCTCGCCTCCGGAATCGCCGAAGGCTTCGTCTCCGTACCGTCGTTGCGCAAGCTCTGGGGAAAGGGGCACCCGAAGGGGGCGCCCAGGCCCGCGACGACCGAGGGACTGCCGTCGTTGTCGGCGCTCGGCCTCGCCGGAGGGGACGAGGCCGGGCCCGGCGACGAGCACACCGGCCGGCCCGAACAGGTCCGCATCCGGCACCGCACGCTCGACCGGCTGCGCGCCGACGGCACCGACCCCTACCCGGTCGGCATCCCGGCCCGCACCCACACCCTCGCCGAGGTCCGGCCGGGCGAGGAGGTCACCGTCGCGGGCCGGGTCATGCTGGTGCGCGACTTCGGCGGCATCGTCTTCGTCGGCCTGCGCGACTGGTCGGGCGACGGCCAACTCGCCCTCACCCGCGAGGAGTCCGGTGCCGAACTCGACCGCTTCACCGCCGACACCGACATCGGCGACCACATCACCGCCACCGGCCGCGCGGGCACCAGCGACCAGGGCGAGACCACCGTCTTCGTGACCTCCTGGCAGCTGATCGGCAAGTGCCTGCGCCCCCTGCCCGACAAACGCCGGGGCCTGACCGACCCCGAGGCCAAGGTCCGCATGCGCTACCTCGACCTGGTCTCCAGCCCCGCCGCCCGCGACGTGGTGCGCGCCCGCTCCACCGCCGTACAGGCCCTGCGCCAGGGCCTGTTGACGCGCGGCTACCTGGAGGTCGAGACCCCGATGCTCCAGCAGATCCACGGCGGCGCCAACGCCCGCCCCTTCACCACCCACATCAACGCCTACGACCTCGACCTCTATCTGCGCATCGCGCCCGAGCTGTACCTCAAGCGACTGTGCGTCGGCGGCCTGGAGAAGGTCTTCGAGATGGGCCGCACCTTCCGCAACGAGGGCGTCTCCTACAAGCACAACCCCGAGTTCACGATGCTGGAGGCCTACCAGGCCTACGCCGACTACGACGTGATGCTCGACCTCGCCCGCGAACTGATCCAGGGCGCGGCCACCGCCGCCTTCGGCTCACCCGTCGCACGCAAGGACGGCGAGGAGCACGACATCTCCGGCGCCTGGCCGGTCAAGACCGTCTACGGCGCGATCTCCGAGGCGCTGGGGGAGCCGGTCGACGCGGACACCGAACTGCGCGCACTGCACCGGCTGTGCGACCGCGCGAAGGTGCCGTACAGCGACGAGGACGGGCGCGGGGACGTCGTACTGGAGATGTACGAGCGGCTGGTGGAGGAGCGCACCCAGCTGCCGACCTTCTACAAGGACTTCCCGACCGACGTCTCCCCGCTGACCCGCCAGCACCGCACCGACCCACGGCTCGCCGAACGCTGGGACCTGGTCGCCTTCGGGACCGAACTCGGCACCGCCTACTCCGAGCTGACCGACCCCGTCGAGCAGCGCCGCCGGCTCACCGCCCAGTCGCTCCTCGCGGCCGGCGGCGACCCCGAGGCGATGGAACTGGACGAGGACTTCCTCGACGCCCTCGAATACGCGATGCCGCCCACCGGCGGCCTGGGCATCGGCGTCGACCGACTGGTCATGTTCCTCACGGGTCTGACGATCCGTGAGACGCTCCCGTTCCCCCTGGTGCGCCGCCGCTGACCCCGATTGCTGGGCCGTGTGGGTGTATTCCTGCCGCCGCGCCGGTGTTGCTGTGGTGCGTCGGCCCTCGGCCGGGCGACTCATGAGTCATGAAGAAGGATCAGTTGCTCACGCGGCGCGGGGCGTTGTTCGCCGGCGCCGCCGCTCTGGGGGCGGCCGGCACCGCCGGCGCGGTGCTGTGGGAGACCGGCGGCGGGCAGGCCAAGCCCCCGGCTCCCGCCGCGGGACCGCAGGCGAGCCGCCCGCTCAAGCCGTCCGCCTACCGGCTCCAGCCCCTGACCGGATACGGCCCGCCCCGCAGCACCCCCGGCCGGACCCTCGTACGGCACGAGCCCTTTCTGAAGATGTCCGGTCGCGGGCGCACCATGGTGCTGACCTTCGACGACGGGCCCGACCCCCGCTACACCCCGCACATCCTGGACACCCTCGCCGAGTACGACGTGCGGGCCATGTTCTTCGTGTGCGGGGAGATGGCCGTCGACAACCAGGACCTGCTGGCCCGCATGGCCGACGAAGGGCATGTCGTCGGCAACCACACCTGGTCCCATCCGCTGCTGACCCGCTTGACCCGCAAGCAGATCCACTCCGAGATGGACCGCACCAGCGAGGTCATCGAGGAGGCGTACGGGGAACGGCCGCAGTGGTTCCGCGCGCCCTACGGCGCCTGGAACCGGGCCGCCTTCCAACTCGGCGCCGACCTGGGCATGGAGCCCCTCGCCTGGACCGTCGACACGCTCGACTGGACCACCCCGGGCACGCGCACCATCGTCCACCGGGTCGAGGGCGGCGCCGCCCCCGGCGTCGTGGTGCTCTCGCACGACGCCGGGGGCGACCGCTCCCAGAGCGTCCGGGCCCTGCGCGACTATCTGCCGCAACTGCTGGATTCCGGCTATCACATGAGCGTGCCGAGACGGCGTACCGCATAGACCGAATTCCGCCCGCCCGGTCGGGGAACGCTCAGCGGACCTCGACCAGGCGGGCGAACACGACCACGTTCCCGTCGTATCCGTGCTGTTTGGAGAAACCGCCCCCGCAGGTGATGACCCGCAATTCGGGGGTGCCCTTCGAACCGTAGACACGGTCGCCGGGGAAGTCGTTCTTCGCGAAGACCTCGATGCCGTAGATCTCGAAGACGGCCGTCTTTCCGTCCTTGCGCGCGACCTCTACTCGATTTCCCTTCTTCAGGGCCCCGAGTCCGTAGAACACGGCGGGGCCCTGTTTGTTGTCGACGTGGCCGACCACGACCGCCGTGCCTTTCTCGCCCGGCGACACCGCGCCGGTGAACCAGCCCGCCAGATTCGGATCCTCCGGCGGCGGCGCTCCCACCCAGCCGTCCGAGTCCAGGCCGACCGCCATCACGGGCGCGTCGACCCGGATCGACGGAATCCTGACCCGGTCGGGCATGGAGAACGCCAGCGGCTGGGCCTTGGCGAAGGTCCCGGGCACATGGCTGTCGGCCGCGGCCGCCGAGGCGGGCTGCGGCGGACCCACGTCGAACTCTCCCGAACCATTCCGAATGAGCGCGAGGCCGGTCAGCAGAACAAGCGCTATCACGCCCCAAGGAGCACGCTTCTTCGGCTGCGGCTCCTCCTCGTCGGCCAGCTCGAACGCAGACATTCGATTACCCCTCTCGACGCGGCCGTCGCCACGTCATTCGCGCATACGAGAACGCTAAGTCCCGCGCGTGAAACCGGCGACGGGGGAGAAGCGAACGGGTGGCCGTCCCCGTGTCGTCGTTCCTGGTGTGGTCCGGCCGTTCCCTTTCCCGTACTCCTTTGGTGCGCCATCCGAGTTGCCGTGCGCAGGAATTTTCTGACGGTCCGTGACCTGCGGTGATATCCGATTGTGCGGTTATCTCTCGGCGTGTCTTCTCACCAGGACGGACCAGCGCCGAAATGCGGCTTGGCGCAAGGCAACTGAGGGTCTGTCTGGGAGGCGCTTTCTCGCCGATCCACCGGGGAACAGGTCCCGGGGCGTCTTCCGCGGAGGATCACATGCGTACCACTCGTGCCCTGGCGGCCTCGGCCGTCGCGGTCGCCGCACTCGGACTCGCCGCTCCGGCGGCCGTCGCGCGCGACGGAATGAACCTGAGTCCCAGCAACATCGTCGCGTTGCCCAGCGTCATCGCCCGGGGCGGGCAGCTGACCCTGACCGTCGACAACTGCACAGGAACGGCCACCGCGACCTCGGACGCGTTCCCGGCGACCACCCTCTCGGGCACCAGCAGCCTGATGCGGGGTACCGCCACGGTCAACCGCAACGTGCGCACGGGCTCGCACAGCATCACGGTCACCTGCGCCAACGGATCCGTCGTCAACCCCGCCGCCTTCACCGTCATCGGCGGTGTCCGCGGTGGTCTCGGCGGCAGCAGCACCAGCGGGGCGACGCCGACCGACATGGCGATCGGCGGCGGTCTCGTGGCCGCGGCCGCCGTAGGCAGCGGACTGTTCTGGATGCGCAGGCGGTCCGAGAAGCGCATCTGACCTCACCCCCTTCGGAGGCGGATCGCACGCACAACAGGCCTTCGCCCCGGATCCCTTGTCAGGATCCGGGGCGAAGGCCTGTGCGGGTGAGGCGCCGGGGTCAGCCGCCGTCCTCGCCGGTGCGGCGGCGCGAGAAGTGGTACGCCGCCCCGACCGAGCCCACGATGAGCGCGGCACCCATACCGAGCTCCTTGACGTCGAACCCGGCGATGCTGCCGCCCTCACCGGCGTGCACGCCCCGGTAGGGATTGAGCGGCACCGGTGTGGGATTGACCGGGCGTCCGCCGGCGATGGTGAGATCCGTCGATCCGCTCGCGCCGTCACACGCGAACGTCACCTGGTACAGCGCGCCCGGCTTGGCGTCCCAGTCGACCATCGCCGTCGCCGACGACTGACCGGGGCGGATCCGCACCGTGTCGAAGACGGCCGAGGTGACCGTCGCCGTGCCTCGGCAGCCGCCGTCACGGTTCAGCTGGAGCGTGACCTGACCGCCCGCCGCGATGGTCGAGGGCAGGACGCTGAAGCCGAACGGCGTGATGTTGCCGTCGGGGCTCGCGACCGCGGCGGGTGCGGAAAGAGCGAGGGCGCTGATGCCCAGCAGTGCGGCCGAAGCGACGCGTATCGCGCGCATGGTGGTTCCTCCGGTCCCCGAGGAGCAGCAGCGGACCTGTTCCGCTTGCGCCGGAAATGCACCTCGATGATCGAAACGCTAGGAACATGTGTACGTGTGCGCGATCGCAGTCGTGCGAATGGGGCAACCGTGTGGGCCGCTCAGGGGAACGGCGTTTGAAGGGCCGTCAGCCCCCGATGTGGGGGAAGAGCCGCAGGAAGGGTTCCGCCGACGCCGTGATGCCCCGGCTGTAGGGCGAGTCGAAGTCCCAGATGAGGAACAGCAGGAAGGCGATCAGGGCGGAGAACAGCCCGGCCAGGATCAGTTCACGCGTGGTGCGCCGGATCTGCAGGGCGAAGATCATTCCGATGGTGACCGCGGCTCCGGTCAGCAGTCCGAACCACACCACGCCCGGCATGGTCGCGCCCATGGCGTCCGCCCGTGCGTTGCGGGCCTGGTCGGCCGCCATCACCTGGTCGATCAGCGGCTGGTAGGCCTGTGCCTGGAAGTCCGTCGTCGGCTGGTAGTCGGTGACGTCCACGCGGATCTTCTCCAGGAGGTCACTGCCCCGCTGGGTGACCTCGCCGTGGTCGGCCATCGACTTCCACTCCTTGTCGACGACCTGTCCGACATAAGCGTCGACGTCGTCCCGAATGCGGTCACGGACGTCGGGCGGATAGACCCGGACCCGTTCCGAGATCTCGTGCAGCGCGACGGCCTCGGCCTGCACGTGGTCCTGGGCGGCGCTGCGGGCCTCCCACACCCCGGCGATGGCCAGGCCCAGGACGATGGCGTACACCACACCGATCCACATCGTCATGTACTCGATGACGTCGGGGGTCTCACTGGTGTCCTCGTCGTCGGACGCCGTGCGGTGCCGCAGGAAGGTGATGATGACCACCACGACGCACGCGGCCAGCATCGCGAGAGTGAGAACAAGCCATTCCGGCAAGAGGTGCCTCCAGGAATCAGCGCGGCCGCAGGGCGGCGACGGCGACCACGGCGGGAGTCGTGATCAGCAGGACGAAGGTGAGCGGGGACGGACTGTTGTGGGTCGGCCGCTTGGGGGCCGGGGCGCGGTATTTCGGGTAGCTCACCGGACTGGCGCTCGGACCGGGGGCGGGCTTGGCCGAGGGCTTCGGCGTAGGTGTGGGCTTCGGAGGGGGCGGGGGAGTCGGGGCCGGCGGGCGCGGGGCCGGCCGGGCGGCGGGTGGCGGGGCCGGGGGCGGCGGCGTGGGGGTCGGCTTCGGGGTGGGCTTGGGTTTCGGGGGCGGCGGCTTCGGCGTGGGCGTGGGTGTGGGCTTCGGCTTGGGCGGCGGCGGTTTCGGCGGGGGGCTGGGCGTCGGGCTCGGCGTGGGCTCGGGACACGGCGGAGGCGGCGGGGGCTTGGGACAGCCCGGAGGGGTCGGCCAGCCGAGGCTTCCGGCGACCGCCACCGCCTCCGTGCCGTCCGGGCCGGTCGAGGCGTACGCGCACGCGTCGGCCACCGCCACGCCCGCCGGTGCCCCCATCAGCAGCCAGGCCAGCGTCACCGGTGCCAACAGCCGGGCGGTGAGGCCGATTCGGGTCGGTTCGGGTCGATGCACGACGGAGATCATGAGCCCTCGCGGGCCCGCGCACGCGATGGCGCAGAAGGATTGGTCCTAACGGGGGAAGTAGTGGGCCCGGGGGTTTGATCAGGACTCGCTCACGTCTCCGGCAATGCGCACGTATGCGCGAGAAACGGGGCGAGTCGCACAGGTTGGTGCGCCTGTGTCACAGGTTCCGGAAAGAAATATGCGGGGCGGTTGAACACAACCGCAGGCCCCATGCGTACTCAGTGCCGTGCGGCGGCGCAGCAGGGCGCTGCGATAAGCCTTGGGATTATGGGGAGTTGAAGATGAAGACCTCCTGGCGGAGCGCCTCACTCGTGGCAAGCGCTGCGGCTGTACTGGCGCTGACGACGGCGTGCGGTCAGGAAAGCGGAACGTCGGGGGTGGGCAGCCAGAACGTGGGCGCCACAGCGCCTGCGGGCGGTTACGGCAGCGTCCCGGCGGCCGGCGCGAGCGCCAGCCCCAGCAATGGCTACGGCGCCGACGGTCAGAATCTGGGCACCCAGACGACTCCCGCGGGCAAGCTCGCCGTCGCCGAGGACGCGGAACTCGGCAAGGTGCTCACCGATGGCACGGGCCTGACCCTCTACCGATTCGACGACGACACCGCCGAGCCGCCCAAGTCGAGCTGCGACGGCGACTGCGCGACCGCCTGGCCGCCGGTGCCCGCGGACGACGCCACGGCCGGCGCCGGTATCGACAAGGCCCTGCTCGGCGAGGTCACCCGGACCGACGGCACCAAGCAGCTCACCATCGGCGGCTGGCCGGCGTACCGCTACGCGAAGGACACCAAGGCCGGTGACATCACCGGTCAGGGCGTGGGCAAGAAGTGGTTCGCGCTGGCCCCCGACGGCAAGAAGGCCACCCTCGCGAGCCTGCCCGGACTCTCCGTGCGCAAGGACGCCAAGCTCGGCGACATCGTCGTCGACAAGAACGGTCACACGGTCTACCGCTTCCTGAAGGACGTGGCCTGGCCCGACCCGATCTCCAACTGCACGGGCGCCTGCCTGGACAAGTGGCCGGTCGTCGGCCCGGTCGAGGCCAACGACACCAAGGGCCTCAAGAAGAGCGGCCTCATGGCCATCACCCGGCCCGACGGCATCAAGCAGATGACCGTCGACTGCTGGCCGGCGTACACCTTCGCCGGTGACGAGGCTCCCGGTGACACCAACGGTCAGGGCGTCGGCGGTACTTGGTACGTCATGGCGCCCGACGGAAAGCCGATCGGCGCACCGAAGAAGTAGGGATCACCTCCCCAGGGCTGATCGCACCGGACAGCGCACGATCGAATGGTCCGCCCCCTCCGCACCGCACGGAGGGGGCGGACCGCTTTTGTGTTCCGGCTTTATGTTCCGGCGGGCATCTTTTGCTCTTCGGGGGATGTCGAGTTGCCCTTTTTGAGCGGGCGATTACGGCATGTGCCGCAGGCAGTGACCGGGAACGGACGGTCAATTTCCGTTTGGGCTCGCCCCGTTGGCAGGCGATCAGTAGCCTCAGCTCGAACACCGGATCGCCTACGCCTTGGAGAGATAGATGGAGCGTCCCGCCTGGGCCCCCCGGAGCATCGACATCTCGGTGCCCAGCGTTTCGCGCATCTACGACTACTACCTGGGCGGTTCGCACAATTTCGAGGTCGACCGGGAAGCGGCCCGCAAGGCCATGGACTTCATGCCGGGACTTCCCAAGATCATGCAGGCGAACCGGGCGTTCATGCGCCGCGCGGTGCGGTTCGCCGTCGACGAGGGCATCACCCAGTTCCTGGACATCGGCTCCGGCATCCCGACCTTCGGCAACGTCCACGAGGTCGCCCAGTCGGCCCGGCCCGGCACGCATGTCGTCTACGTCGACCACGACCCGGTGGCCGTCGCGCACAGCCAGGCGGTCCTCGCCGGCAACGAGGACGCGGACGTCGTCGCCGCCGACCTCCGCAAGCCCCAGGAGATCCTCGCAAGTGCCGAAGTACAGCGGCTGATCGACGTGAACCGGCCGGTGGCCCTGCTCCTCGTTGCCATACTGCACTTCGTGGAGGACGAGGACGACCCGTACGAAGCGGTGGCCCAGCTGCGCGACGCACTCGCGCCCGGCAGTCTGCTGATCCTCACCCATGCCTCGTACGAGGGAATCCCGCTCCCCCCGGAGCGGGCCGCGGGCACGGTGGACGTATACAAGGACATTCGCAACCCGCTGATCATGCGCTCGCGCGAGGAGATCGCGCGGTTCTTCGAGGGGTACGACATGGTGGAACCGGGACTGGTGCCGATGCCGCACTGGCGGCCGGAGACGGCACTGGAGGACGAGGATCCCTACGCGTTCTCCGGGTTCGCCGGCGTGGGGCGCACGGCGTGAGCGCGGAGCCGGACGGGCCGGAGGACAGACTGCGCCGGTTCGCGACGATCTGGAGCCGGGCGGTGTTCCCGGTGACCTCGACGTCGCTGACCCGGCCGGAGTTCGAGGAGCAACTCCTGCCGCTGGCCCGGCGGTTGAGCCAGGCACTGCACACCCGCACGCTCGACGCCGACGAGGGCAGAGCGGTCGGCGCCGCCCTCGTCGCCGCGCACTGCACCGACCCCGAGGCGCTCAGCCGCTCGCTGGACTGTGTGCACGCCTATCTGGTGCTCTACTGCGGCGAGGACGGCGACCAGGAGGACCTGCGGGCCCGCGCGGCCCGGTTGCAGCACGCCATGGCGGCCGGGTACGCCCAGGCGCTGCGCGAGCGCACCCTGGCCGAGCAGGAGGCGATCTCGGCGGCCGCGCTCAAGGCGCAGGGCGTGGTCGCCCAGGCGCTGCACGCGAGCGAGGCCCGCTTCCGGGCCGTCTTCGAGGGCGCGGCCATAGGAATCGGCATCGCCGACCTCGAAGGCAACATCCTGCAAGTCAACGGCGCCCTGCTGCGCATGTTCGGTCTCACCGACCAGATGCTCCGCGGCCGGCGGGTCCAGGAGTGGACCCACCCCGAGGACGCGCCCCAGACCTGGACGCTCTACGACGAGCTGGTCCGCGGCGAGCGCGAGCACTACCACGTGGAGAAGGCCTTCTCCCGGCCCGACGGGACGGCCCTGTGGACCAATCTGACGGTCTCCCTGCTGCGTGACGCGGACGGCGAACCGCAGTACCAGCTCGCCCTCATGGAGGACACCACCGAGCGCCGGCTGCTCAACCTCCGACTCCGCTACGAGGCCACGCACGACGCGCTGACCGGCCTGCCCAACCGGACCTTCTTCTTCGAGCGGCTGGAGAAGGCGCTGGGTGCCGGGACCGGCCAGCGCTTCGGCCTGTGCTACCTCGACCTCGACGGCTTCAAGGCCATCAACGACAGCCTCGGCCACGCGGCCGGCGACCGGCTGCTCGTCGAGGTCGCCGACCGCCTCCAGGCCTGCGCGACCGCGCCCGGCGAGATGGTCGCCCGGCTCGGCGGCGACGAGTTCGTGGCCCTGACCACCGGGACCGGCACCGAGCGCGAGGTCGACGAACTCGCCGAGCGCATCATGAACGCCCTGGTCACGCCGATCAGCGTGGACGGCAGGGAACTCCTGGTGCGCGGCAGCATCGGCATCGTCGAGGGCCCGGCGGGCGAGCGCACCCCCGCCGAGGTGCTGCGCAGTGCCGACATCACGATGTACCGGGCCAAGTCCGCGGGCGGCAACCGCTACGAGCTCGCCGACGAGGAGGCCGACGCCCGCGCCATCACCCGGCACGGGCTCACCACGGCACTGCCCATCGCCCTGGAGCGCGGCGAGTTCTTCATCGAGTACCAGCCCCTGGTCCACCTCGGCGACGGCACCGTCCGCGGTGCCGAGGCGCTGGTGCGCTGGCTGCATCCGCAGCACGGCGTCCTCGGCCCGGACCGCTTCATCCCGCTCGCCGAACACACGGGCCTCATCGTCCCGTTGGGCCGCTGGGTGCTCGAACAGTCCGTCCGCCAGGCGCGCGAGTGGCGCGAGCGGTTCGAGGACGCGGGCCCGATGCGCATCAACGTGAACCTCTCGCCCTGCCAGCTCACCCACCCCGGCCTGGTGCAGGACACCGTCGACATCCTGGAGCGCGCCGGCGTCCAGCCGGACGCCCTCTGCCTGGAGGTCACCGAGTCCGCGCTCATCGGCGCTGACGACGACCTCCTCAAACCCCTGCGCCGGCTCGCCGAGATGGGCGTCGACATCGCCCTCGACGACTTCGGCACCGGCTACTCCAACCTAGCCAACCTCCGCCGGCTGCCGGTGAGCATCCTCAAACTGGACCGCTCCTTCACCCAGAGCATGCAGCAGTTCCCGGCCGACCCCGTCGACCTCAAGATCGTCGAAGGGATCGTCTCCCTCGCCCACAGCCTGGACCTGGCGGTCACGGTCGAGGGCGTGGAGACCGGCGCCCAGGCCGAACAACTCCGCATACTGGGCTGCGACACGGCCCAGGGCTGGTACTACGCCCGCCCGGGCCCGCCGGAGCGGTTGCACGAACTGGCGTTGGTGGACGCGACGGGCTGAGCCGCCCGGACGCAGAGGAAGCACAGGGTGTCGGCCGAGGAGATCCTTCTCCTCGGCCGACACCTTTTCCCGTTCCCGGCCCGGGCGCCTCACCGGCCAATAGACCTGTTTCATTTGGCGATACGCCGCCACATCCACCACATGAATCAGGTTCTGTTCGACATCTTCCCTCCCTGGAACCCGGATGCCATAGTGACCATCATCGATGAACCGGGTTAATCCACAGGCATGGAGGGTTGCACAGTGGCCGATGCGTCACCGGGGGCCGACGGTCCCTACCGGCCGGGGTACGAACTCGTCGCCGAGCAACTGCTGGAGTACATCGCCGGGCAGAACCTGCGACCGGGCGACCGGCTCCCCACGGAGGCGGGCCTGGCCGAAGTCCTGGGCGCCTCCCGCAACGTCACCCGCGAGGCGGTCAAAGTCCTGGCCGCCATCGGCCGGTTGAGCGTACGGCGAGGCGCAGGCATCTTCGTCGCGGAGGCCTCCGGCGGGCTGGTGGACGATCACTTGGCGCACTTCCGCCCGACGAGCATGGACGACGTCCTGATGCTCCTGGAGTACCGCACCGTGATCGAGTCGGAGACGGCCCGCCGGGCCGCGGGCCTCGCCACCCCCATCGAGGTCCGCACCATCAGGGAGGCCGCGCAGAGGTCACTGACGGCGGCCCAGCGCGGCGACGCGCACGCCTTCGCCGAGGCCGACGAGGCCTTCCACGACGCGGTGGGCGCCGCCGCGCACAACGTGTTCCTGAGGTCGAGCGTGGCCGGCGTACGGCGCCTCGCCGCCCAGTCCGACGTGCTGCTCTTCCACGGCGACGCGCCCGGCTCGCTGGAGGCCGCCGCACGACAGCACCTCGCCATCGCAGAGGCGGTCGCCGCGGGGGAGGCCGATCTCGCGAGCGAGTTGATGGTGGAGCACATCGCCACCACGCGCACCCAGTTCGAGCGGAAGATCCGCGACCGGCTGTTCAACCTCGGTGACCGCGCCGCCCCCGGGGCACCCGCGCGGCCCTCGACGAGCGCCGGTCCCGGCGACTCCTCACTGCCCCCGCAGACGTCCGCCTCCTAGGCCGACTTCGTACGGGCGCATTCCGACCGACGTCCGGAGAGGCCGGTGGACGACCGGCCTCCCGCGTCACATCCCCCAGGCGATTGGATTTCCGTGTCTGTTCCGTCTGCGCGCAGGGGCCGCCGTGTGCCCGTGCGAAGAGTTCTCATAGCCGCCGTGTCCCTGGCCGCCGCGGCGGCGCCCCTGACCGTCGCCCCGGCCCAGGCCGCCGCGCGACCGTCCGGCCTCACCGTCTACGTCTCCCCGACCGGCAAGGACACCGGCCGCGGCACCGCCGACCACCCCTTCAAGACCCTTGAGCACGCGCGGGATTACGTGCGCGACGTCAAGTCCAAGGTGCGCGGTGACATCCATGTCCGGCTCAAGTCGGGCACGTACCAGCTCAGTCGCACCTTCGCTCTGACCGCCAAGGACTCCGGTACGGGCGGGCAGCGGATCGTCTATGAGGCCGCGCCCGGTGCGCATCCGGTGGTCAGTGGTGGCAGGCAGGTCACGGGCTGGACGAAGGCGGATGCCGAAGGGAAGGTCTACAGGGCGAAGTTGACGGGCCTGGACACCCGGCAGCTGTATGTGAACGGTGAGTTGAGGACGCGGGCCCGCAGTGGGAAGAACCCGGCCGGCTTCAGCAAGACGTCGACCGGTTACACCTTCACCGACTCCGCCATCAGCGCGTACAAGCGTCCCTCGGATCTCGAAGTGGTGAGTTCCTGGGGCTGGAAGCTGATGCGCTGTCCGGTGGCGTCGATCTCCGGCAATGCGATGACGATGCAGGAGCCGTGCTGGCACAACGCGCATCTGCAGAGCGGTCAGGAGATCCAGAATCCGACCTGGCTGGAGAACGCGCGGGAGCTGCTGGACAGTCCGGGGGAGTGGTATCTGGACAAGGGCGCGGGCTATGTCTACTACCAGCCCGAGCAGGGCGAGAACATGAAGACCGCGGACGTGACCGTGCCCGTGATCCAGGATCTGGTCGACCTGAACGGCACCCGCAGCCAGCCGGTCAAGAACGTGTCCTTCGAGGGCCTGACGTTCTCCTACTCGACCTGGCTGGAGCCGAGTTCGCCCGACGGGTTCATCGAGGGTCAGGCCGGTTTCCGGATGGTCGGCAAGGACAACCCGGACTTCGACTCCACGCGTCTGCACTGGAAGAAGACACCCGGCGCGGTCAACGTCAGCCATGGTCAGGGCGTCGAGTTCACCGGCAACACCTTCACCCATCTCGGTGCGGTGGGCTTGAACCTCAACACCGGTACGCAGCACACCGACATCACGGGCAATGTGTTTCGTCAGATCGCCGGGACCGGCGTCCAGATCGGTGGGGTCGAGTGGGGTGACGCCCATCCCGATGATCCGAGGGACATCACCAAGGACACGCGGGTCGACAACAACGTCGTCACCAAGGTCGCCGATCAGTACAACGGGTCGCTCGGCATCCTGGCGGGTTACACCGACTCGACGGTGATCACGCACAACAAGGTCTACGACCTGCCGTACTCCGGTATCTCTGTCGGCTGGGGCTGGGGGCTGACCGACCAGGGCGGCAACTCGGCCTACCCGAACAACGCCGGCATCCCGGTCTCCGACACCCCCACCATCAGCCGCGACACCGTTGTCACCGACAACGAGATCAGCGACATCATGAAGTCGCAGGCCGACGGCGGAGCGATCTACACACTCAGCAGCAACCCCGGCGGCACGGTGGCCGGCAACTACATCCATGGGGTCCCGGGCCCCGCCTACGGCGCCGTCTACCACGACGAGGGCAGCCGGCACTGGACCAACACCGGCAACGCGTTCTGTGACGTCTCCTTCCAGTGGCTGCTGATGAACCACGCCGAGGAGAACACGGCCAAGGGCAACTACACGACCCAACCCGCCTTCAGCGTCCAGTACTTGAGCAAGAACAACGACGTCAACGGCAACATCACGGTCGGCGCCTGCGACCAGCTGCCCGCCTCGATCGTGAACAACGCCGGTCTCGAAGCGCCCTACCGGCACCTCGACCCGGGCCCCGTGGTCACCGACCACAAGGCGCCCACCGCCCCCGGCACCCCGACCGCGGTCACCGACTTCCCGACCGTCGCCGACCTCAACTGGCCCGCCGCCACGGACGACACCGGCGTCACCGGCTACTCGGTCCGCCAGGACGGCAAGCTCGTCAACGCCTCCGGCAAGACCTCCGTACGCATCTCCGGCCTGACGGCCGGAAAGACGTACACCTTCACCGTCACCGCGCGTGACGCGGCCGGCAACGAGTCCGCGCCGAGCAAGGCCATCAAGGTCACCATGCCGGACGGCAAGGACCTGGCCCTGAACAAGCCGGTCACCGCGTCCTCCGACTCGGAGGGCAACGTCCCGTCGAAGGTGAACGACGGTGATCTGAGCACCCGTTGGGCCCAGGGCCTCGGCCTGCCCGACCCGTCCTGGATCCAGGTCGACCTCGGCGCCTCGTACGACGTGAGCGGAGCGATCACCACCTTCGAGTTGAGCAAGGGCTACAAGTACCGCATCCAGGTGTCGCCCGACGAGGTCCACTGGACGACGCTCGCGGATCACACGGCCGACAGCACCACGGCGCAGACCGACTACGCGCACACCGACACCCCGGTCGCGGGCCGCTTCGTCCGGCTCACGGTGACCGGTTCCAGCGGCAACGGCGGCAGCATCTACGACTTCCAGGTCTACGGCACCGCCCGCGCCCCCTCCGACCACAGTGCCCCCACGAGCCCGGGGCAGCCCACCGTCAAGGCGCTGCTGCCCAGTCTGGTGGACGTCAGCTGGCCCGCCGCCACCGACGACACCGGGGTGACCAGTTACGTCGTCTACCAGGACGGCAAGCGCATCGCTGTCACGGACAGGACGACACTGCGGGTCGCGGGTCTCAAGCCGGCGACGGCGTACTCCTTCACCGTCGTGGCCAGGGACGCCGAGCTCAACACCTCCGAGCCCAGCCCGGCGGCGGAGTCGACCACCCCGGCCGACGACGACCTGGCCCTGAACAAGGCGGCGACCGCGTCCTCCGACTCGGAGGGCCATGTGCCCGCGAAGGCCGTCGACGGCGACCTGACCACGCGGTGGGCGCAGGGCCTCGGTCTGCCCGACCCGTCCTGGATCCAGGTGGACCTCGGCAAGGACACCAGCGTCTCCGCGGTGGTCACCACCTTCGAGCTGGCGAGCGGTTACAAGTACCGCCTGGAGTACTCGACCGACGGTCAGAGCTGGTCGACGTTGGAGGACCACACCGCCGACAGCACCACCGCCCAGGTCAACTACTCCCTCGCCGACACCCCCGTCACCGCCCGCTACCTCCGCCTGACCGTCACAGGTTCCAATTGGAACGGCGGCAGCATCTACGAACTCCAGGCGTACGGCGGCTTCTGAGCCGTACGCACGGGCGGGCGCCGGCAGCCGAAGTCGCGGCCGGCGCCCGCCCGTCACCCCTCCAACAGCATCCGCTGAAGCTCCCGCGCCGCCCGAGGCGGAGCCACGTCACTCCGGTGAGCCAACGCGATCGTCCGCGCCAACCCCGGCCGGGCCAGCGGGGTGACCCGCAGTCCCCGCCCCGAGCGGGCAGCGACCATCCGGGGCACCACGGCGACTCCCAACCCCGCCCGCACGAAGCCCAGCACCGCGTCCATCTCGCCCCCCTCGACGGAGAAACTCGGCTCGAACCCCGCGGAGCGACACGCGGCGACGGTCAACTCCCGCAGGTCGTACCCGTGCCGGAACATCACGAGCCGCTCGCCCTCCAGGTCGGAGATCCGCACGGTCCGCCGCCCGGGCCCACCCGGCGCGGGCGCCTCGGGTGAGGACACGACCACCAGGTCCTCCCGCAGCAACTCCACCGTCGTCAGCGCCGGAGACGGCGTCGGCAGCGGCAGCACGACGAGTGCGAGATCCAGCGCCCCACGGGCGAGCTCCCGTACGAGGTCGTGCGAGCCGCTCTCCTCGATCAGCAGCCGGATCCCGGGATACCGGTCGTGGAAGGCGCGCAGCACATCCGGCAGCAGGCCCGTGCACAGACTCGGTGTCGCCCCCAGCCGCACCCGCCCGCTGCGCAGCTGCACCAGCTCCTGCACCTCGTGCCGGGCCGTGTCCGCGTCGGCCAGGATGCGGCGGGCCAGCGGCAGCAGGGCCTCGCCGGCGTCGGTGAGCGCGATGTTGCCGCGCGCCCGCAGGAACAGATCCGCCCCCAGCTCCCGCTCCAGCGCCTTGATCTGCTGGGAGAGGGAGGGCTGGGCGACATGGACCAGGTCGGCGGCCCGGGTGAAGTGCCGCGTCTCGGCGACGGCCACGAAGTACTGGAGCTGCTGGAACTGCATACTCGTACCATAGTCGCTGCCTATCGAATCAAGCCGGACCATGTCTTGGACCGATCGGCGTTCCGGGGCCTAGCGTCGGTGGCATGGCTCTGGCAACGCGGACGGACCGACGGCCGTCGATGGCGCGGATCGTGTGGGACAGCTCCGTCGGCAAGAAGACCGTGATGGCCGTCAGCGGCCTGATCATGCTGCTCTACCTGGTCGTCCACATGATCGGGAACCTGAAGATCTTCTTCGGTTCCGGCGAGTTCAACCACTACGCGCACTGGCTGCGCACCGTGGGCGAGCCCTTCATGCACTACGAGTGGACGCTCTGGCTCATCCGGATCGTCCTGGTCGTGGCCGTGATCGCGCACGCCACCTCCGCCTACCAGCTCAGCCGTCGTGACATCAAGGCGCGACCCAGCAAGTACGTGCACAAGAAGCGGCAGGCGAGCTACGCGACGCGCACGATGCGCTGGGGCGGGATCATCCTCGGCCTGTTCATCGTCTGGCACATCCTCGACCTGACCACCGGGACCGTGCACTCCGGCGGCTTCCAGGAGGGTCACCCGTACCAGAACGTCGTGGACACCTTCTCCACCTGGTACGGCAACGTCATCTACATCGTCGCGATGCTCGCGCTCGGCCTGCACGTACGGCACGGCTTCTGGAGCGCGGCCCAGACCCTCGGCGCCGGCAGCCGCACCCGCGACCGCGCCCTGAAGACCACCGCCAATGCCCTCGCGCTGCTGCTCACGGCCGGCTTCATCGCCGTCCCCGTGGGCGTCATGACCGGAGTGGTGAGCTGAACATGACTTCCTACGTGGACTACGCGACCGGTGAACCCGTCGTCGACACCAAAGCCCCGACCGGGCCCGTCAACGACCGCTGGGACACCCGCCGCTTCGAGGCCAAGCTGGTCAACCCGGCCAACCGCCGCAAGCACACCGTGATCGTCGTCGGCACCGGCCTCGCCGGCGGCTCGGCGGGCGCCACCCTCGCCGAACAGGGCTACCACGTCGTCCAGTTCTGCTACCAGGACTCCCCGCGCCGCGCCCACTCCATCGCCGCGCAGGGCGGTATCAACGCGGCCAAGAACTACCGCAACGACGGCGACTCCATCCACCGGCTCTTCTACGACACCGTCAAGGGCGGCGACTTCAGGGCGCGCGAGTCCAACGTGCACCGCCTGGCGCAGATCTCGGTCGAGATCATCGACCAGTGCGTGGCGCAGGGCGTGCCGTTCGCCCGGGAGTACGGCGGTCTGCTCGACACCCGGTCGTTCGGCGGTGTGCAGGTGTCCCGGACCTTCTACGCCCGTGGCCAGACGGGGCAGCAGCTGCTGCTCGGCGCCTATCAGGCGCTCAGCCGGCAGATCGCCGCCGGGAACATCGAGATGCACGCGCGCACCGAGATGCTCGACCTGATCGTCATCGACGGGAAGGCGCGCGGGATCGTCGCCCGCGACCTGATCACCGGGAAGGTCGACACCTACTTCGCCGACGCCGTCGTACTGGCGAGCGGCGGCTACGGCAACGTCTTCTACCTGTCGACGAACGCCATGAACTCCAACGCCACCGCCGTCTGGCGGGCGCACCGGCGCGGAGCGCTCTTCGCCAACCCCTGCTTCACGCAGATCCATCCGACCTGCATCCCGCGCACCGGCGACCACCAGTCCAAGCTGACGCTGATGAGCGAGTCGCTGCGCAACGACGGCCGGATCTGGGTGCCGAAGGCCAAGGGCGACGAGCGTCCGGCGAACCAGATCCCCGAGGACGAGCGCGACTACTACCTGGAGCGCATCTACCCGTCCTTCGGCAACCTGGTCCCGCGCGACATCGCCTCCCGGGCCGCGAAGAACGTCTGCGACGAGGGCAGGGGAGTCGGTCCCGGCGGACAGGGCGTCTACCTCGACTTCGCCGACGCCATCCAGCGGATGGGGCGCAAGGCGGTCGAGGAGAAGTACGGCAACCTCTTCGACATGTACGCCCGCATCACCGCCGAGGACCCGTACACGGTCCCGATGCGGATCTACCCGGCCGTGCACTACACGATGGGCGGACTGTGGGTCGACTACGACCTCCAGACCAGCGTCCCCGGCCTGTTCGCGATCGGTGAGGCCAACTTCTCCGACCACGGGTCCAACCGCCTCGGTGCCTCCGCGCTGATGCAGGGCCTGGCCGACGGCTACTTCGTCCTGCCGGCGACCATCAACGACTACCTCGCCCGCAACCCGCACCAGAGCACGGTCACCGACGAACACCCCGAGGTCCAGGAGGTGTTGGCCGACACCGAGGACCGGCTCAACCTGCTTCTGTCGGTGGACGGCGACCGCACGCCGGACTCCTTCCACCGTGAACTGGGCGAGCTGATGTGGGAGTTCTGCGGCATGGCCCGCAGTGACTCCGGACTGCGCAAGGCCCTTGAGCGCATCCCGCAGATCCGCGAGGAGTTCTGGCGGCGCATCAAGGTGCCCGGCACCGGCGAGGAGTTCAACCAGTCCCTGGAGAAGGCCAATCGAGTCGTCGACTACCTGGAGCTGGCCGAGCTGATGTGCCTCGACGCGCTGCACCGCGCCGAGTCCTGCGGCGGCCACTTCCGCGAGGAGTCCCAGACCCCGGACGGCGAAGCGGAGCGCCGGGACGAGGAGTTCTCGTACGCGGCCGCCTGGGAGTTCACCGGTACCGGCGAGGCTCCCGTCCTGCACAAGGAAGACCTGGTCTTCGAGTACGTCCACCCCACCCAGCGGAGCTACGCATGAAGCTCACCCTGCGCGTCTGGCGGCAGCGGAACGCCGACGCCGACGGCGCCATGTCCACCTACGAGGTGGACGGCATCTCCTCCGACATGTCCTTCCTGGAGATGCTGGACACGCTCAACGAGGAGCTCATCCTCAAGGGCGAGGACCCGGTCGCCTTCGACCACGACTGCCGCGAGGGCATCTGCGGCGCCTGCTCGCTCGTCATCAACGGCGACGCGCACGGCCCCGAGCGCACCACCACCTGCCAGTTGCACATGCGGTCCTTCGAGGACGGCGACACGATCGACATCGAGCCCTGGCGGGCGTCGGCGTTCCCCGTGATCAAGGACCTGGTGGTGGACCGCTCGGCGTTCGACCGGATCATCCAGGCCGGTGGCTACATCACCGCCCCGACCGGCGCCGCGCCCGAGGCCCACGCGACCCCCGTCCCGAAACCGGACGCCGACTTCGCCTTCGAGCACGCGGAGTGCATCGGCTGCGGGGCGTGCGTGGCCGCGTGTCCCAACGGCGCCGCGATGCTGTTCACCTCGGCCAAGATCAACCACCTCAACGTGCTCCCGCAGGGCGCACCCGAGCGCGAGACCCGCGTCCTCGACATGGTCGCGCAGATGGACGACGAGGGCTTCGGCGGCTGCACCCTCGCCGGCGAGTGCGCCACGGCCTGCCCCAAGGGCATCCCGCTGGTCTCCATCACCAGCATGAACAAGGAGTGGCTGCGGGCCACGCGCAAGGTCGCCAAGCGCTGAACTCCGGACACCAACTCCCTTGTGGGAAAAGAACGTTCGCCGACAAGGTGCGGACGGGCGGGACCGGGAGTGGTGCTCATCCCCGGTCCCGCCAGGCATCGCGGCCCTCGGTAGGCTGCCCGCATGATCTTCACAGGCAAGGGGCGGACTCGGTTTCTCGACGCCGTGACGGGCTTCGAGGACGCCGTGGGCCGGAGTGACGGCGAGCGCGCGCAGCAGGCGATGCAGGACGTCCGGCAGTACTTCGAGCACGCGCGGGACGACGACCTCGTCCTGATCGGCCCGCGCATGGCCGCGCTGCTGCCGGAGGTGCCGCCCGGACCCCGCGCGCTGGTCGCCGTACTGATCGGCGCCTGTGTCGAACGGGGCGCGGACGCCGTCGCCTGTGCGCCGCAGGTCCTCGACGGTCTCGCCGAAGCCCTCGGCGTCGCTCAGGAGTTCTGCGAGCGCTGGGCGGCGACCGGCGGCGGAGACCTCCCCGAGCCCGACCCGGCCGCGCTCACCGAGGCGGCCCTCGAACGGGTCGGACAGGACGCCGCCGTCGGCTGGATCACCCTGCCGCAGTGGGAGATGGCGTCCGTGGCCATGCTCAACCGTCCGGCGGTGCGCACCGCACTCCTGCCCGAGACCCGCCTCGTCCTCCTGCGCGCCCTGCACGGGATACAGGAGGCGTCCGGCCACGACTTCAAGTGCCTGCACTACGCCCTCCTCGTCCTCGACGACGAACCCCTCCTCGCCCTGCACCGCCCCACCGGCACCGGTTACCTGTTGCGCATGACCGGCATGGGCGACACCTTCCAGCTGCACACCCTCCTCGCCGACGTCCTCATCGGCGGCGGGCACGTGCCCGGGCAGGCGCCCTCCGCGCAGGAGGCGGCCGTGTGCCGGGACGCCCCGGGACAGGTGCCGACCACCGGCGCCTTCAACCTCGTGACCCCGGACGGCGAATGGGTGTGGAACGAGGGAACTCCCACCGACATCCCGGTCGTTGACGGCGTACGGGTGGTGGTCCTCGATCCGCCGCCGTACCAGCGCGGCTGGCCCGCCGGCCGGTTCTTCCCCGGCATGACCGGTGACCTGGTGCTGGAGCGGGTGCTCGGCGCCGACGAGGCGCGGGAGTGGCTGGGGCGGTGCGCCCCGCCGAAGTGAGCGGCACACCCTGAGGGCCCGGGTGCGGGGACGCCGTTCAACAACCCCACATCCCTGCTCCGGGCACAGGTCACGCGCAGGACGCCCGGCATCGGAAGAACTGTTGCGACCGGAGATACGGAACCGGCCAGCCAGTTCCTCCGCCGAACCCGGCCCGTGATCAGGGAGAGCCATGACCGGCGTTTCCACCCTCGACCGTCCCTCGCAGCCCGCCGCGCCGACCCGCTACACCGTCACGCTCGCCCGTGACGAGGACGATGTGCGTGCCGCGCAGCGGCTGCGGCACGACGTCTTCGCCGGTGAGATGGGCGCCCACCTGTCCAGCCCGCGGCCGGGCCTGGACGTGGACGCCTTCGACGCCTACTGCGACCACCTCCTCGTCCGCGACACGGTCACCGGCCAGGTGGTCGGCACCTACCGGCTGCTGCCGCCGGAGCGGGCCGCGGTCGCCGGCCGGCTCTACTCGGAGAGCGAGTTCGACCTCGCTCCGCTCGACTCGATCCGCCCGGGCCTGGTCGAGGTCGGCCGCTCCTGCGTTCACCCCGACCACCGCGACGGCACGGTCATCGGCCTCATCTGGGCCGGCATAGCCCGCTACATGGTCGACCGCGGCCACGAGTGGCTGGCCGGCTGCTGCTCGATCCCGCTCGCCGACGGCGGCGCCCTCGCCGCCGGCACCTGGGACCGGGTCGGCGCCAAGCACCTCGCCCCGGAGGAGTTCCGGGTCAGGCCGCTGCTGCCCTGGAGCGCGGACGGTGTCGCCCGTCCCGCCGGCCGCGTCGAACTCCCGCCGCTGCTGCGCGGATACGTCCGACTCGGTGCCTGGGTGTGCGGCGAGCCCGCCCACGATCCCGACTTCGGCGTCGCCGACCTGTACGTGCTGCTGTCGATGCGCCGGGTCAACCCGCGCTATCTGCGGCACTTCCTCTCGCTCGTCCCGGCCTGATGAGCGTCTGGCTGCCGAGCGCGCCCTGCACCCCCAGGGCGTGCATCGAACCCACCCGGTCCCTCACGGCCGTACCCCTGGCCGTGCTGCGCCTCATGGCGGTCGTCGTGGTGGTGCTCGGCGGGATCATGCTGATGCCGCTCGGCGGGCTGATCCCCGCCGCGGCGGTGCGGCTGTGGTGCCGCTGGATCGTACGGGCCGCGGGGGTGCGGCTCCGGATCACCGGGGCCGCGCCCTCCGGCGGCGGTCTGCTGCTGGTCGCCAACCACATCTCGTGGCTGGACATCCCATTGATGGCCGCCGTACGCCCGGCCCGGATGCTGGCCAAGGCGGAGATCCGGGGCTGGCCGGTGGCGGGGGTGCTGACCGCAGGGAGCGGTGCCCTGTTCATCGACCGGGACCGGCTGCGCGCGCTCCCCGAAACGGTCGCCCGTATCGCGGGCGCGCTGGGTTCGGGCAGCGCGGTGGCCGTCTTCCCGGAGGGCAGCACCTGGTGCGGGCGCGCGCAGGGCTCGTTCCGGCGGGCCGTCTTCCAGGCCGCGCTCGACGCCGGTGTGCCCGTGCAGCCGGTGCGGCTGCGGTACCGGATCGAGGGCGGCTCGGCGAGCACGGCGCCCGCGTTCATAGGACAGGACTCGCTGCTGGCGTCGGTGTGGCGGGTGGTGTCGACGCGCGGCCTGGTGGCCGAGATCGACGTACGGGCCGTCATCGCGCCGGGCAGCCACCCCGACCGCCGGTCACTGGCGCGGGCCGCGCAGCCGCGGGAGACGACCCAGCCGAACTGGACCCACACCGTGCTCGTGGCCCGGACGGAAATCCCGAGGACGTTCCGACGGAACGCTGTTAGCGTGGAGCGCGTGCAGGACATCAGGCGTACCCACACCGCAGCCGCGCGAGCGACCAGCTCCCCGGCTGCCGACGTCTGACCTCGTCACACCTCCCCGGCGGCCGGAGACGGACCGCCGGGACGACCCTCTCCTTACTCTCCCCGTTGTGCTCGCGCGGTCCTTCCCGGTCTCCACGACCTCAGGTGAAGGAACACCGCCATGGACACCGACCAGACCCTACGGACGTTCACCGACTTCTTCCGCGAGCGCGGGCACGAGACCGTCACCGGCACCTCGCTGCTGCCCCCGCCGCAGGACCCGGTGCTGTTCACGACGTCCGGCATGCACCCCCTCACGCCCTACCTCCAGGGCCGGCCCCATCCACAGGGCCGACGCCTGCTGAACGTCCAGCGCTGCCTGCGCACCACGGACCTCGACGAGGTCGGCGACGCCACGCACCTGACCGTCTTCGAGATGCTCGGTTCCTGGTCGCTCGGCGACTACGGGCATCCGCAGAGCCTGAGGTGGGGGTACGAGCTGCTGCGCGACGGCTTCGGCATCCCGGCCGAGCGGCTCTACGCCACCGTGTTCGGCGGCGACGACCAGGTCGGCCCCGATGACGAATCCCTGCGCACCTGGCAGGAGTTGGGCGTCCCCGTGGAGCTCACCGGCGAGGACAACTGGTGGTCCAACGGACCCGTCGGCATCTGCGGCCCCGACTCCGAGATCTTCGTGTGGACCGGCGACGGCCCGCCCCGACGCACGCCCACCACCGACCCGCGCTGGGTCGAGATCTGGAACCACGTCCATCTGCGCTACCACCGTCACGAGGACGGCCGCCTGGAACCCCTGCGCCGGCCCGGTGTCGACACGGGCATGGGCCTGGAACGGCTGCTGACGGTCCTTCAGGGCCGCCGCGACGTCTACGAGATCGACCTGTTCGAGCCGTGGATGCGGACGGTCCCCTCGCTGTGGGACCTGGACGAGCGCTCGACCCGCCTGGTCTGCGACCACCTGCGGTCGAGCATCGTGGTGACCGCCGACGGCGTACGACCCTCCAACACCGGCCGCGGCTACGTACTGCGCCGCCTGATCCGCCGCCTTCTGACCTCCCTGTACCGCGACGACTCCTCGCGTGGACTGGCCGAGCTGCCAAGGGAGTTGATCGAGCACACGCTGGACCACTTCCGGCAGACCGAACGCGCCGACCTCGTCCGGGAAGTGCTCCTGGACGAGGAACGGCGGTTCGGCCAACTGCTGGAGCGGGGTCGGCGGGTGCTGTCACGGACGGAGTTCCGCGCCCGGCCGCTGGACGAGGAGGACTACGCCTACCTCCACGACACCTACGGCCTGCCCCGCGAACTGGTCGCCGGGATCAGCGCTGGGTGTAGATGAAGCCGACCTTGTCGACCTCGTCCCCGGTGCGGCCGTGGAAGCCCGCGATCTGCCAGCCCGAGGGCGCGGTACGGGTCACGCAGTCGGAGGTCGTGGTGCCGCCGGCCAGCGTGCGTCCGAGGTTGGTCGTGAACTTGGCGTAGAAGATGCGGGTGTGGTCGTCCTTCACGCCCTGGCACAGGTTGGCGGTCGTGACGTACTCGCCGCTGCCCAGGGTCAGTGAGGACGCCGTCCCGCCCGTGCCGCCGTGGGCGAGCGTGGTGCCGTTGGAGAGCGTGACGTTCAGCTGGTCCACGCGGGATCCGGCGCGCAGGCCGATGGTGGTGGCCCGGGCGGCGGCCGGCACGCTGTCGATGTCGTTGAAGTAGTCGCCGTGCGGGCCGCCGAACTGGTCGCTGAGCTGGAAGGAGGCGTTGCGCGACCAGGTGAACCCGGTTGTGATCGGGTCGTGGTCGGAGAGCATCAGCCCGGCGTCCGTGAGGAACTTGGAGTGCTCGTTGTTGTACGAGGTCGCGTTGAGGGACACGAGTTTGCTGCCGCGGTAGAGGATCTTGTCGACGACCTCACAGGTGTTCGGCACGGTGGTGCCGGTCTGGTCGCACACCAGCGCGTCGCTGCCCTTGGCGGGCGCGGTGCCGCCGCGGATCAGCTTGACCCACGCGTCGGTGAGGCCGTTGGCCGCGCCGAACTCGGCGATGGTGTCGCCGGCGCGCGTGTAGCGGGTGTTGGTGTCGCCCATCACCACGACGGCGTTGCCCGCCGAGTGGCTGCCGATGAAGGCGGTGAGCTGGTTGAGGTTGTCGGCGCGCGAGGCGAGGTCGCCGTCGTTGGTGCCCGCGTTGGTGTGCAGGTTGTAGAAGTCGACGTAGACGCCCTCGGCGAGGCGCTCGCGCATGAAGGTGAAGCCCTTGGGGGTCAGGCAGTCACCTGAGTCCCACTGGCAGGAGTTCCAGCCGACGCGTTCGAAGTCGTCCGTGTCGTAGGAGATCTTGGACAGCGTGTTGAGACCGCTGCCGATGCCGGCTCCGCCGCTGGTGGGCGTGCGGTAGGCGTGCGTGGTGTCGCCGGCGTAGAGGTAGGCGTGGTAGTTGAAGTCCTCCTCGACGTGGACGATGTCGTAGGGAGCGATCCGCTGGCCGATCGCCGTGGTGCTGGACTCGCGGGGAGTCGAGGCGCTGGAGAGCGCCTCGGGGAGTCCGGCCACGTTGTAGCTGAGCACGCTGAAGGTGCCCGAGTCGGCGGCCGCCGCGGGCGGGGCGGCCGCGACGGTGAGCCCGCCGACAGCGGCGGCGGCTGCCGCCAGGCAGGCGAGGAGTCTGCGCATGAGCTGGTGTCTCCCGGGGGGAAGTAAGCGGTTGCCATAGGGACATGGCAGAAGTTACCGCCGGTTACCCCGATCTGTCGCGGTCCTGACAGGAGAATCTCGAGCCCGGGTGATGCGTGGATGTTTGCGGGTGGAGGGCGGGTTAAGGGAGCGGGAACCTCAGGGTTGCCGCTGCCGATCCAGCACCGCCGCCAGATACGGAGCCGTGGCGCTCGCGCCAACCCCCGCCACCTCCGTGGGAGTTCCCGTCGCCACGATCCGGCCGCCCGCGTCCCCGCCGCCCGGCCCCAGGTCGATCACCCAGTCCGCGCCCGCCACGACCGACATGTCGTGCTCGACGACGATCACGGTGTGCCCGGCGTCCACGAGTCCGTGCAGTTGACGCATGAGGACCTCGACGTCGGCCGGGTGGAGACCGGTCGTCGGCTCGTCGAGGAGGTAAAGGGTGTGGCCGCGCCGACCGCGTTGCAACTCGTTGGCCAGCTTGATGCGTTGGGCCTCGCCGCCGGACAACTCCGTGGCGGGCTGCCCCAGGTGCAGGTAGCCGAGACCCACGTCCAGCAGGGTCTTCAGGCTGCGGGAGACGCTCGGAGTGTCGGTGAAGAACTCCGCCGCGCCCTCCACCGTCAGGTCGAGGACCTGCGCGATGTTCCGTCCCCGGTAGGTGATGTCGAGCGTCTCGGGGTTGTAGCGGGCTCCGCCGCAGTCCGGGCAGGGGGCGTAGGTGCTCGGCAGGAACAGCAGCTCGACGCTGACGAACCCCTCGCCCTGACAGGTCTCGCAGCGACCACCGGCCACGTTGAAGGAGAAGCGCCCGACGCCGTAACCGCGTTCGCGGGCCTGGTCGGTGGCCGCGAACGCCTTGCGCACGACATCGAACAGGCCCGTGTAGGTGGCCAGGTTGGAGCGCGGGGTGCGGCCGATGGGCTTCTGGTCCACGGACACCAGACGCTTCACGCCCGGCAGTTCCTCGGTGATCTCGCCGATCAGCGTGGACTTCCCGGACCCGGAGACGCCGGTGACCGCGGTGAAGACGCCCAGGGGGAACTCGGCCGTCACTCCGCGCAGGTTGTGCCGGGTCACCGGGCCGACCTTCAACTGGCCTCGCGGGGCGCGCACTTGGCGTACCGGAGCGGGGGAGCGGTCGAAGAGGAAGCGGGCCGTCGCCGACCGGGGCACGGCGGCCAGCTCCGCCGGCGGACCGCTGTGCAGCACCTGCCCGCCGTGCTCGCCGGCCCCCGGGCCCACGTCCACCAGCCAGTCGGCGCCGCGCATCACGTCGAGGTGGTGCTCGACCACGAACACCGAGTTGCCCGCCGCCTTCAGCCGGGCCAGGACCGTCAACAGGGCCGCCGTGTCCGCCGGGTGCAGTCCCGCGGACGGCTCGTCGAGGACGTACACGACACCGAACAGCCCGGACCGCAGCTGGGTCGCCAGGCGCAGTCGCTGGAGCTCGCCCGCGGAGAGGGTGGGGGCCGGGCGGTCCAGGCTGAGGTAGCCCAGGCCGAGCTCGACGACCGGTGCGATACGGGACTTGAGGTCCTCGGTGAGGACGCGGGCCGCCGGCGAGGAGCCGTCCAGGGTCGCCGCCAGCTCCGCCAGGGGCAGCGCGGCCACCTCGGCGATCGTGCGGCCCGCGTACGTCACCGCCAGTGACTCCGGGCGCAGCCTGCCGCCGCCGCACACCGGGCAGGGCGCGCTGGTCAGGAAGCGTTCCGCGCGGGCACGCAGGGCCGGACTCTTGGAGTCGGCGAAGGTCTTCATGACGTACCGGCGGGCGCTCATGTACGTGCCCTGGTACGGGCGTTGGATGCGGTCCGCGTCCCGCACCGGGTGCACGGTGACGACCGGCTGTTCGTCCGTGAAGAGGATCCACTCCCGCTGCTCGGCGGAGAGTTCACGCCAAGGGCGGTCCACGTCGTGGCCGAGCGCGTCGAGGATGTCGCGCAGATTCTTGCCCTGCCAGGCGCCCGGCCAGGCGGCGATCGCGCCCTCGCGGATCGACAGCGACGGGTCGGGGACCAGCGACTGTTCCGTCGTACCGTGCACCCGGCCGAGCCCGTGGCACTCGGGGCAGGCGCCGACGGCCGTGTTCGGGGAGAACGCGTCCGAGTCGAGGCGCTCGGCGCCGGGCGGGTAGGTGCCCGCGCGCGAGAACAGCATTCGCAGCGAGTTCGAGAGGTTGGTGACCGTGCCGACGGACGAGCGTGACGTCGGCGACGAGCGGCGCTGCTGGAGCGAGACCGCGGGTGGCAGGCCGGTGATCTCGCCGACCTTCGGCGCGCTGACCTGGTGGATGAGGCGGCGGGCGTACGGCGCCACCGACTCGAAGTAGCGGCGCTGGGCCTCCGCGTAGATCGTGCCGAACGCGAGCGACGACTTCCCGGAACCGGACACGCCTGTGAACACGGTCAACACGTCCCGCGGGATGTCGACGTCCACGCCCTTGAGGTTGCGCTCGCGGGCGCCACGGACGCGGACGTACGGGTCGTGAGGGGTCTGCATGACCCCGCGAGTCTATGCGAATCCGCCCTGTGACGCCCGCTGACCTGCGCGGGTGCGAGGGCCTTGGCCCTGTGCCAGGTTGGAAGGCGCAGCAGGCGCAGAAGCTATGGAGGCCCGATACGGCCCAGCAGATAAGGATGCCCATCACCACACGGAAGGTCCGTGGTCATGACCACTCCCGGATTCGGTTTCGGACGCAGCCCCTTCGAGGAATTCGACGAGCTGATGTCCCGGTATTTCGGCGGCTCGGGCCCGGCGGCGCCGTCGCGCCGGGCGCAGCGCGTCGACATCGGCAGCCTGCTCTCCGAACGGGCCCGCGAGCTGGTCGCCCAGGCGCGGGACATCGCCGCCGTCGAGGGCAGCGAGGAACTCGACGCCCGGCATCTGCTGGCCGCCGCCACCGAGCAGGAGTCGACCCGCCGCCTGCTCGCCGAGGCCGGCGCGGATCCCGACCGCATCCGGGAGCGCCTGACCGCCGGTGGGGGCGGCGCGGCCAAGACCGAGCCCGCCACGCTCACCCCGGCCGCCAAACGGGCACTGCTTGACGCCTACCGGATCTCCCGCGCCGAGGACTCCTCGTACATCGGCCCCGAACACCTGCTGCGGGCGCTGGCCGCCAACCCCGAGTCGGCCGCCGGCCAGGCCCTCGCGGGCAGCGGCTGGGAGAGCGGCAGGCTGCCCGCCTCAGGCACCGGCGCCGAGCCCGAGCGCAAGCGGCCCAGCACCACGCCTACGGTCGACGAGTACGGCCGTGACCTCACCGAGGACGCCCGGGCCGGCCGGCTCGATCCCGTGATCGGGCGGGACGAGGAGGTCGAGCAGACCATCGAGGTCCTCTCCCGGCGCAGCAAGAACAACCCCGTCTTGATCGGCGACCCCGGCGTCGGCAAGACCGCGATCGTCGAGGGCATCGCCCAGCGGATCGTGTCCGGCGACGTTCCGAAGACGCTGGAGGGCAAGCGGCTGGTGACCCTGGACCTCGCCGGGATGGTGGCCGGCACCAAGTACCGCGGCGAGTTCGAGGAGCGGCTGAAGAAGGTCCTCGACGAGGTGAGCGAGCACGGCGACGAACTGGTGCTGTTCCTCGACGAGTTGCACACCGTCGTGGGCGCCGGCGGGGGCGGCGACGGCGCCATGGACGCGGGCAACATGCTCAAGCCCGCCCTGGCCCGCGGCCAGTTGCACCTCATCGGCGCCACCACCGTCGACGAGTACCGCAAGTACATCGAGAAGGACTCCGCCCTGGAGCGCCGCTTCGCGCCGATCCTGGTCGGCGAACCGACGGTCGACGACACCATCGAGATCCTGCGCGGCCTGCGCGACCGCTACGAGGCCCACCACCAGGTCCGGATCACCGACGAGGCCGTCGTCGCCGCGGCCGAACTCTCCGACCGCTACATCACCGCCCGCTTCCTGCCCGACAAGGCCATCGACCTGATGGACCAGGCGTCGGCGCGGGTACGGCTGCGCGCCAAGACCCCGCCCGCCGACACCCGCGACATCGAGGACCGGATCGCCGCCCTCAACCGCGAGAAGGACCAGGCCGTCGCCGACGAGGAGTACGAGCGCGCCAAGGAGGTGCGGGACCGGATCAAGGACGCCGAGGCCGAACGGGCGGGCGCGGAACGGGCCGAGGAGCACGCACCGAAGGTGACCGCCGAGGACATCGCCGAGGTCGTCTCCCGCACCACCGGCATCCCGGTCGCCCAGCTCACCGAGGAGGAGCGGGCCCGGCTGATGAAACTGGAGGAGCACCTCCATGAGCGGGTCGTCGGCCAGGACGAGGCGATCACCGCGGTCGCCCGCGCGGTACGGCGGGCCCGGGCCGGCATGAGCGACCCCAACCGCCCGGTCGGCAGCTTCCTCTTCCTCGGCCCGACCGGCGTCGGCAAGACCGAACTGGCCCGCGCCCTCGCGGCCGCGCTCTTCGGCGACGAGACCCGCATGATCCGCCTGGACATGAGCGAGTTCCAGGAGCGGCACACCGTTTCCCGGCTGGTCGGCGCGCCGCCCGGATACGTCGGCCACGAGGAGGCGGGGCAGCTCACCGAGGCGGTGCGCAGGCAGCCGTACGCCGTGCTGCTGCTCGACGAGGTGGAGAAGGCGCACCCCGACGTCTTCAACACGCTGCTTCAACTCCTGGACGACGGACGGCTGACGGACTCCCAGGGCCGTACCGTCGACTTCAAGAACACCGTCGTCATCATGACGTCGAACATCGGCGCCGACCGCATCCTCGCGGCCGGGGTGGACGACTACGCCAAGGTGCGCGAGACCGTACTGCCGGTCCTGAACCAGCACTTCCGCCCCGAGTTCCTCAACCGCATCGACGAGATCATCGTCTTCCGCGGCCTCGACCGTACCCAACTGCGCCGGATCGTCGACCTGTTGCTGGAACACACCCGGCGCCGCCTGCACGCCCAGGACGTCACGCTGGAGGTCACGGACGAGGCAGCCGACGTGCTCGCGAACCTCGGCTACCAACCCGACTTCGGCGCCCGCCCGTTGCGCCGCACCATCCAACGCGAGGTCGACGACCGGCTCGCGGACCTGCTGCTGTCGGGGGAGTTGACGGCGGGCGACCGGGCGCGGGTGGACGCGGCGGACGGAGAACTCAAGGTCACCGCGGTCCGGGATCAAGGCGAGTCCTAGACGACCGGAACCGGTTCGGCCCTGGACAACCGGGGCCGGACCAGGGCCAGTTCTAGACGACCCCGTGCGCGATCAGACTGCGCGCACAGTCCAGCACCGCCTCCCGAGCCGGCCGCGGCTCCCAGCCCAGTACCGTGCGGGCCTTCTCCGTGCTGTGGCGGTTGCGGCGGCCAAGGGCCGGGGTGATCTCGCGGAGCGACGGGTCGCGGAAGCGGGCCACCAGGCGGACGGCGAAGTCCGGGACCTGCCGCGTGGAGACGCGGCGACCGTCCTCGCCGAGGCCGTCGCGCAGGGTGCGTGCCATGTCCGCCATCCACACGAACTCCCCGGTGGCGAGGAAGCGTTGACCGGCGGCCGCCGGTGACGTCATCGCCCGGATGTGCACGTCGACGAGGTCGCGGACGTCCACCACCTCCAGGCCGATCCGCGGGACGCCGCTCATCCCGCCGGAGAGCATGCGCGCGACGATGCCGACCGAGCCGAGGTTCTCCGAGGTCAGGATCGGCCCGAACACGGCGCCGGGGAGCACGGTGGTCAGCTCGGTGGGACCGTCGTAGGTCTCCATGAAGTCCCAGGCCGCACGCTCGGCGAGGGTCTTGGACCGGCGGTAGGGGATGAGCGTCGGATCGTCGGGGTCGGTCCACAGCGTCTCGTCGGTGACGCCCTCGGTGGCGTACGAGGACGGGCTCGCGGCGTTCGCCGCCGACGTCATCACCACGCGTCGCACGCCGGCCGCGGTCGCCGCACGCAGGACGCGCAGCGCGCCGTCGCGGGCGGGGCCGATGAGGGCGGCGGGGTCGTCGGAGGCGGCGCCCAGCGGTGAGGCGACGTGCAGGACGTGGTCCACGCCCTTGAGAGCCGCCTCCCAGCCCTCGTCCGCCGTCAGGTCGGCGACCGCGAAACTGAGCCGGCCGGCCGGGTCGACGGCGGTCGAGACCGCCTCGGTGACCGACTTCTCGCGTTCCGGGGAACGCACGGTGGTCCGTACGTGGTAGCCGCGCCGAAGCAACTCGGCGACGCACCAGCCGGCGATGTAACCGCTGCCCCCGGTGACCAGAACCAACTCGGGCATGACTGTCCTCCGCGGAGTGGGACGGGTAGTGTCAGAATGAAACGGAGGCCCCTCCGCTTCCCCTTCAACGTACCGGAGACCCCTCCGTTTAGCAATCCGAGCCACCGTCCCAGCTGAGAAGCAAGCCGACACCCGAGCCGATTGGACGCCCCGCACCCGTGACCCCGCCGCCCGCGAAACCGACCCGCCGAGACGCGCTCGACAACCGGGAGCGCATCCTGACCGTCGCCCGTCAGGCGCTCGGCACCTCCGCCTCCGCGTCCCTCTCGGCGATCGCCCGGCAGGCCGGCGTCGGCATCGGCACGCTCTACCGGCACTTCCCGACCCGCGAGGCGCTCGTCCTGGAGCTGTACCGGCACGACATCCAGCACCTGATCGACCGGGCCCCCGCCCTGTTGACGGAGCACGAGCCCCTGGTCGCCCTCCGCCTCTGGTTCGACGAGGTCGCGCACTACGGACGGCTCAAGTTCGGCGTCTCGGAGGTCATCCACGCGGCGACCAACGGCGGCCTCGACGACGAGTACTACGAACCCTTCGTCCACGCCATCGGTGTCCTGCTCGACGCCGGCGCGGCCGACGGCTCCCTCAAGTCGCGGCTCGACCCGGAGGACGTCCTGCTCCAACTCAGCGTCCTGTGGCGGATCGACCCCAAGCGCGACGGCGCCGAGGCGCGGGCGGCGCGGATCCTCGCCCTGATCGTGGACGGCCTCAAGGCCTGACCGCCTGACCAGCCGGACCGTTCGATCGCCGGGCCGTCAGCCTTCGAAGATCCGGCCGAGCCTCCGGTACGAGTCCACCAGTGCCGCACGGTCGTAGGTGCTGGTCGTGACGAGCACCTCCTGCGCCCCCGTCTCCTTCAGCACCGTCTCCAGCTCGTGGGCCACCTGCTCCTCGGTACCGGCGATGTGGCCGGCCAGCCCGGCCTCGTAGAACCCGCGTTCCTTCGTGGTCATGCTGAGGCCCTCGACCCGCTCGGCGGGCGGCAGGGGCGGGAAGGTGCCGTGGGTGCGGGAGTACGCCATCGACCAGGCCTCCGGGATCAGCAGGCGCCGTGCCTCCTCGGGGGTGGCGGCGACGGCGATCGTGCCGGAGATGACGACGTACGGTTCCGGCGCCCAGGGGGAGGGGTGGAACCGGCTGCGGTAGTGGTCGATGCCGCGCTGCATCTTCTCCCGGCCGCGCAGGTCGCCGATCACCATCGGCAGCCCGGCCCGGGCGGCGATCTCCGCGCCCTCGCCCATCGCGAGGACGAAGGGCGGCACGGTCAGGCCCTCGGACGGGCGGGCGTGGACGCGCGTGGGTGACGTACCGCCGAACCAGCCGAGCAGCTCATCGAGTTGACCGGCGAAGTCCTCGGCGTCCTCCTTGTCGCGCCCAAGTGCCTTGCGCACGCCGTCGGTGAAGCCCACGGACCGGCCCAGGCCCATGTCGATCCGGCCCGGGAAGAGCGACTCCAGCACCCCGAACTGCTCGGCCACCACCAGGGGTTGATGGTTCGGCAGCATCACACCGCCGGTGCCCACCCGGATGTTCCGTGTGGCACTCGCGACGGCGGCCGCGAGGACCGTCGGTGCCGACCCGGCGACCCCGGGTACGCCGTGATGCTCGGACACCCAGAACCGGTGGTACCCGAAGGCCTCGACCTCCCGGGCCAACGCCACGGTGTCGCGCAGCGCCTCCCCGTCCCGGTGCCCCTCGCGGGTGCGGGACCGGTCGAGGACGGAGAACCGTACGCCTTCGAATGCAGAGGTCACATGGTGTTCAACGCTGTGGGCGCCAGGGGATTCCCGGGGGTGTGTCGCTCACCGTCGTCCCGTACGCGCGCGTGCTCCCCGCGGTGGCCGGACGAACTGCAACTCGAGGGTGACCGGCGGCTCGGCCAGGCCCGGTCCGCCCGCCGCCGCCCAGCTCACGATCTCCTCCGTGCAGTCGTCGTCCATGGCGAAGCCGACCCAGGTGGCCCGCCCGCCGGCCCGGCGCCCCGCCGCCGACGGCTGGACCACGATGACGTTCGCCTGGTCGCAGGGGCCGAGACAGTCGGTCGTACGCACCTGGAAACCGTGCTCGGCAGCGGCGGCGCGCAACCGCTCCAGCTGTCCGACGTGGTCGGTGCCGGGGTGCTTGCGCGGGTCGCCGCAGCAGCAGCCCCGGCACACGACGAGTGTGCAGGGGCGCTGCCGGGCGACGCCGATCAGGTGCGTACGGGGGGAGGGGGGCGAGGCGGGTATGGGAGAAGCGCGATCCATGCTACGAACGCCCTCCGCGGCTCCAGCGCTGTGCGACGAAGGGCACGGGCCGGCCGGTGACGCGGTGGGTGTAGGGCTGGATGATGCCCGGTGCCTCGTCCGGGAGGGCTCTCACGGTGGCGACCACCCCGGTGGTGTTCGACCCGTAGTCGTCGACGAGGAGCGCCAGGAAGGACAGGCGGTCGTCCTTGAGGCGCGGGGCGCTGTCGTCGGCGCTGCGGGGCTGCGGGGGCCAGTGGGCCGTGATCAGGGCGTGCGGGATGTTCCGGTCGGCCTCGCCCTCGACCAGTACGAGCGCCCGGGTCACCGTGAGCTCCCGGTACAGGCCCGCCTGCCAGAACGGCTCCTCGGTCGCGAACCGTTCCGCGCTCGCGCGGTCGGTCATGTCGACGACATGGACGCTTCCGGTGTGCTCGGAGCCGTCCTCGGACAACGTGGGTCCGCGGAGTATCAGCCGGTCGGCGAAGCCGTCCATGTACGACCAGTGCGCCTCGGCGAGACTGTCCAACTCGGCGCCCACATCGGGCTCGTCCTGCGCGTGCACGTAGAAGACCATGCGCAGACCGTACCGACTCCGCGCGCCCCGAAGCTGACTAGGGTTGATCACGTGACCGACAGCAGCGGACGGCCCCTCGCCGTGTTCGACGTGGACAACACCCTTGCCGATACGGCTCATCGGCAGCGCTTCCTGGACGGAGCCCGCGGGACTGGGACGCGTTCTTCACCGCGGCGCCGCACGATCCACCCATTCCGGAGGGTGTCGCGCTGGCGTTGACGAGCGCCGAGGAGTGCGAGGTCGTCTATCTGACCGGGCGGCCCGAGCGCTGCCGACGCGACACGCTCGCCTGGCTCGCCGCGCACGGGCTGCCCGAGGGGCGGGTCCACATGCGGCGCAACGACGACCGCAGGCCGGCTCGCCGCACCAAGCTGGAGGTGCTGCGCCGGCTCGCCCGCACCCGGGAGATCCGGGTGTTCGTGGACGACGACGAGTTGGTGTGCGAGGAGGCCCGGCGCGCCGGCTTCAGGGTCGTTCGCGCCCGCTGGACCGCCCCCTCCGACGCCCTGAACGCGGCGCAGGAGAAGGACGGGCGGACCTGAGCCGCACCAGGTTGACGGAGAGCGGCGTCAGTCCGACTCGTCCAGGCGGAAGCCGACCTTGAGGCCCACCTGCCAGTGCGCGATGTCCCCGTCCTCGATCTGGCCGCGCACCTGCGTCACCTCGAACCAGTCGAGGTTGCGCAGGGTCTGTGAGGCACGGCCGACGCCGTTGCGAATGGCCTGATCGATCCCCTCGTGCGAGGTCCCCACGATCTCGGTGACCCGGTAGGTGTGATTCGACATGCGGGTGCTCCTCTCCGTGCGTCCGTGATGAACGGAACGTCACGTGTGTCACGCGTCACTCCACCGTGCCCCAAGCTGCGGCGGAGCGCGAGACGTCCGGCCGGTCGAACCGATACCTCTTGACGTCCGCATTGGTCCATACCAAACTCCTGCACACCCGTACGAGCTCTGCGCTCGTCCCCCCATGTCGGGCCCGTTCCCCCTGTCCGCAGACAGTTGTCGCCAGACAGAACAGGACCCTCGTGAGACGCCGCAGCCTGCTCACCCTCGCCCCGCTCGGTCTCGTCAGCGCCTGCGGACTCGTGCCCGGTGGCGCGAGCGACCGGCGTTCCGTCCAGGTCTGGCTGATGAAGGACAGCGCCTCGACGGACTTCGTGCGCGACTTCACCGCCGAGTTCGAGCGCGCCCACGACAACCTCCGGCTCGACATCCGCATCCAGGAATGGACCGGCATCGGCGACAAGGTGCAGGCCGCGCTCGACAAGGACACCGGCGACGGACCCGACGTCATCGAGGTCGGCAACACCCAGGTCTCGCAGTACGTGGAGCGGGACCGGCTGCTCGACCTGACACTGGAGTCGAGGCTGCACTGGGGCAGCCGCGACTGGCTGCCCGGCCTCGCCGAGCCGGGGCAGTTCATCGGCCACCAGTACGGGATCCCCTGGTACGCCGCCAACCGCGTCGTCATCTACCGCAAGGACCTGTTCCGGCAGGCGGGCGTCAAGGCGCCGCCGCGCACCCGGGACGACTGGCTCGACCTCACCGAGCAACTCAACTCCGGTGGCAACCAGGGCATCTACCTCGCCGGACAGGACTGGTACACCCTGGCCGGCTTCATCTGGGAGGAGGGCGGCGAACTCGCGGACGACGGCGACGGCGGTGGCTGGCGGGGCACGCTGGACACCCCGGCGGCCCTGCGCGGGATGGACTTCTACCGGCGTCTTCAGGCGCTCGGCAAGGGGCCGGTCGGCGCCGACGAGGAACACCCCCCACAGGCGGGCGAGTTCGCCAAGGGCAAGGTCGCCCAGATCATCGCCGTCCCCGGGCTCGCCCGGACCGTGGTCCAGCAGAACCCGGAACTGGAGGGCAAGTTGGGCTTCTTCCCCGTCCCCGGCAGAACGGCCGGCCGGCCCGGCGCCGTCTTCACCGGCGGCTCCGACCTCGTCGTACCGAACAACACGCACGACCAGGACGGTGCCGTCGCCGTCGTCGCGGCCCTCGCCGGCGCGAAGTGGAACACCCGGCTGGCCGAGGCGATGAACTACGTGCCCAACAAGAAGTCCCTCGCCCAGGCCGTCGCCGACGAGCAGGGGGTCGCCGCCATGGCGGCCGGAGCCGCGCGAGGGCGGGCGACCCCCAGTACGGCTCAATGGGGTGCCGTGGAGGCGGACAACCCCATCAAGGCGTACATGACCAAGGTGCTCGGCGGGGCCGACCCGGCCACCGAGGCCAAGCGGGCGTCCCGGCAGATCACCGAGATGCTCAACGCCATCGACTGACCGACACTCGGACGACGGGGGCCGGCCGCTCAGCGCGCCGGGCTCAGCGGCGGCGACTCAGGTCGCCACGCTCAGCGACAGCGCGAAGCGGCCCTCGTCGTCCGTCCACCAGCGGGCCAACTCCAGCCCGGCCGCGGACAGTTCGGCACGCACACCCTCCTTCCGGAACTTCGCCGAGATCTCGGTGCGCAGCTCCTCGTCGACGCCGAAGTCGACGGCCAGGTCGAGCGCGGGGATCTTCACGGTCTGCTCGGTGCGCGAGCGCAGCCGCATCTCGATCCACTCGTTCTCGGCGTCCCACAGCGCGACATGGTCGAAGGCGTCGGGGTGGAAGTCGGCGTCCAGCTCGCGGTTGACCACGGTCAGGACGTTCTTGTTGAACGCGGCCGTCACCCCGGCCGCGTCGTCGTACGCCCGGACCAGCACGCCCTCGTCCTTGACCAGGTCCGTGCCGAGCAACAGCGCGTCACCGGGGGAGAGCAGCGAGCGGATCGAGGCGAGGAACACGGCCCGTTCGGCCGGGAGCAGATTGCCGATCGTGCCGCCGAGGAAGGCGACCAGCCGCGGGCCCGGCGCGTCCGGCAGCGTCAGCGAGGCGGTGAAGTCGGCGATCAGCGCGTGCACTTGGAGGTCCGGGCGCTCGGCGATCAGCGCCTGGCCTGCCTGGGTGAGCGCGCTCTCGCTGACGTCGACCGGGATGTACGTGTCGAGGCCGGTCAGCGCGTCCAGCAGGTAGCGCGTCTTCTCCGAGGAGCCGGAGCCGAGTTCGACGAGCGTGCGCGCCCCGGTCGCCTCCGCGATCTCCCCGGAGCGGGCGATCAGGATCTCCCGTTCGGCGCGGGTCGGGTAGTACTCGGGCAGTTCGGTGATCTGCTCGAACAGGTCGCTGCCGTGCGCGTCGTAGAACCACTTCGGCGGCAGCGTCTTGGGACTGCCGGTGAGGCCGCGCTGGACGTCGGCGCGCAGCGCGGCCTCGGTGGCGTCCTCGGGCAGGGTGCGGGTGAGAAGGAAGGGACTCACGAACGCGGCTCCTTCGACGGTGCGGGAGCCGGCGTCTCGTTCGGCTCCTTGAGGGGGGTGAGCAGCACCTCGGTGCGGCTCGCCGAGAGCAGGGTGCGGTCGGGGACCTCCTGCCACCGGGTGTCGTCGTCGTAGGGCTCGGACGCCACGACGACGCTGTGGCCGGGCCGGGCGAGGTACCAGAGGGTGTCGCCCCAGGCGGTCGCGGCGATGGTCGCGCCGTCGGTGAGCAGCAGGTTCAGCCGGGACCCCGGAGCCGCCGCGGCGATCTCCGGAACCGCGTCGGTCAGCGCCTGGCCCATGGAGTCGCCGCCGCGCAGCCGGGCGAGCACCAACTCCCATACGAGAGCGGAGTCGTTGCGCGCCTCGAGCGACAGCAGATCGACGGCCGGCAGGTTCCGCGCCAGCGGCGCGAGCGAACCCGGCCAGCCCTTGACGGCGCCGTTGTGGCTGAACAGCCAGGGCCCCGCGGTGAACGGCGCCGCCGCGGCCTCCCCGTCCGCACCCGGCACGGTCGCGTCCCGCACGGCGGCGAGCAGCGCCCCCGACCGGACCACCCGGGCCAGGTCGGCGAAGGACAGGTCGGCCCAGATGGGCCCGGCCCGTCGGTACCGGGCCGGCATCGGGTCCCCATCGGCGTACCAACCGACTCCGAAACCATCGGCGTTGACGGTCCCGTACCGCTGCCGGCGCGGCTCCCACGACTGCCGGTACAGGCTGTGCGCCGGCTCCACCAGCAGCCGGCCCAGCGGCTCCGGCGGCCCCACGTAGGCCAGATGACGGCACATCAGACGTCTCCTGTACGGGCCGTGCGGAACCCGGAGAAGATCTGCCGCCGGATCGGGTAGTCCCAGTTGCGGAACGTGCCCCGGCAGGCGACCTCGTCCACGGCGAACGAACCGCCCCGCAGCACCTTGTACTCCGGCCCGAAGAACACCTCCGAGTACTCCTTGTACGGGAACGCCACGAACCCCGGATACGGGGTCAGGTCGCTCGACGTCCACTCCCACACGTCGCCGATCAACTGCCGTACTCCGAGCGGCGACTCGCCCGCCGGATAGCTGCCCGCCGGGGCCGGGCGCAGATGCCGCTGGCCCAGGTTGGCGTGCTCGGGCGCCGGATCCGCGTCGCCCCACGGATAGCGCATGGTGCGTTCGCCCGCCGGATCGTAGCGGGCCGCCTTCTCCCACTCGGCCTCGGTGGGCAGCCGGCGCCCGGCCCAGCGGGCGTACGCGTCGGCCTCGTACCAACTCACGTGCAGCACCGGCTCGTTCGGCGGTACCACCTCGGTGACGCCGAAGCGGCGCCGCAGCCACTGCTTGCCGTCCCGGCGCCAGAACAGCGGGGCGTACACGGAGTTGCGGCGGATGTGCGCCCAGCCCTCGGGTGCCCACCAGCGCTCGGTGTCGTAGCCGCCGTCCTCGATGAACGCCTGGTAGGCGCCGTTGGTGACGGGGGTCGTGTCGATGTAGAAGGGCGCCACCTCGCGCCGGTGCGCGGGGCGTTCGTTGTCCAGCGCCCACGGCTCGTCGGAGGTGCCCATGGTGAACGGGCCACCGGGGACGAGGACTTCGGCCGGCCCGGTGAACAGCGGGACCGGGTCCGGGTCCGGGGCGGTGAGGGCCTGCGGGCCCGTGCGGAGCTGATGGGTGATCAGCATCGTCTCGTCGTGCTGCTGTTCGTGCTGCGCGACCATCCCGAAGGCGAAGCCCGCCTCCGTGAGCCGCGTGCCGTGGAAGTCGGCGCTCTCCAGCACGTCCATCACCCGCCCGCGCACCTCGGCCGCGTAGCTGCGGGCCTCGGCGGGCGGCAGCAGCGGCAGCGAGGGGCGTTCGGAGCGGGGATGCTCGAAGGCGTCGTACAGGCCGTCGATCTCGGGACGCATCGCCTCGCGCCCGGCGACGGCCCGCAGCAGCCACAGCTCCTCCTGGTTGCCGATGTGCGCCAGGTCCCACACCAGGGGCGACATCAGCGGCGAGTGCTGGGCGGTCAGGTCCGGGTCCTCCACGCAGCTGGTCAGCAGCGTGGTGCGCTCCCGGGCGGTGGTCAGGGTGGTGAGTGCCCGTTCCCGGAGCGACTCGGCATCGGGGGCGGGGTCGGTCATGTGCGGATGTCCTTCCCGAGGGCGCGGCTGTCCGTGCCGCGCAGGCGGTCGAGCAGGTCGTCGGCGGGGCAACGGCCCTGGACGACATAGCGGTTGAGATACGCGGCCACCGCGTCCGTGACGGAGGCTTCGGCGCCCAGTCGGGGCAGGGCCTCAAGGGCCGCCACGAAGCAGGTCACCGCCGCCTCCCGCAGCTCCGGGTCGGCCAGGCCGTACCGGGCCGCGTCCAGCCACAGCGGGTTGTGCGGCGCGGGCCGCCCCACGGCACGCTCGGCCAGCGGCTTCACCGTGCGGTAGGCGGTCTCGGCGGCCTCCGGGTCGTCGAAGAGCGCCGCGGTCACGGCGAGCGGCACGATCCAGCCGTCGTCGCCGGGCTGCGCGTCGATCATGCGCAGCTCCAGATGACCGCGCGGCCTGACCGGCGGGAACAGCGTCGAGATGTGGTAGTCGAGGTCCTCCCTGGTCGGCGGCCTCGGCGCCCCCGACCTGGTCCACTCCCGGAAGGTCAGCCCCTCCGGTACGTCCCACGGCCCCTCGCCCCGCCGTACGCACATCACCGGCGCGTCCAGGACGTGCCGGGCCCAGGACTCGCGCGGTTCGCCGTCCAGCGCGGGCCCGCCCGCACGGCCCGGGCCGATCTCCGTCCACACCAGTTGCCTCGTGGAGCGCCAGCCCGTGGGCCGGCGGGTGGCGAGCGGGGAGTTGGCGAAGGCGGCCACCAGGACCGCGCCCAGCTGGTGCGCCAGCCACCAGCGCCGCCCGAGACCGAGCGGTCCCGGCTCCTCGTGCCCGGCGTCCAGGCAGACCTGTACGGAGGCCGTGGTGCACATCATGGCGCGGCCCGCCGGGCCCGTACGGTCCAGGCAGGCCTCCATGGCGTCGTAGCGCGGCTCGTGCAGGAACCGGCGTGGAGAGTGCCATGGGTCCTGGCCGACGCCGACAAGGCCGAGATCGTGCTCGGCGAGAGCCGAGCGGACGGCGTCGAGGTCGGCGGAGACGGTGGCGATGCACTCCGTCAGCGAGGCGGCGGGCGGCGAGCTCAGTTCCAGCTGGCCGCCGGGCTCCACGGTGAGCGCCGACTTCAGGGGAACGGTCCGCAGCGAGGCGTAGGCCGCTTCGAGCCGTTCGGGTGTCACGGGGAGCTGCGGGATGCGCAGCTCGTGGACGAGCCATTCCACTTCGACCCCGATGGTGCGGGGCGGGCCGGTCTTGAAGCAGATGCCCCGTACCAGGGCCTCCACCTCGGCCTCGGTGACTGCGGAGCGGTTCTCCGTACAGTCACTCACCGAATCGGACATATCAGGATCCCTCCTGGAGATTCCACCATGCCACCACCCCGGCGGAGAGGCCCTCCGGGAGGCGGCGCTCGTCCCAGCCAAAACCCTCGCGTCGAATCGCACAAGGGTGCGTAGTGGCACGTTCCGGCTCGGTAATCTTTCCCTTCCGGCTGTTTGCTGAGGCTTTCCTGGGCGTTTGCGGGAACGGGAAAACTCCGTTGCGCAGCACCACCGGCATCACCGACGATTCGTCCATGAGTACGACGGGGGAACGCGCACGGCACGCGAGGATGGCGCCCACGGGGGTGGCGCCATGAGCGCGCGCCTGCGCGGTCTCGCCCAGCAGACCGAGCAGATCGTGGCGGCCGGTTCGTATCGGGCGTCCGACGGACGCGAGGTGTCCCTGGCCGCGCCGATCGAGGCGGCCCGGGCCGGCACGCGGATGTACGGGCCGGAGTCCATACGGGTGCCCCCGAGCGCGCCGGTCGACACCCACTTCGAGGTGACCGGCGAGAGCAGCCTGGAGGCCGCCCGCAGGCTCGGCGGCGACGCGGCCGTCCTGAACTTCGCCTCGGCCCGCAATCCGGGCGGCGGTTTCCTGAAGGGCGCCCAGGCGCAGGAGGAGGCCCTGTGCCGCGCCTCCGCGCTGTACACCTGCCTGCTTCAGGCCCGGGAGTTCTACGACCACCACCGCGCCGACCGCGACCCGTTCTACACGGACCGCGTCATCCACTCACCGGCCGTCCCCGTCTTCCGCGACGACCGCGGCAGTCTGCTGGACGAGCCGTACACGACGGACTTCCTGACCGCCGCGGCACCGAACGCGGGCGTCATCAAGCAGCGGGCACCCGAGCGGACCGCCGACCTGCCGGCCGCCCTCGCGACCCGCGCCGAGCGGGTCCTCGAGACGGCCGCCGCCCAGGGCTACCGGCGCCTGGTCCTCGGCGCCTGGGGCTGCGGGGTCTTCCAGAACGACCCGGCGCAGGTGGCGGGCGCCTTCCGCGCGCTGCTCGGCCCCGACGGCCGGTTCGCGGGGACCTTCCAGCACGTGGTGTTCGGAATCCTGGACCGCACACCGGGGCATGCGGTCCGAGCGGCGTTCGTACGGGCTTTTCCGGAGCGTCAGCTCCAGCTGTAGCCCTTGGGCGTCAGCTCCAGCCGTAGCGCTCCGCGAGACGGTTGCGTACGAGGTTGAACCGGCCGCGGTCCAGCGCGCAGGCCTCGCGGCGCATGCCCTGCTCGTGCAGGCGCAGCACCCGGTCGACGTCGACCCACGAGTCCCGTCCGGAGCTGTCCCACGGTCCGCTGCCGATCGCCACCCACTCGCGGTCGCCGTCGTGCCGCTTGCTGGAGAGCTGTACGGCCAGCAGCGTGCCGGCGGCCTCGCGGGCGACGACGAGCACGGGACGGTCCTTGCCGCGGCCGTCGTTCTCTTCGAAGGGCACCCAGGTCCAGACGATCTCCCCCGGGTCGGGGTCGCCGTCGTGCGCGGGGGCGTACTCGGTGCGGACGCGGCCCACCTTGCGGGCATCGGCCTCGGTGGTGGCGGTCGGGCCGGAACGGCCGGGGACGTTCTCATCGGTATGCGCAGTCACGGAGGCAGCGTAGAGGGGCCCTCCGTGAAGAGGGCCCCCGGGCACGCTGTCGGGATCACGATCGCGCCGCTCACCCGCCCCCGTTCCCCTGTGCCCCCTTATGCCTCCTTGTCCACCGGCACCTTCTGCGCCGGCGGTGTGGTGCCGCCGTTCAGGGCCGAAGTCCCGTTCGGGGCCTGCCCGTTCTGGTTCATCGTGGCGAGCAGCTGCCGGGCCAGACCGAGCCCGGTGCCGCCCATGGTGAGCGCCTTGGCGAGCATGTCGGCCAGGCCGTCCGCCCCGTTGAGGACGACCATGTTGTCGACGTTGCCGAAGGCGGACGCGCCCGCCCGCACGATCTCCGGCCAGTTCTCGGCGAGTTGCTGGGCGACCACGGCCTCCTGGTTCTCGGCGAGGGCCGCGGCCCGGGCCTTGATGGCCTCCGCCTTGGCGAGCCCCTTGGCCCTGGTGGCCTCGGCCGCCGCGAGACCCTTCGCCTGCACGGCGGCCGCCTCGGCCTCACCGGTCGCCCTGACCCGGGTCGCCTCGGCGGCGGCCGCCAGTTCCGTCTCCCTCGCCTTGGCCTCGGCCCCCGAGATCCGGGCGTCGCGCTCGCCCTCGGCGAGGGTGCGCTTCTCGTAGGCCTTCGCGTCCGCCGGCTTGCGGACGTCCACCTGGAGCTGCTGTTCCCGCCGCTGCGCCTCGAGTTCGGCGACCCGAGTCTCCTGGACCACGACCTGCTGCCGGGCCGCCGCGTCCGCGAGCGGACCGGCCTGCCGCGCCTCCGCCGCCGCCTTGTCCCGCTCGGCCTGGTAGCCGGCCTGGAGGATCTCGCTGTCGCGGGTGGCCTCCGCCATCCGCGCGAACGAGGCCTGCTCCGCCTCCGTGGCGCGCCGGTTCGCCTCCGCCTGCGCGATCCGCGCGTCCCGCTGCACGGCCGCCGCGTGCGGCATGGCCAGGTTCTTGATGTACCCGGTCGGGTCCTCGATCTCATGGATCTGCAACGAGTCCACGATCAGACCCAGCTTCTCCATCTCCGTACCGCAGGCGGCCCGGGTCTGCCCCGTGAGCTTGTCCCGGTCGCGGATCATGTCCTCGACCGTCAACCCGCCCACGATGGACCGGACATGACCGGCGAAGACGTTGTGCACCCGCTCCGACATCAACTTCTGCTGATCGAGGAAACGACGGCCCGCGTTGGCGATCGACACGAAGTCGTCGCCGACCTTGAAGATGACCACGCCCCGCACCTTGAGCGGAATGCCCTGGGAGGTCACGCAGTCCACGTGCAGTTCTGTCTCGTTCAGGTCGAGGGAGAGCTTGCGCACCGCTTGCACGCCGGGCAGCACCAGCGTGCCGCGCCCCGTGACGATGCGGAATCCCATGCCCGGCTCGAGGCCTTCGGTACGGTGTTTGGAGCCCGAGATGATGAGTGCCTCGTTCGGCTCCGCGACCCGCCACATCGACTTGAACAGACCGATAAGTACGAGGGCGGCGACAACCGCCACCCCCGCAACGACGCCGACAACCATCGGCAACGCCCCCTTTTGATGGTGCACTTGAAGCACCGAACGAAGGGAGTGTGCGCCTGTCCCGCGCAAGGGAGAAGACGACGGCCTTTCCTTGTTGCCATCTTGACGCGTAAGGCTCTCACCTGGGGCGGAGCACGCTCAACTGTCGTACGCGGCTGTTACGTAGACCGTCCTGGGCGGCAGATGCTCGACGACCATGACGACCGTGCCCTGCTCGATCCGGTCGGTCCCCGTGGCGGCGTACGCGAGGAAGTGCTCGGCCCCGCCGCGCACCCGGACGATCACCTCGCCGACGAGCCCGGGGCCCACCGTCCCGGTGACCCGCCCCATGAGCCCGACCAACGACACATCGTCCATGGTCACAGGGTACGGGCAGGCCACGGGGGACGGACCCGGCCACACGGAACGGCCCCAACTCGCCTATACGGCCGGGGAGTCCGTGTGCGCCTCCTGCGGCGGCCACGCCTCGTGCCAGCGCAGCTCCGCCTCCAGTTGCGCGGCGAGCGAGATCAACAGCGGCTCGGAACCCGCCGGTCCGAGCAACTGCGCACCGACGGGCAGGCCGCCCTCGACGAACCCGGCCGGGACGTTGACCCCGGGCCAGCCCAGCACGTTCCACGGCCACGCGTAGGGACAGGCGGCGATCATCGCGCGGTCCGTCGCGAATCCGCTCAGCGGCAGCATCGCGCCGACGCGCGGTGGGGGAGCGGCCGTGGTCGGCGCGAGGATCACGTCGTACGACCCGAAGAACCCGCCGATACGGCGGTGCTGGACCGTCTCCGCGCGCCGGGCCGCCCGCAGCGGTGCCCCGCCGAGCAGTCGGCCCAGCCGGGCGGCGTCGCGGGTGCGGCGGTCCAGGAGCGCGGGGTGCGGCGCCTCGCGGACGCGTTCGGCGAGGCCGACGGTGGCGCGGGGGAGGAAGGCGAGCCCGATCTGGCCGTACGGGGGGTCGGCCTCCTCGACGATGTGCCCCAACGCGCTGATGCGCTCGGCGAGTTGGAGCACCCGGGCGCGTACCTCCGGTCGGAGGCGGGCGGGCAGGGCGGTGAAGGGCGGCTTGAGGGAGAGCGCGATGCGCAGCCGCCCGGGTTCGCGTGCCGCGGCCTCGGAGGCGTTGATGGTCTCCGGCCGGTGCGGGTCGCGCGCGTGGTTGCCGCTCGCCGCGTCGAGCAGGAGGGCGGCGTCGGCGACCGTGCGGGCGAGTGTGCCGTTGACGGTGATGCCCTGGAAGGACTCGCCGCGCGGCCAGGTGGAGATGCGGCCGCGCTGCGGCTTGATGCCGACGAGGTGGGTCCAGGAGGCGGGGATCCGTACCGATCCGGCGCCGTCCGAGCCGAGCGCGGCGGGCACGAGACCGGCGGCGACGGCGGCGGCCGACCCGCCCGAGGAGCCGCCGGGGGAGTGCTCCGGGTGCCAGGGGTTGCGGGTCGCGCCGAACGCGGGCCCCTCGGTGAAGGGCCACTGCCCCAGCTCGCAGGTGTTGGTCTTGCCGATGACGATGGCCCCGGCCGCCCGCAACCGCCGTACGGCCTCACCGTCCTGGGCGGCCGGCGGGAACTCGCCCGCGCAGCCGAACGCGGTCGGCTCGCCGGCCACGTCCGTGTCGTCCTTGACGGCCACCGGCACACCGAGCAGCGGCTTGCGCACCCCTGCGGCCAACTCCTTGTCGGCGGCGTCGGCTTCGGCGAGCGCGGCCCGACTCCGCACGATCCGGAAGGCGTTGAGGGTCGGCTGTGTGGCCTCGATCCGGGCCAGCGCCTGTTCGACCAGTGTCCGGGCGGTCACCTCCCCGGCGGCCAGCGCACGGGCGGACTCGGCGAGGCCTGCGGAACGGTCGAGCGTCATGGGGGCACCTCCGGAAGCGCGGCGCGGTCTACCGAACAGTAACGTCCGACGCGGCGGGGTGGTGCGAGATGCGGTACGGGATGTCGAACGTCCTTTGTGACGGGCGGAGTTGAAGGTGCAACACAGGATTCACACAGAGGACATCCAGCCATGCTCAATCCATTGACGTGCACCTGCCCCACCCTTACCTTCTGACCGACTTACCGAACTGTGTTCGAAATAGCGGACATAAGGGAGCCGTCCATGTCGCACAGCCCCGCCACTCCCTCCCGCCGCACCCTGCTGCGCGCGATGGCCGCCCTGCCCGCCTCGGCGCTGGTCCTGGGCGAAGTCCCCGGTCTCCTCGGCACGGCCCTGGCCGCCGCCCCGGCGAGCGGTTCCGCGACGCGGTACACCATCGTGCCGTTCTTGAACAGCAACGACGGGACGGTGAACGTCTACCAGTCCGACGACGCCACCGACTTCCGGCTCCTGAAGGCCTCCGCCTACACGCCGCCCGGCAACAGGATCCGCGACGCGAGCGTCTTCAAGCACGCCGACGGCTACTACTACGTCACCTACACCACGCACACCTGGCAGGACGTCTCCACCACCATCGGCTTCGCGCGCAGCGCCGACCGGGCCAACTGGACGTTCCTGTACGACTACACGGTCCCGATCAGCGGCCTGTCCCGGGCATGGGCGCCGGAGTGGTTCGTCGACAGCGACGGCAGCGTGAACGTCATCGTGTCCTGCTCGCTCACCAGCGACGAGTGGATCTTCACGCCGTACCGGCTCAGGGCCACCAACTCGGCGCTCACGGGCTGGAGTTCACCGGTCGCGCTGTCCGGCATCGGCGCCAACCACATCGACACGTACATCGTGAAGGTCGGCTCGACCTACCACGCCTTCACCAAGAACGAGACGGCGAAGTACATCGAGTACGGCACGGCCGCCAGCCTCAACGGCCCCTACACGATCTCGAGGACCGGCGACTGGGCCGGCTGGGGCAGCTACCGCGAGGGCCCGTCGGTCATCCAACTCGACAACGGCGCCTGGCGGATCTTCTTCGACGGGTACGGCGACGGCACCTACTACTACAGCGACAGCTACGACACGTTCGCCACGTGGTCCGCCCCGAAGGCTCTCCCGTCCGTGTCCGGCACGGCCCGCCACTTCACGGTCATCAAGGAGACGGTCTCGGGCGGCCCGACCCTCGCCACGAACGTCTCCCGATCCCTCCAGTCCGCCAACTACACCACCCGCTACTGGCAGGAACAGTCCGCCCTGCTCAACCTCCCCGTGGTCACCGCCGCCGGCACCACCGCCGAAAAGCAGGCATCCACGTTCACGGTCGTCCCCGGCCTGGCGGACTCCAACGCCTTCTCCTTCCGGGACGCCGCCGGCAACTACCTCCGCCACTACGACTTCCGCGCCCGCTTCGACGCCAACGACGGCACATCGACGTTCGCCAAGGACGTCACATTCACAGCCCGCACGGGCACGTCATCGACCGCCGTCCGCTTCGAGTCGTACAACTACCCCGGGTACTACCTACGGCACTACAACTACCAACTACGCGTGGAACTGACGGACGGAACGGACCTGTTCAGGTCGGACAGCTCATTCGTGCCGGTGACCGCCTGGGCGTGAGCGAACACGCGGAAGGGATCACTCGGTGAGGGTGAGCGAGCGAAGGTCGGCGTCCAGTGCGCGGATCAACTCCCCGACCCGTCCGCCGCCGTCGGGCGCGGCCGGGAAGCGTTTGAGTACGTCGACGACGACCGGTGTCGCACGGCGTACCACCTGATCGAGGAACTCGGCGCCGGCCCGCTGATCGTCATCGGCGACGAGTTCGGCCGCTCTGGCCGCGTAGGCGCCGGCTCCGAGGATGTGCTTGACCTGGGTGGCCTTGGCCAGGGGATGCAGGTATGCGGCGCCCGCCGCGGACATGGCCGCCCATGCCGCCTCGCGGGCGGCCGCGGTCTGCGCGCTCTTGGCCGCCTTGAGGGCCGCCGACGCCGTGTCCCGCAGGGACTTGCCGCGTTCGCCGCCCCGAGCGAACTCCCACGCGGCACGGACAGCCTCTCGCGGGCGCGGGTCGTCCGGCTGATCGGTCTCGAAGACCTCGAGCACCGCTTCCGCACACGCCGCGGCGAACCCGGCGACCTCACGGAGATCCTGTCTGCTCAGAACGATCTCGCTCGTATCCCCTGCCATCGCTCCCTCTTCCATCCGGTCATTGTCGCCGAGCGGTCACCGCATCGAGGATCGCGGTCGTCGGGATCGCGCACTGCCGTCGCTCGTCCCACCGGTCCCTTCCGTGCACGGTCGAGGGCGCTGATCGGTGGATTCCCGCACCACCGAGCGTCTGCGCGGCCGCATCGGGGGCACACGCGGGTTCATCGGGTGCGGACGGCACCCGCCGAGGACCGCCGCGAGGCGCAGACCCGTGGGAGCCCCGATGCCGATCGCCACACCGGGAAGAGCCGCAGGAGCGACCGGGGACGGGGCCGGAGCGGTCCGGTCGGGCCGCTCGGGCCGGTCTCCCGTCCTGCCCCGTGGCACCGGCATCACCGCGGCCCGGATCGGGTCGCTGACCGTCTGCCAGGCCGTTCTGGTCGTGGGGTTGGGGCTCCTGATCACGGGCCCCGCCCGGCACGTGTGGCCGCTGACGGTCGAGGATCACGTCAACGAGGGGTTCGAGAGGATCCGTACGGGGCCGCTCACCTCGCTGTCCTACGTCGGCTCGGAGGCGGGCAACACCCTCACGGTCATTGCCGTCACCCTGGTCACCTGCGTGGCCCTGCTGCTCGTACCCCGGCTGCCGATGTGGCGGCAGGCGGTCTTTCTCGCCGTCGCCGTCTCGCTGCAGGCGCTGGTGTTCCTGGTCGTCACCGAGTCGGTGGACCGCACCCGCCCGGACGTGGACCGGCTCGACGCCTCGCCGCCGACGTCCAGTTACACCTCCGGCCACACCGGCGCGGCCACCGCGCTCTACGCCGGACTCGGGGTCCTCGTGCTGTCCCGGGTCCGCAGGCCGTGGCGGTGGCCGCTGGCCGGGCTGCTGTTCCTGGTGCCGCTGATCGTCGGCGTCTCCCGGCTCTACCGGGGCATGCACCATCCCACGGACGTGATCGGCGGCATGGCCAACGGCGCCCTGTCCCTGGCGATCGTCTGGCGGGCCCTGTTCACCGACGGGTCCGTGGCCGCCGTACCCTCGCCGCGCAGCGGGCACGTCGAGGCCGCCGCCGGTGTAGAGGAGTGCGCGCCCGGCAGTACCGCCGTGATCTTCAACCCGACGGTGACCGGTGAGGCCGACCGCGAGAAGCTGCGGCGGATCCTCGAACAACACGGCCACCGCGCACCGGAGTTCATCGAGACCACCGCCGAAGACCCCGGGACGGGACAGGCGGCCGGCGCCGTCCGTGACGGAGCGGCACTGGTCGTGGTGTGCGGCGGTGACGGCACCATCAGGGCGGCCGCCGACGCCCTGGCCGGCACCGGCGTACCGCTCGTCGTGGTGCCCTGCGGTACCGGCAACCTGCTGGCCCGCAACCTCGGCCTGCCGCTCGCCCCCGCGACCGCCCTCGACGCGGCGCTGTCCGGCACCCCGCACCGCCTCGACCTCGGCCGCATCGAGGGCGACGGACTCGCTCCCACCCACTTCGCGGCGATGTCCGGAGCCGGGCTCGACGCCGCGATGCTGGAACACACCGACGACCGCGCCAAGTCCGCCGTCGGCTGGCCCGCCTATGTCCTCGCCACCATCGGCACCCTGCGCACACCCCGGATGCGGCTGACGGTCCGGCTCGACGACGGGCCCGTCCTGCACCGCACGGCCCGGATGGTGCTCCTCGCCAACGTCGGGACCGTACAAGGCGGTTTGACCCTCGTCCCGGCGGCCCGCCCCGACGACGGACGGCTCGATCTGCTCATCCTCGACCCGCGCGGCCCCGGCGGCTGGATGCGCGCCGTCGGCATCCTGATGCGCGGGCACCGGCACACCCCAAGGCCCACGACCGTGGACACGCCCGCCCCCGACGGCACCGGCAAGAAGGGCGTACCGGTGGAGTTCTTCACCTTCCGCCGGGCCGAACTCGCCTTCGCCGCACCGCAGTCGAGAGAACTCGACGGCGACCCGGTCTCCCACGGCCGGCGTCTGTCCGCCGAGGTCAGGCCCGGCGCGCTCACCGTCCTGCTGCCCACCCGGGAGAAGTGAATGGGCACCGCCACCAAGGTCCCCGAGACCCGCGACATGAGCGGCGACGACCTCTCCGCCGACGAGGCGCTGACCTCGCTGCGCCGCTACGGCCGCTGGCCGCTCCTGCGCGACTCCTTCGTGCGGTTCCGCTACGCCGACGGCTTCAGCCACTCCCGGGCGCTCGCCCTGCAGACCGTGCTGTCGGTGATCCCGCTGGCCATCGCCTTCGTCGGGCTGTCCACCGCGCTGCACACGGAGAACATCGGCCGACTCGCCGAACTGACCATCCACCGGCTCGCGCAGGGACCCAGCGCCGACGTCGTCGACGACGCACTGGACCGCAGCCGGCACAGCGCGGGCGACGGCGACGAGATCGCCCTCTGGTTCGGCCTGCTCTTCTCCCTGGTCAACGTCACCACCGCGATGTGCCAGATCGAACGCGGCGCCAACCGGATCTACGGCAACGAACGCGACCGCCCCTTCCACCAGAAGTACCTGCGCGGCCTCGTGATGTCCCTCAGCGCCGGGATCCCGCTCGGGGTCGGGTTCATCGTGATGGTGGCCGGCGGTGACATCGCCGCAGCGGCGGTGACGGTGTACCACCTCGACGGCGGCGCGCGGACCCTCTGCGAGATCCTGCGCTGGCCCTTCGGCTTCCTGCTCGCCCTCTTCTCGGCCAGCGCGATCTTCCGCCGCTCGCCCCGGCGCCGCCAGCCCGGCTACACCTGGCTGGCCTTCGGCGCCGCCGTGTATCTCGTGCTGTGGATGGTCCTGACCTGGTTGCTGAGCCTGTACCTGGGCATCAGCGGATCGTTCGACACGATCTACGGGCCGCTCAGCGCCTTCATGTCGCTGCTGCTGTGGGCCTACCTGACCTCCATCGCCCTCTTCCTGGGGCTGTCGTTCGCCGCGCAGCTGGAGGCCTCGCGGGCGCGGCGGCCCGGTCCGATCTCGGCCGACCCGGGGGTGTGAGGGATGGTCCGCGCCACGGCCCGGCGCCTTCGTGACCTCCGTCGCCGCACGGCCGACCGGAGATTCGGCATCCACCTGCTCGGTTCGACCGCCGTCGCGGCCGTAGCGGCCGTCCCCTTCGGCCTGCTGCTCGTCCTCGTCGAGGGGCACTGGCAGCCGCTGCGCCGTCTCGACGCGGGCGCGGCACGGCGGTTGAACGAGACCGCCCTCCAGCACCCCGAGTGGACCGACACCCTGCGGTTCCTGTCCGACCGGGTGTGGGACCCGCTCACCCTGCGGGCGGTCGTCGCGCTGCTGACCGGCTGGCTGCTCTACCGCCGGGCCTGGCGCCTGGCCGCCTGGTCCGCGGTGACGGCCGTGGCCGGCGGACTGATCGGCCTGCTGGTCAAGACGGTGGTCGAACGGGCCAGACCGTCCCTGGAGGACCCGGTCGCGCGCGCTCCGGGGTTCTCCTTCCCCTCGGGGCACGCGATGACCGCGACCACCTCGTTCGCGATCCTGCTGCTGGTCCTGCTGCCGCTGGTGCCGCGTGCGCTGCGGCCGCTGTGCTGGTGCGTCGCGGTCGGGTCCGTGCTCGGCGTCGGTTTCACCCGGATCGCGCTCGGCGTGCACTGGTTCAGCGACGTCGTGGGCGGCTGGCTTCTCGGTCTCGCCGTCGTCGCCCTCACCACCTGGGCCTTCGAGGCCTGGCGCACCGACGCGGGGCGCGGACCTGCCGGGTTGACGGAGGGGCTGGAGCCCGAACTCACAGACGCCCACCCCGAATCGGGTCGCGATGGGTCCGCCGCACGGTGAGCACGGCGAAGTCGTCGTGCTGGGCCCCGTTGTCGGTGAACGCGCGGGCGTCCTCGTAGAGCGCCTGGGGCAGTTCGGTGGGGGAGAGGGCGAGGCGGCTCGTCACGCGCTCGTCGGCCGGGTAGAACGCGCCGTCGTGGTCGCGGGTCTCGGTGAGGCCGTCGGTGGTCAGGAGCAGGGTAGAGCCGGCCGGGAAGTCGAACCAGTGCACGGTGGTGGGTTCGTCGGACAGCTCGGCGAGACCGAGTGGGACACCGGGGTCCGTGTGCGGTGTGGAGACACCGCCGTCGTGCACCAACCAGGGAGGAACATGGCCGCAGTTGACGACCTGCGCCTCGGTCTCCGCGTCGACGCCGATGATGAGCGCGGTCACGAACCGTTCGTCGTCGCCGGTCTGTTCGGCGTACGTGTTGTGGCGGACGACCGCCGCGTCCAGGGCGTCGACGAGCGCGGTGAGCGTCGGCTCGCGGTAGGCCGCCTCGCGGAACGCCCCGATCACGGCGAACGCGGCGCCCACCGCGGCCAGTCCCTTGCCCTGCACGTCCCCGATCAGCACCCGCGTGCCCCACGGCGAGGCGACGACGTCGTAGATGTCGCCGCCGACGAGCCGGTCCTCCTGCACGGGTTCGTAGACGCCGTTGACCAGGACCTCGTCGGTGACGAGCGGAAGGGGGTGCAGGATGTGCCGCTGCATGGCCGCGGCGGTGGTGCGCAGGCGGAGCATCTCGTGCTCGCGCTTGATGCGCCGGTGGCAGGCGTAGACGGAGATCGCCCCCAGCGCGATGGTGAACAGCACCAGCAGGATCCCGTCCAGCCACCGTCCCCCGTTCTCCCGCCGCACCACCGTGGTGAGGGTGATGACGAGCGTGGTCCACGCGGCCACGAACTTCGTCTGCGCGACGGTGCACAGCGCCGACGCCGTGCTCGGCAGGAAGATCAGCAGACCGAGATGCCACACCGGGGAGCCGGACACCACACCGAGGAACTCCACCAGCAGCGTCACCGTCACCACGCCGACGAGCATCTCGACGTTGTCCGGGGCCTCGATGGCGTCGAGGGCTCCGTCGGATCTCTTTCGGCTTCGGCGGATTCCGGTCATGGGCGCTCCCGAGCAGATGGTGATCTCTCGGTACGTTCTACAGGCCGGGGATGGTGTACGGGCCACGGGGCGGCCCGGCACGTTCGTGTCGCCCGTCCCACGGGGCGTCGATCCGGCGGGCCTGCGCGGGCCGCGGCCCACAGATCACCGTTCGGGCAAGCCTAAGCCGTACGACGGTCGGCGGCGGACGACGGTCAGGCCCGCACCGGCGCCCGCTCGTCCAACAGGCCCGCGCCGCGCAGGTCGTCCCAGACCTGGGCCGGGATCTCCGCGCCGAAGGCCGCCACGTTGCGGTGCACCTCGTCGGCGCTGCGCATGCCGACCACGATGCCCGCGACGGCCGGGTGCCGGAGCGGGAAGGCCATCGCCAGCTCCGGGAGCGTCACGCCGTGTGCTTCGCAGACGTCGGCGATACGGTGCGCGCGCTCCAGCAGGTGTGGCGCGGCGGGCGCGTAGTCGAAGGTGGCGCCCTTGGGAGGCCGGGCCGTGGCGAGCAGCCCGGAGTTGAAGATCGAGGCCGCGATGACCGAGACCTCGCGGGCCGTGCAGGCGGGCAGGAGTGTGTCGAGGGCGCTCTGGTCCAGGAGCGTGTAGCGGCCGGACAGCATGACGGCGTCGACGTCCGACTCCTCGACCAGCCGGGTCAGCCGACCGGGGTCGTACATCCCCGCGCCGATCGCGCCCACCACGCCCTGGGCCCGCAGTTCGACGAGCGCCGGAAGCCCCTCGCGCAACGCTTCCTCGAAGTGCTGCTCCGCGTCGTGCAGGAACAGCACGTCGATACGGTCGACGCCCATCCGCTGAAGCGAGTCCTCCACGCTGCGCAGCACACCGTCCCGCGTGAAGTCCCACACGCGACGGTGGGTGGCGGGCACCGCGAAGCTCTCGTCCATGCGGCCTTCCGGGTCCTGCGGGACCAGCAGCCGGCCGACCTTCGTCGACAGCGTCACCTCGGCACGCGGCTTGGTGCGCAGCAGATCGCCGGTGCGGCGCTCGGAGTGTCCGATGCCGTAGTGCGGGGAGGTGTCGTAGTAGCGGATCCCGCTGTCCCAGGCGGCATCGAGGGCGCCCGCGGCGGTCTCGTCGTCCAGCGGCGCGAAGAGCCCGCCGAGCGGTCCGCCACCGAAGCCCAGCTCCGTGATCCGCACCTTGGTCTGCCCGAGCCGGTTCCGCCGCATGCCCACCGTTCCCCCTGGACGCCTGGTGACGCGCTCATCCTGCCGCGGCCCGTACCGCCTCTCCAAGGGGATTTCCGTGCCCGGTGGATCCCCCGTCAGGCCGGTCGCGGATCGACGTGGATCTTCGGTCCGGGTCCGGCGCCGGCCGGCCGTTGTCCGGCGAGGACGGGCCCGACCTGTTCCAGGGCGACGGTGGCGGCGACCAGTGGGCGCGGGTCGACGGATCCGTCGGCGTAGGCCCGGATGGTGTCGGCGAGGCCGGGGGAGCCGGACAGGACGCCCGTCGCGGTCACGTCCTTGAGGGCGAGTGTCCGGGTGTCGATCCGGCTGGGCTCACCGGCCAGTCCCACGTACACGACCCGCCCGGCAGGCTCGACCAACTCCAGTGCCAGGGCGGGCAGGTGGACGGCGTTCGAGGCGTCCACGACCGCGTCGAAGGGCAGGTCCGGGAGCGACTGCTCCGTCCACACGTGCTCGAAGCCCAGAGCGCGGGCGAAGGTCATGGAGTCCTCGGTACGGCCCATCAGGTGCATCTCCGCACCGGCGGCCCGCACGAACATCGCGACCAACAGCCCTATGGTTCCCGGGCCCAGGACCAGGGTCCGGTCACCGGGGCGCGGTGCGGCGGCCCGTGCCGCGCGCAGGGCGTTGCCGCCCGGCTCGACCAGCGCGCCCAGTTCGGCGTCGACCGAGTCCGGCAGGACGCGCAACGAGGAGACGGGCACCGCGAGTTGCTCCGCCAGGGCACCGTCTCGCGCCCCGCGGATGCCGACCTCCTGTCGCTTCTCGCACACGTGCTGATGCCCCCGACGGCAGCGACGGCAGACACCGCACCCGAGCATGGTGTCGCCCATGACCCGCCGGCCCACCCACACCGGATCGACCCCGGCGCCGACCGCCGCGACCCGGCCGGCCCACTCGTGGCCCAGCCGCAACGGGTAGGCGCAGTGCCCTTGGTGGAGGTAGGCCATCGCCCCGGTGAAGAACTCGACGTCCGTGCCGCACACGCCGACCCGCTCGACGTCGACGACGGCCTCGCCGGGGGCCGCCACCGGCGCCGGGACCTCCTGGACCGCGTACTCCCCGGGGGCCGTCAGCACGAACGCCCGCATCGCGCGGCCGCTCACCGCGGCCCGAGGAGGCACCGGCGTGGCACGAGTCCCGGGATGCCCGGCTCCGGCGTCTGCGTATGCTCCATGGCGTTCCAAAAATTAGACCAACGTGTCGATTATTGGAAGGAGTCCGCCGATGAAGCGCCCCGGCACGACGACGCTCCGCAGCGCGCAGTGGTACGCGGGACAGGACCGCAACGCCTACATCCACCGGGCCTGGATGCGGCGCGGCGCACCGGCGGACGCCTTCACCGGCCGCCCGCAGATCGCCATCGCCAACACCGCGTCGGACCTCACCCCGTGCAACGCGCACCTGAACGAGGTGGCCGCCTCGGTGCGCAACGGCGTGTACGAGGCGGGCGGCATCCCGCTCGATCTGCCCGTGGTGTCCCTGGGGGAGACGCAGGTGCGGCCCACCGCCATGCTCTGGCGGAACATGGCCGCGATGGCGACCGAGGAGATGCTCCGGGCCAACCCCATCGACGGCGTGGTCCTGTTGGGCGGCTGCGACAAGACGATCCCGTCCCTGCTGATGGCCGCCGCCTCGGTGGACCTGCCCGCTGTGGTGGTGCCGGGCGGGCCCATGCTGAACGGGACCTTCCGCGGTACGCCACTGGGCTGCGGCACCGACGTGTGGCGGCTGTCGGAGGAGGTCCGGGCCGGCACGCTCTCCCAGGAGGACTTCACCCGCTCCGAGTCGTCGATGATCCGCAGCCGTGGGCACTGCAACACGATGGGCACCGCCTCGACGATGGCCGTGGTCGCGGAGGCCCTGGGCACGGTCGTCCCCGGCGTCGCCGGCACCCCCGCCCCCGACAGCCGCCTCCTGGAGGCCGCGCACGGCACCGGCCGCCTGGTGGTGGACATGGTCGCCGCGGACCGGCGCCCGGCCACCTTCCTGACCAAGGCGTCCTTCCACAACGCGATCGTGGCGCTGGCCGCCGTCGGCGGATCGACCAACGCGGTCGTCCATCTGCTGGCGATCGCAGGCCGCCTCGGTGTCGACCTGACCCTGGACGACTTCGACCGCATCGGCTCCCGGGTGCCGGTCCTCGTCGACCTCCAGCCGGCCGGCCGCTTCCTCATGGAGGACCTCCACCGCGCCGGCGGCCTGCTCGCCGTCCTGCGCGAGGTCCGCGACCTGCTCGACCCCGACGCCCTGACCGTCACCGGCACACCGCTGGTCGACCACCTCGACGACGCCCCGATCTGGGACCCCGAGGTCATCCGCACCCGCGCCGAACCGCTCGTCGCCGAGGGCGGCATCGCCGTCCTGCGCGGCAACCTCGCACCCGACGGAGCGCTCATCAAGCCCGCGGCGGCCTCCGCGCACCTCCTCCAACACCGGGGCAGGGCCGTCGTGTTCGACAGCATCGAGGACTTCCACGCCCGCATCGACGACCCGGACCTCGACGTCGACGCCGACTCCGTTCTCGTCCTGCGCGGTTGCGGCCCCAAGGGCTATCCCGGCATGCCGGAGGTGTCGAACATGCCGCTGCCGAAGAAGCTCCTCGAACAGGGCGTCCGCGACATGGTCCGCGTCTGCGACGGCCGCATGAGCGGCACGGCCTACGGCACCGTCGTCCTGCACGTGGCCCCGGAGGCCGCGGCCGGCGGCCCGCTCGCCCTCGTGCGCACCGGGGACTTCATCGCCCTCGACGTCCGGGGCCGCCGCATCGACATCGACGTACCGGCCGACGAACTCGCCCGCAGAACCCCCGACAAGGCCACGGTCGACGGCTTCGCCACCCCGCGACGCGGCTGGGAACGCCTCTACGTCGACCACGTCCTCCAGGCCGACACCGGCGCCGACCTCGATTTCCTTGTCGGCTCCAGCGGCTCCGAGGTGAGCCGGGAGTCCCACTGACCGGCCGCAACGCACGTGCACGGCCGCGGAGTTCAGGTGTGCGCAGATGTGGGGCGGATGACGTGATCGGAAACGTATCCTGACGGCGTTCGATTGGTCCGGACCGCGTGCCCACCCTCTCGGGTGGCCGCGTCATGTGCTGAAAGGTGGTCTGCGCCCAACGTGAGCAGTCGTCGCCCGCAGAGCCAGAGCACCAGGCCGACGATGCGCGATGTCGCCGAGCGGGCCGGGGTCGCCCTGGTCACCGTGTCGCGGGTCGTCAACGGCATCGGGGCGGTCCGCGAGGAGACGGCCGACCGGGTGCACGCGGCGATCAGCGAGATCGGGTACCGGCGCAACGAGATCGCGCGCTCCCTGCGGCCCGGGCAGAACTCGCTGACCATCGGCCTGCTGCTCGGCGACCTGACCAACCCGTTCTACGCCTCCCTGGCGAAGGCGGCGGTCGAGGTGATGTCCGACGCCGGGTACGCCGTGCTGCTCAGCACCGCCGACGAGGACCCGGAGGTCGAACGCCGGGCCGTGGGCGAGCTGATCGGGCGACGTGTGGCCGGGCTCATCATCGTGCCCGACCAGGGTGACCACGCGTTTCTGCGCGAGGTCAACGGTCACGACCAGGTGCCCGTCGTCTTCGTGGACCGGCCCGCCACCGGAGCCGAGGCCGACGTCGTCCTCGTCGACAACGAGGGCGGCGGACGCACCGCGACCCAGCACCTGATCGACCACGGCCACCGCCGGATCGCGATCCTTGTCGCCCCCTCGTACTACACCACCGGCCGCCGACTGCGCGGATACCGCAAGGCCCTGCGGCACAGCGGCATCGACGCCGACGAGACCCTGGTGGTCGCCCTCCCGCGCGGCACCATGGAGGAGGCCTCCGCCGCCACCCACGCCCTGCTCACCTCGCATAACCCGCCGACGGCGATCTTCTCGACCACGAGCTTCCTCACCGAAGGCGTCCTGCGGATCAGCCGCCAACTGGGCGCCCGTATCGCCGTGGTGGGGTTCGACGACTTCAAACTGGCCGACATGCTCCCGACCCCGGTCACGGTGGTCACCTCGGACACCGAGGAACTCGGCCGGCGCGCCGCGCACTTGCTGATCGACCGCATCGAGGGCGGAGCCGGTCCCTTCCAACGAATCGTGCTGCCTTCGCAGTTGATAGCTCGCGGCACGGGCGAGACGGCTCCGCTCTAGCCCAACAGCCTTTCTGGTGCAGACCATTGACCGTCCCTCAGAGAGGTGCCACCTTCATCATGGATACGTTTCCATAGCTCCGGACGTACGAGGCTCTCCGCCCGTCCCCGCCCCTGTCCGCCCCCACAGCGCAGCAGGAGACACAGACATGACCGTCCCCCTGATCCGGCTGAGACCCCTCAGAGCGGCGCTCGCGATGGTGCTGTTCCTCGTGCTCGCTCCACCCCTGCTCCTCATGAAGGCGGCCCCGGACGCCCACGCCCTGGAGAACGGTCTGGCCCGCACGCCCCCGATGGGCTGGAACGACTGGAACGCCTTCGGCTGCAACGTCACCGAGCAGCTGGTCAAGCAGACGGCCGACCAATTGGTCTCCTCGGGTCTGAAGGACGCGGGCTACCAGTACGTCAACATCGACGACTGCTGGATGACCTCGGCCCGCGACTCCGCCGGTCAACTGGTCCCGGACCCGGTCAAGTTCCCCAGCGGAATCAGCGGCACCGCCGCCTACGTGCACTCCAAGGGCCTCAAGCTCGGCATCTACGAGAGCGCCGGCACCGCCACCTGCGCCGGCTACCCGGGCAGCCTCGGCCATGAGCAGACGGACGCGAACAGCTTCGCCGCCTGGGGCGTCGACTACCTGAAGTACGACAACTGCAACCACCAGAACGTGCCCGACCAGCAGCGCTACACCGCCATGCGCGACGCCCTGGGCAACACCGGGCGTCCGATCGTCTACAGCCTCTGCAACTGGGGCCTGGCGGACGTGTGGACCTGGGGCGCGGGCGTCGGCAACAGCTGGCGCACCACCGGCGACATCAACGTCAACTTCTCGACGGTGGTGTCGATCTACAAGGCCAACGTCAAGCTCGCCGCGTACGCCAAGCCCGGTGCCTGGAACGACCCGGACATGCTGGAGGTCGGCAACGGCCTGTCGTTCACCGAGGACCGCTCCCACTTCAGCCTCTGGGCCGAGATGGCCGCGCCGCTGATCGCCGGGAACGACATGCGCAGCGCCACGCCGGCCACCCTCTCGCTCTACGGCAACAAGGACGTCATCGCCGTCGACCAGGACTCCCTCGGCAAGCAGGGCACCGAGATCTCCTCGTCGGGCGGGCTGCACGTGCTGACCAAGCCCCTGGCCAACGGTGATGTGTCGGTGGTCCTGTTCAACGAGAACTCGAGCGCGGCCACCATCACCACCTCGGCCGCCGCGGCGGGCCTCCCGGCCGCCTCGTCGTACCGGCTGAACAACCTCTGGTCCCACCAGATCAGCAGCACGACCGGCGCGATCGCGGCGAACGTCCCGGGCCACGGCTCGGTCATGTACCGGGTCTCCGTCGGCAGCGGTACCAGCGTCGGGACGACCCACCCGCTGATCGGCGCCTCCTCCAACCGCTGCCTCGACGCCTACAACGGCGAGACCACCCCCGGCACGAAGATCGAGATCTGGGACTGCGGCGGCGGCACCAACCAGGCCGTCACCCTCACCGCGGCCGGTGAACTCCGGCTCTACGGCGGCACCCAGTGCCTGGACGCGTACAACAACCAGACCTCCGCCGGCACCAAGGTGCAGCTCTACACCTGCAACGGCGGCGCCAACCAGAAGTGGAGCCTCAACCCCAACGGCACCGTCACCGGCACCCAGTCCGGGCTCTGCCTCGACGTCACCGGAGGCGACAAGCCCGCCGGGAACGTCAACGGCACCCAGATCGAGCTGTGGACGTGCAACGGCGGCGCCAACCAGCAGTGGCGCCTGGGCTGACGGTCTCTCATCGGGCCGATGGCCCTTCATCGGGCTGACGGCGCCCACCATCCCCCCACGCCGATGGAGCTGACATGACCTCAACCACACGACGCGTCCGAAGAGTTGTGACCGGCCTGATCGCCGCCCTGGCCCTGCTCGCCCCGGTCACCACCGGTGTCGCGAGCGCCGCCCCCGAGGCCACGATCTGCAACAAGTACTGCGACGCCCGCGACCCGGCCCAGTCCCCGGGTGACCGCCAGCCGGTCACTGCGACCATCTACTCGCGCACCCTTGCCCTGCACTTCGACGACACCGACGCGATGGGCTGGGCCTCGATCACCAACGGCAGCCCGGGCGACGAGACCTGGCTCGACCGCTCCTTCGACGGCGGCCGCACCTGGAGCTCGGGCAGCAAGCTGGGCGACACCACCGTCCCCGCGGGGCAACGGGGTTGGCGCACCCTGATGTACAACGTCGACGACTGGAACAACAACGGCGTCGGCGCGCTGCGGGCCTGCGGCAAGGCGGGGGACCGCCCCGAGATCGCCTGCACCGCGTGGGCCCGCACCACCTGGAACGCGTACAGCCGTCCCACGGCGGCGGCCACCGCGCTGATGCAGTCGTACAACAACTCCACCGGACTGTTCGACACGACCGGCTGGTGGAACTCCGCCAACGCCCTGACCGCGATCATCGACAACATCCGGGTCACGGGCATGCCCAGCTACAAGTACGCCGTCGCGAACACCTACGACCGTCAACTGGGCGCCCAGGGCGGCCAGTTCCGCAACGACTACATCGACGACACCGGGTGGTGGGGACTCGCCTGGGTCGCCGCGTACGACCTGACCGGGGACAGCCGCTATCTCAACACCGCCCGTGCCGACGCCGATTACATGGCGCGGTACTGGGACTCGACGTGCGGCGGCGGGGTGTGGTGGAGCACGGCGAAGACGTACAAGAACGCGATCGCCAACTCCCTCTACCTGGAGCTCAACGCGGCCCTGCACAACCGGATCGCCGGCGACACGGTCTATCTCGGACGGGCCAACGCCGACTGGGCGTGGTTCAAGGGCACCGGCATGATCAACGGTTCGCATCTGGTCAACGACGGCATCGACCTGTCGACCTGCCGCAACAACGGGTCCACAGCATGGTCGTACAACCAGGGCGTACTCCTCGGCGGTCTCGCCGAGTTGTACCGCGCGACGGGCGACTCGACCCTGCTGACCACCGGCCGGCAGATCGGTGACGCCTCGACCACCTCCACCGCGCTCAACTCCGCCGGCATCCTGCGCGAGCCGTGCGAGACGAACGGCTGCGGGGCCGACGGACCCTCCTTCAAGGGCGCCTACGTCCGCGGTCTCGGCTCCTTCAACTCCCTGCTCTCCGACCGCCCTTACACGTCCTACTTGGCCCGCCAGGCCAACTCCGCCTACGCCAACGACCGCAATGCCCTCGACGCGTACGGACTGCACTGGGCGGGGCCCGTCGACTCCACGGACGCGGCCCGACAGCAGAGCGCGGTCGATCTGATGAACGCGGCACCCTGATCGGCCATCGCCCGATTGCCAGTCTCCGCCCCGGGGAGCGTTCGGGGAACGGTCGACGTGACCGTTCCCCGAACACCTAGGAGTTGTCCGATCGATCATGTTCGGAGCCAGATGACGAGTGCTGCCGCGGTTGCTGTTCCGAGGCAGACGTAGCCGCGCTTGTCATATCGAGTGGCGACGGCTCGATCGTTCTTGAGCCGGTTGATGGACCGTTCGACAGTGTTGCGTTTCTTGTACCGTTCCTCGTCGAAGCCGGGTGGCCGTCTGCCGCGTGAGCCTTTGCGCAGGCGGGCGGCTTGACTGTCGGGCCACCCGGCGGGCGACGAGGCTCTGCCACGGCGTCTCGTCCTGGTGTTCTGTCTGCACGTCCTCCTTTGGGCCGGGAGTCGGCGGCGGGTCGGTGCGAGCACTGGCGGCGTGTTGATGAGCCCGAACGATCGTGGAGTCGACCGAGACGTCCCAGTCGATCTCCCCGGCCGCGTCGCCCTCGGCCTGGACCTGTTGGAGCAGGCTCTCCCAAGTTCCATCGGCCGACCACAGCCGGTGCCGTTCGACCGTCTTCCACGGCCCGAACCGTTCGGGCAGGTAATGCCACTGCACGCCGGTCCGCACCCGGTGCAGAATCCCGTCGATCACCTGCCGGTGATCCCGCCACCTGCCGCAACGGCCGTTGCTTACCGGCAGGAACGGCCGCAACCGTTCCCACTCGGCATCCGTGAGATCACCCCGCCCCATGTGCAAATCAAGGACCCAGGCAGGGAACAGTCACATAATCAACTGGACAACTCCTAGCCGCACCTAGCATGGACGTATGCGACCCGGCGCGGGGGAACGTGACGGTACGGACATGTGGGAGGTCGCTCTTCCGGAGCGGCCGCTGCAGGTGCCTGGGGTCCAGATGGCCGGCTTTCGGGACCGGGGGGTGGTGCCGATCGATCTGAGGGTGATTCCGCAGCCCGCAGTGAGTCTGGCGCTGGAGTTCGGTTCGGGGACGCCGTTCGTGGAACAGGACGGTGGGTGGCAGTTGCGCGGAAGTATCGTTGCCGGGCTCGGGGCCGGGGCGTCCGGCACGGTGCGGGTGCGGGGCGGGAGTTACGAGGGTGTGCAGGTGAGGCTGTCACCGCTGGTCGTGCGTGCGGCGCTGGGGGTTTCGCCCGCCGAGTTGGACGGGGCCGTGTTCGGGCTGGAGGAGCTGTGGGGTCGGGAGGCCTTGCGGATCCGAGAGGGGCTGGACAACGCCTCCACCTGGGAGCAGCGCTTCGGGCTGACGAACGCGCTGCTGGCCCGGCGGATCGCCGAGGGGCCGGCTGTGGACGCCGAGGTGGGGTGGGCGTGGCGGCGGATCGTCGCGAATCAGGGTGTGGTGAAGGTCGAGGGCCTGGCGACTGAGGTCGGCTGGAGCCGGAAGCGCCTGTGGGCCCGGTTCCAGGCGCAGATCGGTCTGCCGCCCAAGCGCGCCGCGGATCTGGTCCGGTTCGACCACGCCGTGCACCGTCTGACCGCCGGTGAACCCCCCACTCTGGTCGCGGCGGAGAGCGGCTACGCCGACCAGTCCCACCTGCACCGCGACATCGTGGCGCGGACCGGGGCGACCCCGGTGACCGTGGTGGGTGACCCCTGGCTGGAGGTCGACGACATGGCCTGGAGCGACTGACGGAACATTTCTTCAAGACACCGGCCGCCGCACTGGCGATGCTGTGCGTATGTCGAACCCACACGATCGTCTCCCTCGCCCCCGCTACGGTGTCGACGCTCCGGCGTTCCCCGCCCTGACCGGCGCCGTTGGCGTCGCCTGCTGCCTCGCCGCCACCCGGTGGCGGCCGAGTCGACGTGGACGAGCCACCACGGCCGCCGTCGGCGCGGCGGTGCTCGCGTCCACCGGGGTGTATCTGCACACCACGCTGCGCGGCAAACTCCGCTTCTGGGAGCGGGAGCTGGACCGGATCGGCCTGAAGGGCGGCGAGCAGCTGCTCGACCTCGGCTGCGGCCGCGGCATGGTGCTGATCGAGGCAGCGACGCGGCTGCCGAAGGGACGTGCCCACGGCGTCGACCTGTGGACCGGCGACCAGAGCGGCAACAACCCCGAGGCCACCCTGGCCAACGGCGCGGCGGCCGGGGTGGCTGGCCGGGTCGAGGTGCACACGGCCGACATGACCGAGCTGCCGTTCGAGGACGCGTCCTTCGACGTAGTGACGAGCGCGATGGCCATCCACAACATCCCCTCGCGCGAGGCGCGCCGCAGTGCCGTGGACGAGGCGATGCGCGTGCTGCGCCCCGGCGGGCAGCTGGTCGTCGCGGACTTGTGGTGGGCGCTCAAGGGCTACACAGCGCACCTCGGACAGGGCACGCTGCGCCCGGTTGGGCCCGGGTACTGGTACGGCGGGCCGTGGTTCGCCGTCACGCTGTTCCGTGTCGTGAAGGAGTCGGCCCCGACGGGTGAGGAGTCGTGCTGACCGCGCGACCGCAGCATTGGCTGCTGCTCCTGTCCTCGCTCGCGTCCGTCGCGCTGTTCGCAGTCGTGACGGCCCCCCGTCAGGCCAGCGGCCGCCGTGGCGCTGGACGCCTTCGTGCTGCGGACGGTGGTCGTCCCGGCGGTCATGCACCTGTGCGGACGCGCCAACTGGTGGTTGCCCGCCGGGACGACCACCGTCTGCCCCACCTGACGGTCGAGCCGCCGCCGGAGGAGGAGCAGCCCGCCCACGCGCCGGGACCCGCCCTGGTGTGACGGGCCCCGGCCGTGGACGGGACGCTGACGCTGAACCGCGGACCAGTACATGATCGACCGGACAACTCCTAGTTGGCGATGCGGTAGGCGCTGACCCACTTGCCGATGCTGCTGTAGCCGGAACCGTCGATGACGATTGAAGCGCCGCTGCGATTGGCGTCGTCCCACAGCTCCACCCTGCGGGTGACGACCTCGGTACGGGCGGACCGAATTCGGTCGGTCCAACCGCTACCGACGCGATAGCAGGTCCCGATGTCTCCGTTGAACCATCCGTCCGGACCCTTCCGGTCCGTTTCGGAGAACCTGGCGCCTCAACGTAGGCGTCCGAGAACGACAGCCTCCAGGGTTTAGGGGACGCCTGAAGTGTGTTTGGCGTCGGGCCGCGCCCTTTCACGGAGGCGTCACAGGACCGCCCCCATCCGCAAGCAGCCCGCGCAGGAGGACTGGCTCACCCTGCCCGGCGCGGTCCTGGCCACTGCGGGCCTGCCCATGCCCACCCTCGACCCGGAGCAGGCCCTCCTCATCGAGGTCCGCCGCCAGGACTGAGCACATGGGAGGGACCACGCCCACGGCAGTCCTGCGGTGACGTGCCCGGCTAGGCGCCCTTGAACTGCGCGGTGACCGCGGCCACGCGCTTGCCCTGGTAGAGGGCGGCGGCCCGGGCGGTGTCGTCGACGGGGATCGCGCCCTGGCCGTTGACATGGCTGGTGCCGTACGGGTTGCCGTCGGCGAACTTCACCGGGTCCGTGTAGCCGGGGGTGACGATGATGCCGCCGAAGTGGTGCACGGAGTTGTAGAGCGCGAGCAGGGTGGACTCCTGGCCGCCGTGCGCGGTGGCGGTGGCCGTGAAGCCGCTGTAGATCTTGTCGGCCAGCTTGCCCTGCGCCCACAGCCCGCCGAGCGTGTCGATGAACTGCTTCAGCTGGCTGGCGATGTTGCCGAACCGGGTGGGGCTGCCGAATATCACGGCGTCGGCCCACTCGACGTCGGCCTGGGTCGCCACCGGTACGTCCTTGGTGGCCGCGGCGTGCGCCGACCATGCGTCGTTGCTGGCGATGGCCTCCTCGGGGGCGAGCTCGGAGACGCGCAGAAGCCGCACCTCCGCACCCTCCTTGCGGGCACCTTCCGCCACCGACTCGGCCAACTCGTGCACGGTGCCCGTCGACGAGTAGTAGATGACTGCGATCTTGGGGGACATCGGGATTTCCTCTCGCTGCACTGCGGCGCTACTACTTGCTTTAGCAAGTATCATCACCGTCTTGAAATGCTTTGTCAAGCAAATAATAAGTGCGCTTCAGTGGTCCTACCGGGAACTCAAGAACTCGAGAACTCGGGAAGGGGGGTGGGCGATGCCGACACCGCTGAGTAGCGCGGAGGAACGCCTCTGGCGCTCACTGCAGAGGGTGCTCGTGGCGCTGCCGCGCGCCCTTCACGAGGATCTGCTGCGTTCCACGGGTCTGTCGCTCAGTCAGTACCTCGTCCTGATGAACCTCTCCGAGGCGGACGGCAACCGCATGCGCATGACCGACCTGGCCCTCGCCACGGGCTTGTCCGCGAGCCGTATCACCCGGCTCGTGGAGGCCCTGCGGACGCAGGGTCTGGTGGTCAAGCGGACCCCCTCGACGGATGCCCGGGGGAGCGTGGCCGTCCTCACGGAAGCCGGCCGGCAGCGGCTGCTGGGTGCCTGTCCGGCCCATCTCGCCAGCGCGCGCCGACGCGTCATGGACCAGCTCGACCCCGCCCTGGTCCAGAGGCTGGCGGGGGAGCTACAGGCGGTGGCCGACCCGCTCGTCTTCCGGTGCCGTCGCGCCGGCCCCGACCGGACGCTCTGAACTGCCAAGTTTGTCCAGGGAGTTGACAAACTCCTGACGGATCGCCAGCATGCAATTCGCCTGCAGAAGAAAGAAATCGGACGACCAGATCTCGCAAATACTCTGCAGCAGAGCACCGCTGATGCACGCGGCAAGCGCGGCCGGCGCGCGCCTTGCCTGACTCCCCACCGTCAGGAAGGAAGCTCTGTCATGTCTCAGCGCCCCCGCTCGGGGCTCAGATGGCTCACTGCCCTCGCACTCATCCTCCCAGCAGTCGTCGCGGTGTCGCCCTCGGGCGCCGCCGCCGCGCCCCAGGACATCCCGCCCGGCGACTACCAACACGTCCAACTCGCGGGCGGCGCGGCCGAACTGGGGGAACCCATGTCCCTGGCCGTCCTGCCGGACCGTTCGACCCTGCACACCGCGCGGGACGGCACGATCCGCCTGACCGACGCCGTCGGCAACACCAAGGTGGCCGCCAAACTCGACGTCTACACCCATGACGAAGAGGGCCTCCAGGGCATCGCCGTCGACCCCGCCTTCACGACCAACCGGTACGTCTACGCGTACTACTCGCCGAAACTCAACACTCCGGCGGGAGACGCTCCTACCACCGGTGGCGCCGCGGACTTCGAGCCGTGGAAAGGACACCTGAACCTCTCGCGCTTCGTCCTGAAGAGCGACGGCACCCTGGACCTGGCGAGCGAGAAGGTCGTGCTCGAGGTCGCCAACGACCGCGGCCAGTGCTGCCACGTCGGCGGGGACATCGACTTCGACGCGGCCGGCAACCTCTATCTGACCACCGGCGACGACACCAACCCCTTCGACTCCGCCGGGTACACGCCCATCGACGAACGCGCGGACCGCAACCCGCAGTTCGACGCCCAGCGCAGCTCCGGCAACACCAACGACCTGCGGGGCAAGGTCCTCCGTATCAAGCCCACCGCCGCCGGCGGCTACACCGTCCCGGCCGGCAACCTGTTCGCGCCCGGCACCTCGGGCACTCGGCCCGAGATCTACGCCATGGGCTTCCGCAACCCGTTCCGCATGTCCGTGGACCGGGCCACCGGAATCGTCTACCTCGGCGACTACGGTCCCGACGCGGGCGGCGCCGACGCCAACCGCGGTCCCGGCGGCCAGGTCGAGTTCGACCGCATCACCGCGCCGGGCAACTACGGCTGGCCCTACTGCACGGGCACCAACACCACCGCCGAGACGTACAACGAGTACACGTTCCCGAGCGGACCCTCCGCCGCCAAGTACGACTGCGCGGGCGGCCCGACGAACAACTCCGCCCGCAACACCGGACAGTCGAAACTGCCACCCGCCAAAGCGAGTTGGATCAGATACGGCGGGGACGGATCACCGCCCGAGTTCGGCGGCGGCTCGGAGTCCCCGATGGGCGGCGAGGTCTACCGGTTCGACCCGAATCTCACCTCCTCCGTCAAGTTCCCCCAGTCCCTGGACGGCCGCTACCTCGCCGCCGAGTACGGACGGCAGTGGATCAAGTCGATCGAGGTCAAGAGCGACGGCACGTACGGGACCATCGAGGACTTCCCCTGGAACGGCACCCAGGTGATGGACACGGACTTCGGGCCCGACGGCGCGCTGTACGTCCTGGACTACGGAACCGGCAACAACAACCAGGCCCTGTACCGGATCGAGTACATCGGGGGCAGCAACCGCAATCCGGTGGCCAAGGCGGCCGCTGACAAGACCTCCGGAGCCCTGCCGCTGACGGTGCAGTTCTCCTCCCAGGGCAGCAGCGACCCCGAGGGCAGACCCCTCACCTACTCGTGGGACTTCGGTGACGGAGCCACCTCCACCCAGGCCAGTCCGAGCCACACCTACACCAGCAGCGGAACCTTCCGTCCCACCCTCACGGTGAAGGACCCCGAAGGCCTCGCCGGCACGGCCAGTCTCGTCATCACCGCCGGCAACACCGCCCCGACCGTCACGCTGCAGACCCCCGCCGACGGGCAGTTGTTCTCCTTCGGCGACAGCGTGCCCTTCCGCGTCCAGGCGACCGACCCCGAGGACGGCAGCGTCGACTGCGCCAAGGTCAAGGTGACCTACCTCCTGGGCCACGACAGCCACACCCACTCCATCACGTCCGCGAATGGCTGCTCCGGCACCCTCACCATCCCCCAGGACGGCGAGCACGACAGCGCCGCCAACCTCTACGGCGTCTTCGATGCCGAGTACACCGACAACGGCGGTCTCACCGGACACTCCCTGCGCACGCTGCAACCCCGTCACCGGCAGGCGGAGCACTTCACCGCTCAGTCCGGCATCGAGGCCGCGACGCACGGTCCTGCCGAGGGCGGCCGAACCGTCGGGTTCACCGACAACGGCGACTGGATCTCCTTCAAGCCGTACGCCCTCACCGGCGCCAACCGGTTCACCGCCCGCGTCTCCTCGGCCGGCGCCGGAGGCACCATCGAGATCCGCGCGGGTTCCGCCACCGGCACCCTGCTGGGCACCACCACCGTTCCGGTGACCGGCAGTTGGGAGACCTTCACCGACGTCTCCACGGCACTGTCCAACATCCCTGCCGGCAGCACCGAGCTGTTCCTGGTCTTCCGCGGACCGACCGGCCAGGGCAACCTCTTCGACCTCGACGCGTTCACGTTCGGCACCACCGTCACCGGCACCGCGCGGGAGGCGGAGGCGTTCACCTCGGGTTCCGGTGTCCAGGCCGCCGCCCACACGGCGGCCAGCGGCGGGCAGACCCTCGGCTACATCGACAACGGCGACTGGGCGGGCTACGCGAGCGTCTCCACCGCCGGAGCCTCCGGCTTCTCCGCCAAGGTCTCCTCGGCCGGGGCCGGCGGCACCGTACAGATCCGCTCCGGCTCGGCGACCGGAACCCTGCTCGGCTCGGTCACCGTCCCGGTGACCGGCGGCTGGGAGACGTTCACCACCGTCAGCACCTCGCTCGGCGCCGGCGGATCGGGCCCGCTCTTCCTGTCCTTCACCGGTGGCAGCGGATCGCTCTTCGACATCGACACCTTCACCCTGACCGCCTCGGCACGAAAGGGGAGTTGACCATGATCAGACGCACCTGGCGCACCGCCCGGCGGCTGGCGGCTCTCGCCCTGGCCACGGCCTGCACCCTGTCCCTGCCTGCGGTGACGGCACACGCGGGCCCCGCCAAGGCGGACGCCGCCTTCGACATCCTGGTCTTCTCCAAGACCGCCGGATTCCGGCACGACGCCATCCCCGCCGGCATCGACGCCCTGCGCACGCTGGGCACGCAGAACAACTTCTCCGTCACGGCGACCGAGGACGCCGGCGCCTTCACCCCCGCGAACCTGGCCTCGTACGAGGCGGTCGTCTTCCTCAGCACCACCGGCGACGTCCTCAACGACACCCAGCAGAACGCCCTTCAGTCCTACGTCGACAACGGCGGCGGCTACCTGGGTGTGCACGCGGCGGCCGACACCGAGTACGACTGGCCCTACTACAACCAGCTGGTGGGCGCCTACTTCAAGAGCCATCCCGCCATCCAGCAGGCCACGGTGAAGAACGAGGACCGCACCCACCCGGCCACCGCGCATCTCGCCCCGACCTGGACGCGCACCGACGAGTGGTACAACTACCGCGCCAATCCCCGGTCCGGCGTGCACGTCCTGCAGACCCTCGACGAAAGCACCTACAGCGGCGGCGAGATGGGCGCCGACCACCCGATCACCTGGTGCCACCCGCAGGGCAAGGGCCGCTCCTTCTACACGGGACTCGGCCACACCATCGAGTCCTACAGCGACGCCGCCTTCCGGAGTCTGCTGCTCGGTGCGGTGCGGTACACGGCGGGCGCGGCGCCGGGCAACTGCTCGCCGCCGTCCGGCACTCGGACCGTCGAGGGAGAGGCGTTCACCTCGGGTTCCGGTGTCCAGTCGGCCGCTCACGCGGGAGCGAGCGGCGGGCAGACCCTCGGCTACATCGAGAACGGCGACTGGGCGGGCTACGCGAGCGTCTCCACCGCTGGTGCCTCGACCTTCACCGCCAAGGTGTCCTCGGCGGGCGCCGGTGGCACTGTCGAGATCCGTTCCGGCTCGGCCACCGGCACACTGCTCGGGTCGGTTCGGGTACCGGTGACCGGGAGTTGGGACACCTTCACCACCGTCTCGACCACGCTGACGTCCTCCGCGTCGGGCCCCCTCTTCCTGAGATTCACCGGCGGCAGCGGATCGCTCTTCGACATCGACACCTTCACCCTGGGAGGCGCCCCGGTCGCCAAGGAGCTCAACCAGAACGTGCACCTCTTCTACTACCCCTGGTACGGCAGCCCGGTGGTGAACGGGGACTGGCGGCACTGGCAACAAGGCGGCCACACCCCGCCGGACGACATCGGTGCCGACCTGTACCCGGCGCTCGGCCCGTACGACTCCGCCGACTACGCCGGCGCGGTGGCGCAGCACATGAAGTGGATCGCCCGCTCCGGCGCCGGTGTCCTGGTCTACAGCTGGTGGGGCCAGGGCAGTTACGAGGACCGGATCGCCCGGGGCGTCCTCGACGCCGCGCAGAAGGAGGGCGTCAAGGTGGCCTGGCATCTGGAGCCGTACGCCGGCCGCACCGGTGCCTCGACCGCCGACGACATCCGGTACATCAACACCACGTACGGCGGCCACCCCGCCTTCTACCGTTCCGCGGACCACGGCGACAAGGGCGCCTTCTACGTCTTCAGCAGCCTCGATGTCACCGACTGGACGGCACTCGACCAGGTCACCGGCAACAGCATCGTGCTCGCCCAGACCACCGACACCAGCAAGATCCAGCACTTCTCCGGGCTGTACACCTATGACGGCATCGCCGGTGCCACCGCCCCGGGCTGGAAGCAGGCCGGGGACTACGCCCGCGCCAACAACCTCATCTGGTCCCCGTCGGTCGCACCCGGATACATCGACGACCGAGCCGTACCAGGCAACACGACCCCCACCGTGAACCGCGCCGACGGTGCGGCCTACGACCGGCAGTGGGGCAACGCCCTCGCACCCGAGACCGGCGGCCCGCCGACCTGGGTGTCGGTGACGTCCTTCAACGAATGGCACGAAGGCAGTTCGATCGAACCGGCCGACGCCACCCCGCCCGCCGGCCACAACTACCAGACGTACGAAGGAGCGTACGGACTGACCGGACCGGCGGCCGAGACGGCCTACCTGGACCGCACCGCCTACTGGGCGGACCGGTTCCTGAACGCGCGCAACTGACCCTTCGCACACCGGAGCCGTGGGCCGACGCATCGCATCGGCCCACGGCGAGGTGGTTGTTCACGGCGGGGAGGCTCGCGGCCAGGAGGTTCTCCGTACGGCCGTACCTTGAGGTTCTTTGCTTGAGCACGCTAATCTGCGGAGATGACCGCCGAAGATCCCCTCGCCGCCCAGGAAGAGCGCTTCTGGCGGGCGCTGATGCGCGTCATCGTCGCGCTGCCCCGCTCGCTGGACGACGATCTGCTGCGGTCGACCGGACTGACGCTCACCGAGTACGTCGTACTGATGAGCCTCTCCGAGGCCGAGAACCAGTCGCTCCGCATGACGGATCTCGCCTCGGCGACCGCGCTGTCGGCGAGCCGCATCACCCGTGTCGTGGACGCGCTGCAGAGCCGCAGCCAGGTCGTCAAGCGGCGCTTCGAGGGGGACGCGCGCGGGAATGTCGCGACCATCACCCCGGAAGGGATGAAGCGGCTGGAGGCGGCCTATCCGGTCCATCTGGCGAGCGCCCGCAAGCGGGTCATGGACCATATCGACGGCCGCTCGCTGCCGGCCATGGTGCGGCAGTTCGAGGCGCTGGTCGAGAAGCTCGACTGAGCCTCGGCCTCACCACACAGGGCTCGGAAGGCCCCGGACGACCCGCGCCACTGGTCCTGGGGCTCGTGCTCGTCGCCCTCCTCGGCATCCCGTGGGGACTTGCCGTGGCACGTCGATTCGCCCTCGACGAGACGGAGACCGAGACCGCCGTCCTGCGACGCCTCAGGGCGTGGAGGGGCGCGTCTCGGTCCAGTCGACCATCAGGCGGCGCTCGGCGAAGTACCAGTCGCCGTCCTGTTTGGTGAACTCGTCGAGGTAGCGGATCGACGCGATCATCAGGGTGCGCTGCCCGGACTCGTCGACCGAGACGTGGTGGGCCAGGCAGTAGCTCTCGCCCGTGGCCCGGCCGCCGTCGAGGGTGATCGTGCTCTGGCCGTTGAAGTGCGTGGTCGCCCGGTAGACGTTGAGGTTCTCGAACACCGGGGCGAGGGACTCGCGGCCGTGCACCTCCTGCGTCGGCTCCGCCGCCTTGGCGTCCATGAACACCAGGAAGCGGGTGTCCTCCGTGAACAGGGCCATCTGCCCCTTGGCGTCCCGCCGGTCAGCGCAGTGCGCGTAGGCGTCCACCAGCTCACGGATGGCCAACCGGTCGGCGGCTTCCTGGGGTGAGACCGCGGTGTGCGAGGCCATGACGGTTCCTTTCGCCACACTATTTGACACATGTATAAAATCACTCCGCATGGCAGGCTGCAACGTGACCCCGAGGAGGGCAGAGCGCTGAACGAGCGGATCGATCCCCGCATCACCCGCACGACCCAGGCCTTCGAGGAGGCCATCGTCGACCTCGCCGCGCGGCGGCCCGTCTCGCGGATCTCCGTCGCCGAGCTGGCCGGCCGTGCGGGGGTCACCCGTGCGACGTTCTACAACCGCTACGGCTCCCCGCTGGACCTGCTCATCCAGGTGCTCCAGGCCGACCTGGAGCGCGGGCACCGGCTGGAGGACGAGTGGCGGGCGCAAGGCGTGTACGCGGCCCGCGAGTTGTTGCGCATGGCCGTCACCGAGGTGGCCGATCACGTCGAGCGCTTCGCCGAGGTGTACCGGCACACCCTCGCCGACCCGGCGGACAGCGGGGTGTACGAGGCACTCGTGCGCCACTTCAGCGACTACGCACTGGCGTTCATGGCCCGCGGCCCCCACCCGGGGCTGCCCGAGGCCAACCGCAAGGTCATCGCGCAGTTCATGGCCCACGGCTTCGCCGGCGCCATCAGGGCGTGGCTCGACGACCCGTCGGTCACCAAGGAGGACCTGGTCGAGGCGTCCGTGGCATGCGCTCCTGCCTGGTGGGCGGTCGACGGCGATGCGGAGGACGCGTCCGATCGACCGTAGGGCCGACGCGGACGCGGATGCGTGATGTGGCCTGCTGTCCAGTCAGACGACTGATGGGTGACGTTCCTGCTCGGCGAGGCCAGTTCCTCGACCGGACCGCTTGACGACGCAAATATCCCCTCAAGGCGAGCAGCTGGGTCTGAGGGCGGCTGCCTTCTCGAAGTGGGCGGCAAGGCAGGTGACCTGCGTACTGGATAAAATCGGCGCATGACCCGTGATCCGAAGCCCGAGGCCGAGGCCGCCGCCGAGCTGATGAAGGCGATGACCCGGCTGCGCGCGCGGTTGCGCACCGAGTCGGCGCCGGACGACATGCAGTGGACCTGGTCGCAACTGACCACGCTGGCCCGCATCGTCGAGGACGGCTCGGTCACGGCCAGCGAACTGGCGCAGGCCGAGCACGTACGCCGGCAGTCGATGGCCGAGACACTCGCCGCACTGCGTACCGGCGGCCTGATCACCACGGCCAAGGACCCCGGCGACGGCCGCAAGACGCTCATCGAGGCGACCCCCGAGGGACGGGCGCTGATCGCCACGATCCCGGCCGCCCGGGTGAGTTGGCTCGGCGGAGCCATCGAGGCGCACCTGCGGGCGGACGAGCGCGAGACCCTGCTGAAGGCCGCGGCCATCATGAACCGGATCGCGGACAGCGGGAGTTGACGGTCGCGGGGGGACGGCGGTCTCACACCGCCTTGGTCAGCGCCCCGAGTTCCTCGGTGTCGATGACGTACGCCTGGTTCGGGAAGACCTTCTCGGTCAGGACGCGGTGGACCTCGGGGTCGGGGTCGCCGGTCGCGTCCTTGAGGACATAGAGCTGGAAGTCGTCGTCCGCGGCCTGCCGAAGGGTCGTCAACACCACTCCGCCGGTGGACAGTCCGGCCAGGACGAGCGTGTCGATGCCCCGATCGCGCAGGGTGGCCCGCAGGTCGGGGGTGCCGGCGAAGGCGCTGATACGTATCTTGCGCACGGTGATGTCCTGCTCGCGCACGTCGAACGAGTCGTGCAGCGCGGCCTCGGGGCTGCCGTCGGCGAGGAAGCCGCTCCGGGCGACGGCGGTGAAGGACTTGTTGCGCGCCGGGACGAGGGCGAAGTCCTCGTCGGTGAAGGCGACCCGGACATGGGCGACTTGGACGTCGTTCGACCGGGCCCACGACAGGGCCGCGTGGGCGCGGGAGAGGGCCAGCTCCCCGTCGGGGACCGCGGCCAGGATGGCCGGCTGGAAGTCCATGAGAAGCAGGGCGGCGCGGGCGGGGTCGAGGTGCGGGGCGACGATGGTCATTGCCTGAACTGTCCGTTCGTATAGGGGAGTTGGAGGGGTCCGGAGATTGGGGGAGGGGCGTCAGTGGGCGGACCGGCGGTCGGTGGTCCTCAGGTGCCGGTCGAGGGCCGTCATGACGAGGACGACGACGGCGATGCCGACCAGCGCCCAGGAGATGTGCCGGAGGCCGGTGTCGTCGACGTGGGTGCGGAAGGCGGTGCCGGTGATGGCCGCCGACGCGATGGAGCCGATGTAGCCGAAGGTGCGCAGCAGTCCCGACGCGGTGCCGACGCTCCTGGCGGGCGCTTCCTTGTACAGGACCGCCTGGTTGGCCACGGTGCTGGCGCCGGAGGTGAGTCCGAACAGGGCCGTGATCGCGATCACCGCGATCACCGGCGAGCCGCTGTCCAGGAACAGGGTGGCGACGGCTCCCGCGAGCAGAAGCAGCGCCGACGCGATCAGCGGTGCCCGGACACGGGTGCGGCGCGAGGCGACTCGGGCGGAGACCGCCGACAGGGCGCCCATAGGGATGAGGATCAGCCCCGCCTGGTAGGCGGAGAGTCCGCGGGCGGCTTCGAGCCACTGGGTGAGCCCGTAGAGAATCACGTAAGTGCCCAGGAGCGTAAGGCCGTTGCGCAGGTAGGTGCGGGTGAGCGCGAGGTTCGAGGCGAGCAGCCGGACGTCCAGGAAGGGGTTGGCGGCGCGCAGTTCCCAGGCGACGAGGGCGGCGGCGATCACGACGGAGACGCCCAGGGCCGGCCAGTCGGGGTCCGGCAGCGAGGACAGGAACACCAGCAACGCGGTGAGCGTCCCGCCGAAGGCCACGATGCCCGGCGGATCGATGCGGGAGGCGAGGGCGCGCGGTGAACGGCCGCGCACGCGGTCGGGGTCCTTGGGGATCCAGACCGCCGCCATCACGAAGGCCGCGACCGCGAAGGGGACGTTGACCCAGAAGGCCGTCTGCCAGCCCAGCCAGCCGACGAGCAACCCGCCGATCGCGGGGCCGATGGCGAGGGTGGCGGCGCCGGCGATGGCCAGGCCGCCCAGGACGCTGCCGGGTGGCTCCTGCAACCCCGTCGCCTGGGCCCGGCGGCGGATCAGCAGCATCGCGGACGGATATCCGGCGGAGGTGCCCGCGCCGATGAGGACGCGGGCCGTGACCAGGACCGACATGTCACGGGCGGCCGCGCCGAGAACGCCTCCCACGAGGACGAGGAGGATGCCGACGAAGAAGACCCGCCGGGGCCCGAACTCCTCGGCCAGCCGCCCGGCCGCGGGCTGCGCTATCGCGCTCGTCAGATAGAGGCTGGAGATCAGGATCGCCGTGCCGCCGACGGACGTGTGCATCGCGGCCGCGATGGCCACCAGGGCGGGCGCGATCACCGAGCTGTTGATCGGGTTGAGCACGGCGCCCATGTAGAGCGGGGTCACGAACGTCGGCCCGAAGGCCCTCTCCGACGGAGTCCCCTCCTGCCGTATGGAGGGTGCCTTTTCGGTGACTCCCAAGGCGCTGCTCCTCCTTTCCCGCTCGCGAGGTCCGGTGGCAGCCGCGGGAGCGGTCGACAGAATTACGCAGACTGCCTGACAAACTATAGCAGGCAGCCTGCCTATCTCGTCGGCGGCGACGAAGGGAAGGCGGCGCGATGAAGGGGAGGGGTGCCAGGGTCCCGGTGGTACTTACGGCGCGCCCAGCGCCTCCAGCTCGCTCGCGAACAGCAGCTCCGGATCGAACCCCATCCCGTTGAAATGGCCGGCGAGTTCGAGCGAGAGGAGCCCGTGCAACCGGGTCCAGACGGTCAGCGCCCGGTGCAGCGTCTCGGGCGGGGCTGCGTGGCCGCGGGCCCAGTGTCGGTGGTCCCGCAGGTGCTCGGCGAACGGCGTGCCGGGGTGGTCGGACGCCGCTGGTACGGGGGTCTCGGTGCACGCGTCGAGCAGGACCGCCATGATCTCCGCGCTGATAGCGGTGGTGGCGTCGGGGGCGTGGTAGCCCGGGATCGGCGTGCCGTAGAGCAGGAAGTGCCGGTGCGGGTCCGCCAGGGCCCAACCGCGCATGGCGTGGGCCAGTCCGGTCAGGTCGGCGCCGGAATCGGCGGCCGTGTGCAGGGTGTCGGCGAGGCTGCGGTACGCGTCCTTGATCAGCTCGGTGATCAGTTCGTCGCGGTTGGCGAAGTACCGGTAGAGCGCCGGTCCGCTCATCCCCATCCGCTTGGCGATCGCGTTGAGCGACAGGCCGGAGGCGCCCGCCGTGGCGTTCTGCTCCCAGGCGTGGTCCTTGACCTCTGCCCGGATCCGGGCGCGATAGCGCTCGCGCGGGGTCTCCGTCCTCGTGCTCGCCACGGCCGCCTCCGTCCATGCCCCTGAGGGCGCCCTGTGCGATTTAGTTAGAGGCTATCACGGTGGCTATTGACTCTTCCTTGCGATCGTTATAGCTTCTAACTCAAGCGACAAGCGCTAGCGACATGGAGGTCATCATGAACACCGAAGGACACGAAGGACTCGTCGAGGTCGTCCTGCCGGGCAAGGTGGAGCCCGAGGGGCTGGAGATCCGCTCCGGCGGAACCGTCCCGACCCCGGGTCCGGGACAGGTCGTGATCCGTATGCAGGCGACCGGCGTCTCCTTCGCCGAGCAGCAGATGCGCCGCGGCCGGTACTACGACCAGCCCGCCTTCCCCTTCGTCCCCGGCTACGACCTCGTGGGCACGGTGATCGCGGCCGGTGAGGGTGTCGGATCCGAGCTGATCGGCACGCGGGTGGCCGCGCTCCTCAAGGTCGGCGGCTGGGCCAGCCACGTGGTCGTCGACGCGGCGGACACCGTCGAGGTCCCCGACGGGATCGGCGCGGCGGAGGCCGAGACCATGGTCCTCAACGGCATCACCGCCTGGCAGATGCTCCACCGCAAGGCACGCGTGCGTGCGGGCCAGACCGTCGTGGTGCTCGGCGCCAACGGCGGCGTCGGTTCCGTCCTGGTCCAACTCGCCCGCGCCGCAGGCGTGAAGGTCATCGGCACCGCGTCCGTACGCCACCACGACGCCCTGCGCGAGCAGGGAGTGGTCCCCGTCGACTACCGCGCCGGTGACGTCGCCGCGCACATCCGCGCCCTCGCCCCCGACGGAGTGGCCGCCGTCTTCGACCACGTCGGCGGCCACGGCATCGTCGACTCCTGGCGCCTGCTCGCGCCCGGCGGCACGCTCGTCTCCTACGGCAGCGCCGCCACCAGGGACGACCAGGGCTCCAAGCAGTGGCCCGTGTTCAAGCTGCTCGGCCGCGTATGGCTGTGGAACGCGCTGCCCAACGGCCGTCACGCCTACTTCTACAACGTCTGGGCGGGCCGGGCCCTGGGCAGGAACGCGTTCCGGAATCGGCTGCGCGCCGACCTCACCCAGGTCTTCGCGGCCCTGGAGCGCGGCGAGGTCACCGCCCGCATCGCTGCCGAACTCCCGCTCGCCCGCACCGCCGAGGCCATGCGGCTCGCCGAGTCCGGGACCGTCGCCGGCAAGATCGTACTGACCCCGTGACGCCGTCGGCCCCGGTCGCCCCTCTCCCGCACGGGTGCGTGTCCGATGTCTTGCCAGCGCTCGTGGACGCGCTGGATGATCAGGAGCGCTGCCGCAGGAGAGGTCCGCGACCGGGCCCCGGGCACTGTGCCCGCAGCGCATCGACGTCGGCGAGTCGCAGGTGGGGCAGGCATCGGGTGACCACTCAGGGCAAGACACACCTCGATGCCCAGTACGGCCTGCTGACGAGCATCGCCACCGAGGCGGGCGTCTCGCTGAGCACCGTGTCGAAGGTCGTCCACCGACGCCGTGACGTCGGGGCGGCCACGCGGGCCCGGGTCGAGGAACTGCTCGCGCGGTCCGGATACGTCCGCCCCTGGGAGCGGGAGACCGACGGGCCGCGGCAGATCATCGCCGTGTTCCGCGACCTCTCCGGCCCGTACACCCTGGAGGTCGTCCGCGGCATCGTGGACGCGGCCGGCGAACTCGGCATCGACGTGGTGACCGGGACGACCAGCCGGCGCTCCATCTCCCAGTGGCTGGAGGAGTGCGTGGCACTGGGCGCGGCCGGGCTCATCATCGTGATCTCGATGCTCGCCGACGAGGACCAGCGCCGCATCGTCGACCAGCAACTGCCCGTCGTACTGATCGATCCGCTCAGCGCGCCGTCCGGCGACATCCCCAGCATCGGCGTGACGAACTGGAGCGGCGCCCGCGAGGCCGTCCAGCATCTGCTGGAGCTCGGGCACATCCGCATCGGCATGGTCGCGGGCCGCTCGCACTCCCTGGCCGGCGCGGCACGCGTGCACGGCTACCGGGCCGCACTGGAGGAAGCCGGGATCGCCTACGACCCCGGGATCGTCCGCTCCACCGACTTCGACTACGCCGAGGCGCTCGTCGCCGGGCTCCAGATCCTCCGGACCGACGATCCGCCGACGGCCGTGTTCGCGGCGAGCGACGCCCAGGCGCTCGGCGTTCTGGAGGCCGCACGCCAGCAGGGGCTCGCCGTGCCGGCGGACCTGTCGGTCATGTCCTTCGACGACACTCTGGTCGCGGCCATGGCCTCGCCGCCGCTGAGCGCGGTGCGCCAGCCCTTCGAGGAGTTGGGGCACGAGGCGACCCGGGTGCTCATGCAGTTCGCGGAGGGCCGCCCACCCGCGTCGCCGCGCATCGAGTTGGCGACGGAACTGGTGCTGCGCACCTCGACGTCCGCCCCGCGCGCCGTCAATACCGCGTAACTCACCACCTGGCGAAACACTTTCGCAATGCTCCGGTGACATCACCGTCAGGCGTACGAATACTGGCTTCCTGCTCCGCACCCTCATTCCCTTTTCAGCGCTGAGTGGTGCGCGATTCCCCCCGAGTCGCCTCGGGCGAAAGGAATGCCGATGTCCAGAGGATTGATAAGATCGTTGGCGCGCAAAATGCTGGCTGCCGTGACCGCCGCCGGTATCGGTGTGGCCCTCGCCATCGGCTCGGCGGGAAACGCGACCGCGTATCAGCCGAGCCCGGCGAATCTGTATACGGCGACCAACCCCGCCGCGTGCAACAAGAATCCGTGCGTTCTGTACCCGAAGTCGGCCCAATTGGCGGACGGCCGGATCGTCGCCACGTTCGAGAACAGCCAGACCGCTCCGGTCGGCCAGACACTGCCCATCTACAAGAGCGACGACGACGGCACGACCTGGTCCAAGCTGAGCGACGTGAAGGCCCCGGCCTATCTCTCCAGCGACTCGCAGTACGCGAAATACACGAGCAACTGGACCAACCCGTATCTCTACGTGCTCCCGCAGAACGTCGGAAACCTCAGCGCCGGCACCCTGCTGCTCGCGAGCATCGTCTCGGGCGACGACTACTACTACCAGGAGCAGAAGGCCGCCAACTCCAGTTGGACACCGACCGGCGACGGCGACCGCAAGGACATAGCGCTGGCCCTGTATTCGAGTGGGGATGACGGGGTCAGTTGGAGCTTCCAGAACATCATCGCCGCCGGCGGCTGGCAGGGCGGCAGCGCGGGCAGCATCGGCCGGGTCTCGACCGCCAACACCCACGCCCAGGTCGACCCCATCTGGGAACCGCACCTGCTCGCCCACAACGGACAGCTCATCGCCTACTACTCCGACGAGGACGACTACACCGGCTACAGCACCACCACCGGCGCCCCGATCCTCGACCCGGCCAACGACACCGCGACCGACTCCGGGGGCCAGGTCCTCCTCCACCGCACCTGGAACGGTTCCGGCTCAACGGCCTGGAGTTCCCCGGTGGTTGACGTTCCCGGCAACACGGTGAGCATGGGCGGCGGCAAGACGGAGATCGGCGGCGGCCGGCCGGGCATGACGACCATCGCCCCGACCACCGACGGCAAGTGGCTGCTGACGTACGAGTACTGGGGCGGCGGTACGAACGTCCGCTACCGGATCTCGGACGACCCGACGAAGTTCTTCGCCGCCACCGACGCCGCGATCACCTCGCTGCCCGTGCCCTCGGGCGGGGCCGCCCTCTCCACCGGCGGCAGCCCGGTCCTGCTCCCGATGCCGGACGGGCGGATCGTCTACAACGCCTCCGGCAGCGGTGACGTCTGGGTGAACGAGTCCGGGCTGTCCACCGGCACGTGGAAGGAGTACAAGACGTCGATCGCCGCCGGGTACAGCCGCATGCTCCAGTACGTCGACGGCACCGGCCGCGTCCTCGTCCTCCAGGCGTCCTGGAGCGGCAGCAGCGTCGGACCGGTGAAGTACGCCGAGGTCGACCTCGGCCGCTCCGACGGCGCCTACTACCGCCTGGTCAACCGGCTCACCGGCCAGGTCCTGAGCACCGCCTCCGGCAGGACCCAGGACGCGAACCTCACCGGGAACACCCCCGACCTCGTCCTGGCCGCCGACTCCGCGGCCACCACCCAGCGTTGGCACCTGACCGCCAAGGGCAGCAACGTCACCCTGCTCAACAAGGCGGGGGGCCGCTCGGTGGCCATCTGGACCGGCACCGCGACGGCCGGGCAGAAGCTCGCCCAGTGGGTCGACGACGGAGCCACCGACAAGCAGTGGACCCAGGTCGCGTCGTCCACGAGCGGCTACTACAAGCTGCGCTCGGTCCTCGACACCGGCCTCTACATGACCGGTTCGACGTCCGGCGGCGCGGTCACGGTGGCGGCGGCGACCACCGACGGCTCCCAGGACTGGCAGTTGGTCCAGGACCCGCTCCCCACCGCCTCGACCTTCACCCTCAAGGGAGCCAACTCCGGCCGCTGCCTCGACGTCCCGAACGGCGCGACGGGCGTCCAGGTCCAGATCTACGACTGCTCCGGCAACGCCAACCAGACCATCACGCAGACCACGGCCGGCGAACTCCGCGTCAACGGCAACTGCCTGGCCGCGAACGGTGACGGCACCACCGCCGGCACCACGCTCATCCTCTGGACCTGCAACGGCAAGTCCAGCCAGAAGTGGGCGTTCCGCGTGGACGGCACCATCGTCAACCGCTCCAACGGCCTGGTCATCGACGTCACCAACTGGGGGACGGCCAACGCCTCGAAGGTCGCGCTGTGGACCGGCCTTGGCGCCGCGAACCAGCAGTGGACCCGCAGCTAGCCCGAGAACAGAAGCGGCGCCACCGTCGGACACGGTGGCGCCGCTCCTCATGGGTGTCGTTGTCGCCTATTCCCGCACGACACTCACTGGCACCGCGTGCTGCCGCAACACCGTCGCGTCCCGCTCCTCGCCGACGAGTCGGACCGTCTCCCGCACCGGCGTGTCCAGACTGGAGGAGCCGACCTGGAGCAGGATCTCGCCGGGCTCGACGATCCGCCGCCCCGCCAGACCGGTGAACGCCAGCCGGTCGGTGTGCACGTGGAAGCGGACCGTCGCCCGCTCACCGGGTTCGAGGACCACCTTGGCGAAGCCGAGCAGGGACCGCACCGGCCGGGTCACCTGGGCGACCGGGTCGATCGCGTACAGCTGCACGGTCTCGGCACCAGCGACCGCCCCCGTGTTCCGCACCCGCACGCCGACCGTGAACTCGCCGTCCACCGGCACCGGTTCACGGTCCACACCGAGCCCGTCGATCTCGAAGGTCGTGTACGACAGGCCGTGTCCGAAGGGGAACGCCGGGGTCGGATCGAGGTTGGACAGCCAGCTCTGCCGGTCGCCGAGCGGCGGATGGAGGTAGGTGTAGGGCTGACCCCCGGGTGTGGCCGGGATCTGCACTGGCAGCTTGCCGCTGAAGTTCGCCGTCCCGGACAGGAGTCGGGCCAGCGCACGGCCGCCCTCCTCGCCGGGCAGGAAGACCTGCACCATGGCCGCCGCGGCGGACGCGAACCGGCCCACCGCGTAGGGCCGGCCACTGCTGACGACCAGGACGACCGGCCGCCCGGTCGCCAACACCGCCTCGACCAGCTCCTCCTGTACGCCCGGCAGCCGCAGATCCTCCACGTCACAGCCCTCGCCCGAGGTGCCGATCCCGAACATGCCCGCCTTGTCACCGACGACCAGCACGGTGAGGTCGGCCCCGGCGGCCGCCTCCACCGCGGCCGCGATCCCGGAACGGTCCGTCTCGCGGATCGGGCAGCCCGGCATGAACGCCCACTCCACGCCCGGCAGTTCGGCCGCCAAGGCATGGCGCAGGGAGACCGCCTCAACACCGTTGCCGAGGTCGTCGCGTTCGGCGAGGACATGGTTGGGGAAGCTGTAGCAGCCGAACATGGTGCGTACGTCGTCGGCGCACGGGCCGATCAGTGCGATGCGGCCGGTGGCCGAGAGGGGCAGGGTCCCGTCGTTCGACAGCAGGACGGCACTCGACTGGGCCACGGCGTGCGCGAGTTGGCGGCTCGTCGGCTTGTCGAGGTCCAGTTCACCCGCGATCAGAGCAGGTGGACGAGGGTCCCAGTCGGCGTCGAGCAGCCCGAGTTCGGCCTTCTGCCGCAGCACTCGCCGCACTGCCCGGTCGACCGACTCCTCGCCCACCAGGCCCTGTTCCACCGCGCGCACGAGCGCGGTGCCGAAGCCTCGCTGGTCGGGCAGTTCGACGTCCAGCCCGGCGCGCAGGGCGAGTGCACCGGCGTCCGCCAGATCGGCCGCGACCCGGTGGTCGTCGACCAGGAAGGGCAGGGACCAGTAGTCGGAGACGACGGTTCCCTCGAAACCCCATGCCTCGCGCAGGACTTCGGTCAGCAGCCAGTGGCTCGCGGCCGGCGCCTCGCCGTCGATCTCGGCGTACGAGTTCATCACCGACCGCACGCCCGCGGCGACGAGCCGCTCGAAGGGCGGCAGGACGACGTCGAAGAGTTCACGGCGGCCGATCCCGACGGGCGCGTGGTTGCGGCCGCCCGTCGACGCGGAGTACCCGGCGAAGTGCTTGAGGGTGGCGTACACCCCGGCGCCCTGCAGACCCGTGACATACGCCTCGGCCAACTCGCCGACCAGGTAAGGGTCTTCGCCGAAGGTCTCCTCGCAGCGGCCCCAGCGGTAGTCGCGGATGACGTCGACGACGGGGGACAGGCCCTGGTGCACGCCCGCCTCGGCCATGTCGGAGCCGATGGCCTCGCCCACTCTGCGGATCAACGCGGGGTCGAAGGTGGCCGCCATGCCGAGCGAGGTGGGGTAGATGGTGGCGCCGTAGGCCGTGAAGCCGGTCAGGCACTCGTCGTGGGCCATGGCCGGGATGCCGAATCTGCTCTGCGCCACCACCTGCCGCTGGTGCTCGGCCAGCAGGCGGGCGTGCTCCAACGGGGGCCGGGGCAGGGTGCCGTAGGGCCGGGTGAGCTGGCCCAGGCCGTGCCGGGCGGTCTCGTCGAGGTCACCGACGCGCCCGAAGTGATTGCTGCCCGGGGCCACTTCGGGACCGTCGGCCTCGATGTCCTCCCAGGTGCTGCTCAACTGCGCGACCTTCTCCGCCAGGGTGAGCCGGGCGAGCAGTGCCTCGACGCGTTCCGCGGAGGGCAGGGCGGGGTCGGTCCAGGGGCGGTCGTCCTCCCGGTGGGGGAGGCCGCTGTGGTCGGGCATGGTGGTCGTCATTCACGACTCCTCGGTGTTGCGCGGGCACGCCGACGGGGCCGGGCGCGGGGCCCGGCCGTCGTTCGGGGTGAACTGCCCGGTGGTGGGGGCTACTTGGAGAAACCGGCGGTGAGACCGGCGACGAGCTGGCGGCGGGCGAGTACGAAGACCACCAGCATCGGCAGGGTGGAGAGCACCACCGCGGCCATCGTGGCCGGGATGTTGATGCCGAACTGCCCCTTGTAGAGCGTCAGCGCCAGCGGAAGCACCGCCTTGTCGCCGCTCTGGGTGAGGATCAGCGGGAAGAGGAACCCGTTCCACACCTGGAGGCCGTCGTACACGGCGACCGTCACCAGCGCCGGGCGGGCCAGCGGCGCCGCCAGCGACCACAGCATCCGCCAGTCGCTCGCCCCGTCCACGACCATCGCCTCGAACAGCGAACGCGGTACGTCCCGCAGGAAGCTCACCATGATCATCACGGTGATCGGCAGGGCGAACGCCACCGAGGGCAGCACGATCGCGAACAGGCTGTCGTACAACTGCAAACGGATGATCAGCAGGTACACGGGGATGATCACCGCCTGCAGCGGGATGGCCAGGCCGAGCAGGAACAGCCGGAAGGTGACACGGGACCAGCGGCTGTCGCCGTGCCGGACGATCGCGAACGAGGCCATCAGGGCGGCGACGACGGTGAGCGCGACCGTGGCCACGGTCACGACGACGCTGTTGAGCAGATAGGTGGTGAAGTCGCCGGCCAGCACGGACCGGTAGTTCGCCAGCGTCGGCTGCCCGGGCGGCGCCAGCGGACTGGCGGAGGTGAAGTCCGTACGGCCGCGCAGGCTGGTCACGACCAGCCAGTAGATCGGTACGACGACCAGCGCGGTCCACAGGAGCGTGGCACCGCCGCTCATCACGCGGCGCACGACGGCGACGGCCGAGCGCGGCCGGGCGGCCACCGGTGGTGGCGCCGCCGGGCGTCGGACGGCGGCGTCGCGGTCGACGCGCGCACGGGTCTTGGTCACGGTGGTGCTCACATGCCCTCCTGCTGACTGTCCATCTTCGTGAAGCCCGACAGGCGGGTGGTGAGCAGCGAGAGACCCAGACCCGTCACCACCAGAAGCGTGGCGACGGCGCTGGCCCGGCCCATGTCGTGCGCCTGGAAGCCGGTGATGTACATGGCCAGCGGCAGCACCCGGGTGGCGGTGCCCGGTCCGCCCGTGCCACCGGACAGCACGAAGATCAGGTCGAAGTAGGTCAGGGAGCCGACGAGCATGAGCGTGCTGGAGGTGACGAAGGTGTACTTCAGCTGCGGCAGCGTGATCCGCAGGAAGCGCACCCGGGGGCCGGCCCCGTCGATGGCCGCGGCCTCGTACAGCGAGACGGGGATCTGGCGCAGCCCGGCCTGGTAGAGCAGCGCGTGGAACGGCACGAACTGCCAGGCGATCACGAAGATCACCGTGTACAGGGCGAGGTCGGGCGAGCCGAGGAACGGCCTGGCCAGCCAGTGCAGTCCGGGGGTGGCGCCGATGCCGAAGGACGGGTCGAGCAACGCCTGCCAGGTCAGGCCGATCGCCACGGCGGACAGCAACAACGGCAGGAACCACAGCACGGCGAACAGCGACCGCAGCCGGCCCGGCGGCGCCTGGAACACACCGAGCGCCAGCGCGACGGGCGTCTGGACCAGCCAGCTGATCACCATCACCTTGACGGTGAGCCACACCGCCTGCCAGGTGGCGCCGTCGGTGAGCACGGCACTCCAGTTGGCTCCGCCGGCCCAGCCGATCGAACCCAGCCCGTCCCAGTCGGCGAGGCTCAGACCCAGCACGCCGACCAGCGGGACGAGACCGAAGAGGCCGAAGACCACCAGTGCTGGGGCGGCCATCAGGGCACCACTCCAGCGGCGCCCCACCCGGGCCCCGCCCGACCGCGCCCTCTCGGACGCGGCAGGGCCGGACGTAGGGACAACTGCCGTCATTACTGCGCCGCCTTGCTCATGTTCTCGCCGAACTGCGCGGGCTCGATCTCCCGCAGGAACGACTTGTCGACGTTGGTCAGCAGCGCGTCGGACTGGTCCGACGGCAGGGCCTGGTCCCAGGACAGCTGGAAGCTCGGTGACTTCTGCACCAGGTCGTACACGAACCGCAGCCACTTCTTGTCGGCCGAAGTGGTCGCGGCCAGCTTCGACTCGAGGCCGTTGACCGGCGGCACGCTGCCCGCCGCCAGGTAGGCGTCGACCTGGGAGTCGTCGAGGACGTAGTCCTTGAGGTAGTCGAGCGCCTCCGACTTGTGCTTGCTCGCCGCGTTCAGGGACAGGAAGTTGGAGGGGTTGCCGACGATGCCGGCCGGATCGCCCTTGCCGTCGGGCACGGTCGGGAACGTGGTGAAGCCCAGGTCGTTCTTCGCGAAGTCCGGCGCGGCCTTGACGAAGTTGGCGTACTCCCAGGTGCCCATCACCTCCATCGCCGCCTTTCCCGTGTAGACGAGCGCGGTGGAGGCGCCCTGGTCGTAGTTGACGGACGAGGCGTTGGAGCCGAAGGCACCCGCCTCGGACAGCATCTGGAGGTACTGGTTGGCCTTGGTGACCGACGCGTCCTTCCACGCCGAGGCGTCACCGCCGGCGATCTTCGAGAACACCCCGGAGCCACCGGTCCGGTCGAGCAGATACTCCGTGTACATCAGCGTCGGCCACTTGGAGTTGGCCGCGAGGGACATCGGGATGACGTTCTTCGCCTTCAGCTTCTTCACGGCCGCGAGCAGGTCGTCGTATGTCTTCGGGGGCTGGACGCCCGCGTCGGCGAGCACCTTCTTGTTGTAGTAGAGGACCACCGGCGCCAGGCCGTTGGCGGGCACGCCGTAGACCTTGCCGTCGAAGGTGGCGCTCTGCATCACGCTCGGCGTGAACCGGTCCGTCCCGACCTGGGACGCGGACAGGGCGTCGACCTTGCCCGCCTTGACGTAGTCGTTCAGGGCGCCGCCGCCCCAGCTGAAGAAGATGTCCGGTGCCTGGTTCGCGCCGAAGGCCACGCGCAGCTTCTGCTTGTAGTCGTCGTTGGCGAACAGCCGCAGCGTGATCTTCCCGTCCGGGTGCTTCTTGTTGTAGGCGTCGACCGACTCTTTGAGGATCGTCTGGTCGTTGAGCGCCCACATCGTCAGGCCCTTCGAGGACGACGTCGTGGACGGCCCGGACGTCCCGCAGGAGGCGATGGCCACGGCGGCCGACACGGTGGTGAGGGATACGACTATGCGCCGAGCTCTCGTTCTCGAAGTCCCGTGCATGCTCTGCCTCTTTCTCTCGCAATGCCATGTGGTGCGCAAGGCAGATACGGAAAGCAGCGCGAAAGGCTTTCGTGTGCACCGCCGCAGCAGCCTGCCTGCTGGACCGGGACACTGACATGCGTGTCAGCTCCGGGACAAGGAGGAGAAAAGCCCCGGTTACGAAAGACTTTCGGGAGCGCGACGCAGCGAACGACCATGGTCGGCCCGCCGGGCGCACGCAATGCTTGCGCGCCCGGAGCCACCCGCCGACAAGGTCGGCCCTGTTAGCTTTCACTAGAACGATTTAGCTGCCCCCACCGGGACGGACAGCGACACGAAGGAGCCGCCATGGCAACGCCCTCGCTCCAGGACGGCATCGACTCGGCCGGCTCACCGGTCAGGCTGCTGTGGCGGCCGGGCGCCGAGCCGTGGACCCCCGAGGTCGTCGCGCGCGAGTACGCGGGCTGGCGGCAGGAGCAGAACGCCTGGCACGAGGGCGTGGCCCTGCTCGACCTCTCGCACCACATGTACGACCTGACGATCGAAGGCCCCGACGCCACCCGGGTGTTGGCCGATCACGGCGTCAACAACTTCGCCAGGTTCGCGATCGGACAGGCCAAGCAGTACGTGCCGGTCACCCGTCAAGGCCACATCGTCACCGACGGGATCCTCGCTCGGGAGGCCGAGAACCGGTACCTGCTCAGCGGTATCCCCGCCGCCCAGCACTGGGTGCAGTACCACGCGGAAAAGGGCGGCTACGACGTCGGTTTCGCCACCGACCCCTCCTCCGCCTTCCGGCCCGGTGGGGGTGATCCGAAGCTGTTCCGCTACCAGATCCAGGGGCCGCTGGCCGTGGAGCTGGCCGAGCGGGCCTTCGGCGGCCCACTGCCGGAGACGAAGTTCTTCCACTCCAGCCCGGTCGTCCTCGACGGGCGCCCGCTGCGCGCCCTGCGGCACGGCATGGCGGGCCAGGCCGGCTTCGAGTTCATCGGCCCCTGGGAGCACGCGGCCCACGTGCACGAGAGGTTCCTGACGGTCGGCGAACCGCTCGGCCTGATCCAGGTCGGCGCCCTCGCGTACACGACCCCCAGCGTGGAGAGCGGCTGGATCCCGTCCCCGGTGCCCGCCGTCTACACCGACCCCGAACTGCTGGAATACCGCAGGCAGCTGCCCTTGTTCGGAATCGAGGGCAAGCGCCCGCTGAACGGCAGTTACTTCTCGGAGGACATCGAGGACTACTACGTGTCGCCGTACGAACTCGGCTACGGCAAGGTGATCTCCTTCCGGCACGACTTCGTGGGCCGGGACGCCCTGGAGAAGGCCAAGGACGAGGTGCGGCGCACCAAGGTCACCCTCGTCCTCGACCCCGCCGACGTGCGCGCGGCGATCGGCGAGGGCCAGGACTCCGGGTTCGTGCTCTCGTACGCACGCCACCGGGTGGAGACCGCCGCCGGACTGGTCGGCGTCACCATGCAGAGCGCGTCGATCGACCCCGTGGGCGCGGTCCTCGCCCAGACCCTGATCGACGCCGAGTACGCCGTGCCCGGCACCGAGGTGAGCGTGGTCTGGGGCGAGCACCCCGGTCCCGGCACCGACCCCGAGGCCGACCTCGGCTTCCCCCGCATCCGCGCCACCGTGCGGCCGTCGCCGTTCGACGAGCACGCGCGCACCCTCTACCGCCGCGACCGCTGACGCGGGCCCAGAGAGCGAGACCTACGACGATGAACCCCGCGAGCACGGCAGGAACAGCGGTCGGCACCGCGCTGCTTGAGGACTTCTCCCTGGAGATGACCGGCAAGGACGTCCCCGCGCTGGAAGAGGCCCGCGACCTCATCCCCCAGGGCACCCGCATCAACATCACCTTCCTCGGCAACGAGGACCTCCCGATGCGTCTGGACGCGGCCCGGGCGGTCAAGCGGCTCGGCTTCGTCCCCGTACCGCACATATCCGCCCGCCGCCTCGGCTCCCGCGGCGACTTCGAGCGGTTCCTCGCGGGCCTGCGTGCCGACGGCACGTCCGACAACGTGTTCCTCGTCGGCGGCGATCCGGCACACCCCGAGGGCCCCTACGCGGACTCGCTGTCGCTCATCGACACAGGACTGCTGGGGGAGTACGGCGTGCGGCACGTGGGCATCACCGGATACCCCGAGGGCCATCCGTCGATCGACGACCTGACGCTGTGGTCCGCGCTGCGGAACAAGCACGAGGCCCTCGCCGCGCACCCCCTGGACGGCGAGATCATCACCCAGTTCGGCTTCGACGTCGACCCGGTGCTCGCCTGGGTGGAGGAGGTCCGGAGTCGAGGCATCGACCTCCCGATCAGGATCGGCGTGCCAGGACCCGCCGGGGCGCGCCGACTCCTGTCCTACGCGGCCCGTTTCGGCGTGGGCACCAGCGCCTCCGTCGTCAAGAAGTACGGGTTCTCCCTGACCAACCTCATGGGCACCGCCGGCCCCGACCGCTTCCTGCGCGACCTCGCCGCGGCCCACGACCCCGCCCGGCACGGCGAGTTGAAGATCCACTTCTATACGTTCGGCGGGATCGCGGCCACCTCCGACTGGGCCGCCCGCTTCCGGAAGGACAGCACGGCATGACCCTCACGCAGGACGCCCCGGCCCGCGCCGGCACGGCGGAAAACCCCGCGCCGCAGGCCTCGTTGATCGTGCAGGGCGCGGACGCCACCGGCATCGTCGCGGCCGTGACGTCGGTCCTCAGCGGGCACGGCGCCAACATCGTGGCCCTCGACCAGTACTCCGACAACCCGCAGGGCGGCGCCTTCTTCCAGCGCACGGTGTTCGGCCTCGACGGCCTCCGGGCCGCGTTGCCCGCCCTGCGGACGGACCTCGACGCCCACCTCGTGGAACGGTTTGGTCTGACGTACACGCTGCGCGACCTGTCGGTCCCCAAGCGGGTCGCGATCTTCGCGTCGAAGTCCGACCACTGCCTGCTCGACCTGCTCTGGCGCCACCGACAGGGCCAACTGCCCGTCACCGTCTCGATGGTGATCTCCAACCACCCCGATGTGGCCGAGGAAGTACGCGCCTTCGGCATCCCGTTCTTCCACGTGCCCTCCCAGGGGCCGGACAAGTCCGCCGCCGAGACGGAACACCTGCGGCTGCTCAAGGGCAACGTCGACTTCGTCGTCCTCGCCCGCTACATGCAGATCCTCAGCGGCGACCTCATCGAACGGCTCGGTGTGCCGATCATCAACATCCACCACTCCTTCCTGCCCGCCTTCATCGGCGCCGGGCCCTACGCCAAGGCCAAGGAACGGGGCGTGAAGCTGGTCGGCGCGACCGCCCACTACGTGACCGAGGACCTCGACGAGGGCCCGATCATCGAGCAGGACGTCGTCCGCGTCACCCACGCCCACACCGCCACGGACCTGACCCGCCGGGGCGCCGACGTGGAACGCGCGGTCCTCTCCCGGGCGGTGCTGTGGCACGCCGAGGACCGGGTCGTCAGGAACGGCAACCACACCATCGTGTTCGCCTAGGCTGAGTGCCGGCGCTTAATCGTTCTGGAGGCGGGAGTGTGCCGGCATGGGGCGTTCCGGCCGGGTGACGCTGAGTGACGTGGCCGAGGCGTCCGGAGTCTCCCGGGCGACCGTGAGCTTCGTACTGAACGACGACCCCCGGCAGACCATCTCCGGGGCGACCAGACAACGGGTCCTGGCCGCCGCGCACAAGTTGGGGTATGTCCCGCACGGCATCGCCCGGGCACTGCGCGAGGGGTCCTCGCGCATCGTCGTCCTCAATGTCGACGAGGGCCTGGAGGGCAACTTCTCCCGGAGCTATGTCCTGGGCCTGGACGAGGAGCTGGCCGCCCACGACCACGTCCTGCTCGTGCGGCACGGGCACACCGCGCCCGAGGCCACGCAGAAGATCCTCGACACCATAGTGCCGCGGGCCGTGCTGCGACTCGGCGAGGTCTACATGCGCGAGCACGGTCCCATCGAGGAGGACTGGGAGAACGGGTTCGCCGCCAACGCCGCCCTGCAGATCGGCCATCTCGCCGAACGGGGGCACACCCGGATCACCATGGCCATGCCCGACCACGACTTCCCGCTCACCGAGGCCCGCCTCGGGTTCGCCCGCGAGGCCGCCCGGCGCCTTGGCCTGCCACCCCTGGAGCGCCTCGTCGTCCCCCGCCCGCGAGAGGCCGGCGCGGTCGCCGTCGGGGCGTTCCGCGCGGCCCATCCGGACGTGACCGCCGTGGCCGCCTTCGACGACGACATCGCACTGCGTACCCTGACCGCCCTGCGCGACCTCGGACTTCGGGTGCCCGAGGACATGGCCGTGATCGGCTTCGACGAGACCGAGCACGGCTCCCTGACCACGCCCGCGCTCACCACCGTCCACATCGACGCCGAAGCCCTCGGCCGGCTCGCCGCCCGGGCCGCCCTCGGCATCGACTCGGAGGGCCTGACGCCCGTGCGGGGCCGGATCGTGGTCCGCGCCTCGGTGTGACCGGCGCGCGGGACCGCCGGGCGTAGGGCGCCCGAACCGGCGTATCCACGCGGTGATTTGACGGCCCAGGCCGATGATCCTCGTCACTCGGCGGGCGAGACCGGCATCACCCCAGGTAGCGCGGTATTGGCCATGTTCGCGACACACGGTACGGTCACTCTGATATCGACGACACCAAAACGGAAGCCGGTGGGAGTCCGGCACGGTCGCGCCACTGTGTGCCACCCCTTTAACGGAGGGGGGCGAGTCAGACCCGTAGCCGTCGTCCTGTGCACCACCGAGATGGGACGCGAACTCCCAGAGGAGGCCCTGCCATGGCGCAGCATGTCGCTCAGCCGACAGCCACCACCCCCGTTCTCCCCGCCAAGCTGCCGATCGGCGCGATCGTCCCCTGGGCGGTCTTCTTCGGCATCCTGATGCTGGTCCTGCTGTACTTCGTCGGCGCCGAACAGGGCGCCACCTCCCTCGTGTCCGGTTCGGACGTCCACGAGTGGGTGCACGACGCCCGTCACCTGCTCGGCTTCCCCTGCCACTGACCCGAGGGAAACCAGCACTCACATGAACTCCGCAACAGTGCGAAACCTTCTCGTGCGGGGCATGCTCGCCGGCCTCGCCGCCGGTGCGCTCGCCCTCGTCGTCGCCTACTTCCTCGGTGAACCGAACGTCGACAAGGCGATCGCCTTCGAGGACGCGCACGCCCACGAGCACGAGATGGAGATCGTCTCCCGCTCCCTGCAGTCCACCGCCGGCCTGGCCACCGGTGTCCTGATCTACGGCGTCGCGTTCGGCGGCATCGCCGCCCTCGGCTTCTGCTTCGCGCTCGGCCGCGTCGGCAGGTTCAGCCCGCGCGCGACCGCGCTGCTGCTGTCCGGCTGCGCTCTGCTGGCCGTCTACGTCGTCCCGTTCCTGAAGTACCCGGCCAACCCGCCGGCGGTCGGCGACCCCGACACCATCGGCAAGCGGACCACCCTGTACTTCCTGATGATGGTGCTCAGCGTGCTCCTCGCGGTCGCCGCGACCATCCTCGGCAAGCGGCTCGCCCCGAGTCTGGGCACCTGGTACGCGACCGTCGTCGCGCTCGCCGCGTTCGCCGTGGTGATCGGGCTGGCGTACGCGTTCCTGCCGGTCATCAACGAGGTCCCCGCGGACTTCCCGGCCACCGTGCTGTGGCGCTTCCGGCTCTCCGCGCTGGCCATGCAGATCACCCTGTGGGGCGGATTCGGCCTGGCCTTCGGCGAGTTGGCCGAACGGCTGCTGAACCCGAAGCCCGCACGGGTCCCGGCGCCTACGGCGGTGCCCGCGGCCCACTGACACGACCGACCTGACGAGAGGGCCCCGCGGAACCGTCCGGGGCCCTCTCGCGTTCTTCCGTCCGTTAGGCGCCGGCACCGGGACGCGACCTCATGAACCACCGGCCGACGGGACTTGAGCCGCCTCGGCCGTATCCAGCGGCTGTCCGATCCGTACGTTCCAGCGGCCGGCCCGCCCACTGACCGTGGTGGCGGTCAGCGGCAGCACGTCCAGCCGCCAGAAGGCCGCCGCGGGCGCGCCCAACGCGTGCACCACCACGGCCCGTACGACGTCCGGTTCGACCACGGCGAGCGTACGGCCGTCCGTGGCGAGGGACGCCTCCAGCCACCGTGCCACCCGCGCGCACAACTCCTCGACGGACTCCCCGCCGTGCGGAGCGGACGCCGGATCGGCCAACCACCGGGCCACCGCCTCGGGCTCACCGGCGCCGACCTCGGCGAGGGTGAGCCCCCGCCAACGCCCCACGTCCAGCCCCGCCAACTCCGCCGCTTCCTCGGACCCGTTGAGGCCCAGCGCGGTCGCCGTCTGACGGCAGCGCGTGCTGGGCGAGACGACGACCCGTGCGGCCGACGGCAGGGCTCCGGCCGCGGCACGAGCTCCCGCCTCCCCGCCGGCCTCGATCGAACCCCCGTCGTCGAAGCGCGCCTGGCGCAGCGAGGTGCTCATCGCGGGCGAGATGAAGGTGACACGGCTGGTCACGGGCGGCTCCTCCTGATGCGGTTCACGGTGTACGGGTCCGGTGTACGGGTCTCCATTGGACACGGCCCGTACGTGCACCGACCGGGGAGGGTTCTCCAACTGCCCTCCCCGGCCGACGGATCCCGGCATCAGGCCCCGGACAGTTCCTCACGGACCGTGCGGGCGGCGGCGACCAGGTTCTCCAGCGAGGCCCGGGTCTCGGGCCAACCGCGGGTCTTCAGGCCGCAGTCGGGGTTGACCCACAGCCGCTCGACGGGGATGGCCTTGAGCCCGGTGCGCAGCAGGTCGGCGGCCTCCTCCGTGCTCGGGACGCGCGGCGAGTGGATGTCGTACACGCCGGGTCCCGCCTCGCGCGGATAGCCGTGGGCGGCGAGTTCGCGCGCGACCTGCATGTGCGAGCGGGCGGCCTCCAGGCTGATGACGTCCGCGTCGAGATCGTCGATGGCCTGCACGATGTCCCCGAACTCGGCGTAGCACATGTGCGTGTGGATCTGCGTGTCCGGCCGCACCCCGCCCGTGCTGAGCCGGAACGCCTCGGTCGCCCACGCCAGATACGCGGCGCGGTCGGCGGTGCGCAGCGGGAGCGTCTCGCGCAGGGCGGGCTCGTCGACCTGGATCACCGAAGTCCCGGCCGCCTCAAGGTCGTCGACCTCCTCGCGCAGGGCGAGCGCGACCTGGCGGGCGGTGTCGCCGAGCGGCTGGTCGTCCCGGACGAAGGACCAGGCGAGCATGGTGACAGGCCCGGTGAGCATGCCCTTGACCGGACGCGAGGTGAGGGACTGGGCGTACGTCGTCCAGCGCACGGTCATCGGCTCGGGGCGGGAGATGTCGCCGGCCAGGATCGGCGGCCGGACGTAACGGGTGCCGTAGGACTGCACCCAGCCGTGCTGCGTGGCCAGGTAGCCCGTCAGCTGCTCGGCGAAGTACTGGACCATGTCGTTGCGTTCGGCCTCGCCGTGCACCAGGACGTCCAGACCGGTCTTCTCCTGGAAGGAGATCACCTCCTGGATCTCGGCCCTGATGCGCTCCTCGTAGCCGGCCGTGTCGATCCGGCCCGCCCGCAAGTCGGCGCGGGCGGTGCGCAGTTCACCGGTCTGCGGGAAGGAGCCGATCGTGGTGGTCGGCAGCAGCGGCAGACCGAGGTGGGCACGCTGGGCCGCGGCGCGCTCGGCGTACGGCTGGGAGCGGCGGGCGTCGGCCTCCGTGACGGCGGCGGCGCGGGCCCGTACCGCCGGATCGTGCGTGATCGGCGAGCCCGCACGCGAGGCCAAGTTGGCACGGTTGACGGCGAGTTCGGCGGCGATCGTGTCGGTGCCCTGGGCGAGGCCCTTGGCGAGGGTGACGATCTCGGCCGTCTTCTGCTTGGCGAACGCGAGCCAGCGCAGGATCTGCGGCTCGATGTCCCGCTCGGCGGCTGCGTCCAGCGGGACATGGAGGAGTGAGCAGGACGCGGCCACGTCGACCCGGTCGGCGAGTCCGAGCAACGTGCCAAGTGTGGCAAGGGACTTGGTGAGGTCGTTGACCCAGATGTTGCGGCCGTTGACGACCCCCGCGACCAGTCGCTTGCCGGGCAGTCCGCCCACGGCGGCCAGCGCGTCGAGGTTGGCCGCGGCGGCCTCGGTGAAGTCCAGGGCGAGCCCCTCGACCGGCGCCTTGGCCAGCACCGGCAGCGCGTCGCCGAGCCGGTCGAAGTACGAGGCGACCAGGAGCTTCGGCCGGTCGGTGAGGCCACCGAGGTCACGGTAGGCGCGCGTGGCGGCGTTCAGCTCGGCCGGGGTGCGGTCCTGGATCAGGGCGGGCTCGTCCAGCTGCACCCACTCGGCGCCCGCCGCCCGCAGGTCGGCGAGGACCTCGGCGTACACCGGCAGCAGTCGGTCGAGCAGGGTGAGCGGGTCGAAGTCCGCCGGTACGCCCGGGGCGGGCTTGGCCAGCAGGAGGTACGTGATCGGGCCGACCAGCACCGGACGGGCGTTCAGCCCGAGGGCCAGGGCCTCCGCCAACTCCGCGACCTGCTTGGTCGAGTCGGCGGCGAAGACCGTGTCGGGCCCCAACTCCGGTACCAGGTAGTGGTAGTTCGTGTCGAACCACTTGGTCATCTCCAGCGGCGCCACGTCCTGGGTGCCGCGGGCCATGGCGAAGTAGCCGTCGAGCGCGTCCGCTTCGACGGCCGCGCGGTGACGGGCGGGGACGGCGCCGACCATGACGGTGGTGTCGAGGACGTGGTCGTAGTACGAGAAGTCGCCGGTCGGCACCTCGTCGACGCCGGCCTTCGCCAGCTCCCGCCAGTTGGTGGCACGCAACTCTGCGGCCGTGGCGCGCAGGGCGTCGGCGCTGACGCGGCCCTTCCAGTAGCCCTCGATGGCCTTCTTGAGTTCGCGGTCCGGGCCCTGGCGGGGGTAGCCGTACACGGTGGCCCGCGCTGCCGCGGCTGCGGTCTTGGTGGTCACGGAGATCTCCTTCGCGAGATGGATCCCTGAGATCCCGGCGACGGGACGCGAGCGCGAAGGGTGACGGAACCGGGCGGGCACGACCCCGCGCGGCAGTGGAACTGCGCGGTCGTCCGCCTGGTATGTACGCCGACCCGCCCACGAGGTCACCGGGATGTCCGCGCACGATTCGGCCGTACGCGGGCAGGTGGCAGGTCTTCGGACTCGCGGGCACGTCCTCCGGTCTCCCGGCGGACTCCTACTGGCCGTCGCTTCCCAAGCCCTCCGTGGGCCCAGTGCGTATGACGGCGGTCGTTCCCGCTCACCGCTGCGGGGCAGTCCCGGATTCCCACCGGGTTCCCTCTTGCGACGCATCCCGCCTGGCGGACGGGGCGAACCAGCTGCACCGGCCAGCCTACGGGGTGGCGCGTCGGAGGGGAGCGACGGGTCCATCATGCGGATGCGAGATGTCCCATCGGCCTCCCTGTGCGGCGGCAGGCGGCAGGCGTCAGGTGCTCGTGAGGACGACGAGCTGCTGGGTCGCCCGGGTCATCGCCACATAGTGGTCGACCGCTCCCTCGATGCCCTCGCCGAACTTCTCCGGGTCGACGAGGACGACCAGGTCGAACTCGAGTCCCTTCGACAGTTCCGGGGTGAGTGAGCGGACTCGGGACGTCGCCCGGAACGTGGGATCGCCGATGACGCAGGCGATCCCGTCGTCGTGTGCGGCGAGCCAGGTGTCGAGGACCGAGGGCAGATCCGAGGCGGAGCCGTGGACGACGGGGATACCGCTGCTGCGGATGGAGGTCGGCACGTTGGCGTCCGGGAGCGCGGCCCGGATGACCGGCTCGGCCTCCGCCATGACCTCTTCCGGCGTGCGGTAGTTGATGCTCAGCGAGGCCACGTCGATCCGGTTGAGCCCGACGCGTTCGAGCCGTTCCTGCCAGGATTCCGTGAACCCGTGCCGGGCCTGGGCGCGGTCGCCGACGACGGTGAAGCTCCGGGACGGACACCGCAACAGCAGCATCTGCCACTGCGCGTCGGTCAGTTCCTGCGCCTCGTCCACGACGACGTGCGCGAACGGTCCGGCCAGCAGGTCCGGGTCGACGGTGGTCAGTTCGGCCTCGTCGACCAGGCTGACCTGAGCGTCCTCCCCGCGCAACATCTTCACCAGGCCGATGCCCTCGTCACCGTCGTCGCCCGAGGTGGACACCGCCTCGATCAAGTTGTCGACGACCTGGGTCATGCGCTCGCGTTGCGCGGCGAGGACGGCCTTGTGCCGGCGCTCGCGCCGCGCCGCCTCCGGGTCGCCGAGCCGCTGCCGTGCCGCGTCCAGGAAGGGGAGGTCGGACACCGTCCAGGCCTGGGCCTCCGCGCGCTGCAGCTTCTGCACGTCGTCGCGGTCCAGCCAGGGAGCACACATCCGCAGATAGGCGGGGACCGTCCACAGATCGCCGACCAGGTCGTCCGCTTCGAGCAGCGGCCACGCGCGGTTGAAGGCGGTCAGCAGCGCCCGGTTCTGCAGCAGCGACTTGCGCAGCAGGGTGGTCGGGGCGTCCCCCTCGTGCTTCTCCATCAGGAGGGTGAGCAGCTCCTCCCAGACCTGCTCGCGCGCCTCGTTGTGCGGGGTGCCGGGTTCCGCCGCGTCGAACGCCACGGCCCAGTCGTCGGCGCTCAGCGGGATGTCCGACCAGTGCGTGGTGACCGTCATCCCCTTGGCGGGCGGCTCCTCGTAGAACCTGACGGCCCTCTCGATCGCCTTCACCAGGTCCGCGGACGACTTGAGGGCGGCCACCTCGGGGTCGCTCTCCTCCTGCGCCGCCGCTCCCTCGGCGACCAGGTCCCGCAGGATGCAGGTCTGCACGCCCTCCTCGCCGAGGCTGGGCAGGACGTCGGAGACGTAGTCCAGGTAGGGCCGGTGCGGACCCACGAACAGGACGCCGCCCCTGCGGTGCCCGAGCCGGGGGTCGGAGTAGAGGAGGTAGGCGGACCGGTGCAGGGCGACGACGGTCTTGCCCGTACCCGGACCGCCGTCCACGACGAGCGTGCCGCGGGATCCCGCGCGGATGATGGCGTCCTGGTCGGCCTGGATGGTGCCGAGCACGTCCCGCATCCGCGCCGACCGGTTGCTGCCGAGACTGGCGATGAACGCGGACTGGTCGTCGAGCGCGGCATGCCCGGCGAATCCGTCCGCAGTGAACACCTCGTCCCAATAGTCGCCGATCCGGCCCTCCGTCCAGCGGTACCTGCGGCGGCTCGCCAGACCCATCGGGTTGGCGTGGGTGGCGCCGAAGAACGGCTCTGCCGCCGGGGAGCGCCAGTCGAGCAGCAGCCGACGGCCCGTGCTGTCCGTGAGGCCGAGGCGACCGACGTAGACGGGCTCGGAGCCGTCCGCGAGGACCATGTGCCCCAGGCACAGATCCAGGCCGAAGCGGCGCAGGGTGCGCAGGCGGGCGGTCACCTGGTGGACCTCGGTGTCCCGGTCCATGGCCTCCCGGCCGAGGCCGCCGGGTGCCTTGCGCGCGGTGTCGAGGCGCTCGGTCAGCTCCGCGATCGACTCCTCCAGGCACTCCGCGATGGCCACGAAGTGCTTCTCGTCGCCGGAGATCAGGGCCGGGTCGGCTTTCGCGGAGAGGCGATCGGGAAGGTCGAACGCGCTGGTGGTGAGGGGGTTCACGTCGTTGGCTCCGAGGCTCCGAATGCGGGGTGTGGCTGGGCGTCGGCTCGACGGGCCCATGCGGTTCACGCGGCTATGGGCACCTTTTGGCCCAGATCGGTGATTGTGCGCCACGAAGGGGGCCTTGCCGCAAGGCCCCCCGTGCGCTATAGGTTGTTAGTGGCAGGGAGTGCTGGAACCTCCCTGCCTTTGTGTTGTCCGTCTCCGCGTACGGTGTCCAGAAGATCGTCCGTGACCTGCGGGTCCAGCGGCTTCTGGAAGGAACCAAGGAGACCATGCGCGAATCCGTGCTGTTGACCACCGCCGGCCGGGCCGCGCACCTCACCCTCAACCGCCCGAGGGCCATCAACGCCCTGGATCACGCGATGGTCCGCCGCATGGACGAGGCCCTGACCGCCTGGGAGGCCGACCCCTCCGTCGAGACCGTCGTCGTCACGGGTGCGGGCGAGCGAGGCCTGTGCGCGGGCGGTGACATCCGGGTCGTCCACGACGACGCCCGCGACGGCGACGGCACCGCGTCGGCCGCCTTCTGGCGGGACGAGTACCACCTGAACGCCCGTATCGCGCGTTACGCCAAGCCGTACGTCGCTGTCATGGACGGCATCGTGATGGGCGGCGGGGTCGGTGTCTCCGCACACGGGAGTGTCCGCGTCGTCACCGAGCGCTCACGGGTGGCCATGCCGGAGACGGGCATCGGGTTCGTGCCGGACGTGGGCGGCACGTATCTCCTCTCCCGTGTCCCGGGCGAGCTGGGCACCCACCTGGCCTTGACGGGCGCGCAAGTCGGGGCAGGAGAAGCCCTGTTGTGCGGGCTGGCGGATCATTACCTGCCCTCCGACTCGCTCCCGGGCTTCGTCGGGGATCTCGCCGACCTGCCCGTCCGTGAAGCGCTGGACCGGCATGTACTCCCGTCCCCGGAGGGGGAGTTGGCGGGTCGCCGGGAGTGGATCGACTCCTGCTACGCGGCCGACACGGTGGAGGAGATCATCGACCGGCTCCTCGCGCACGGCGACCCGGCCGCGAAGGAGACGGCGGAGACCCTGCTCACCAAGTCGCCCACCGCCCTCAAGGTCACCCTCTCCGCCATGCGCCGAGCCCGGCGACTCGACTCCCTGGAACGGGTGTTGGACCAGGAGTACCGCGTCTCCTGCGCGGCCCTCACCGCCCCCGACCTGGTGGAGGGCATCCGGGCCCAGGTCATCGACAAGGACCGCAACCCGCACTGGTCCCCGGCCACCCTCGCCAAGGTGAGCGACGCCGACGTGGAGCGCTTCTTCGAGCCGCTGGGCGACCGGGAACTGGGGCTGGCCTAGCCGCGTACCGGACGCGTCCCGGGGGAGGCGCGGGCGGCCTGGACCGCACCGGCTACCGGCGGACCACCGCGACCGGGCACAACGTGTCGCGCAGCAGCGCCCTGATCACGTCCCCCCACTCGCCGCCCGCCCCCACCACGACCAGCGCCGCGTTCGTCGAATGGTGGAGCAGTGCTTCGGCGGGCGGAAACAGGACGACGTCCTCAAGTACGGGAACCTCCGGGTACTTGCTCCGCCAGGGGCGCAACGCGTCCGTCAGGAGCTGGACTTCGTGGTCCTCCCATGTGGCCCGGTCCTGTTCCGGAACGGCGAACGGGAACTCGGCCGCGCTCGGGGGGAGTTGCCAGGCGTGGACGGCATGCAGGCGCGTCCCGCGCAGCCGTGCGCTGTCGAAGGCGAAGTCGATCGCCGCGCTCGCGGGGTCGTGGGCGTCGATCCCGAGGACGACGCCCGACGGGCGGCCGAAGGTCTGGCCGTCGTCCTCCGGTACCAGGACCACCGGAGTGATCGAGGTGCGGACGCTCGCCGGAAGGGGCGGTTGCGAGGCTGCCCGGGGCAGGCCGAGCACGACCAACTTGGCCTCGGCCGGGTCCGGTTGGGGATCGTGCAGCACGCACAGGGGCAGGCCGCGCAGCAGTGCCTCACGGCTGGCCCATTCGACCGCGTCCCGGCTGCCCGTCGATCGGTCGGTACGCGCGACGATCACTTGCTCCATGGCCGTTCGCCTCTCTGGCACAGACTGGCGCACAAGGGGGACGTCACATCCCCTGTGCACCAGCCTGCCTCGCCCTCGCCCTCGCGGACAGAGGCCGAACGGTCAACGTCCGTGTCTCACTCCGACCCGACCGAGCTCCGATACGGTCGCGCGCCGGGCCCCGGCCGCGCGGTCACGTCCCTCGGCGTGAGCGGGACATGCTCGTCGGCGCACTCGACGACGACGCGTACCGGCCCCCCGCAGTCGGTGTGCCGCATGTCCAGGACGGGACCCGCGGGGTCCGGGTCGTGGGTGTCGCCCCACTGGCGCAGGGCGACCAGGACCGGCCAGAGGTCCCAGCCCTTGCGGGTCAGCCGGTACTCGTTGCGGGCCCGGCTGCCCGGCTCCTGATAGGGGACGGTCCGCAGGATCCCGGCCGCGGTGAGCTTGCGCAGCCGGTCGCTGAGGACCGCCTCCGACAACCCCATGTGCCGGCGGAACTCCTCGAACCTGCGGACGCCGATCGCCGCGTCGCGCAGCACGAGCAGCGTCCATTTCTCGCCGACCAGGTCGAGCGTGCGCTGGACGGGACAGTTCTCGGTACTGACGTCGAGCCACTCCATTCCGCCATCGTAGATGCCTGACTTCGACATTGACAGTCAGCTGACGGTCCCGCTAGCTTCGAATGACGAAGTCAGCTGGGAGGCGGCACGACATGGGACGTACACGTACGTACGAGTGGGAGGACCCCGCGATCACGGCGGCGGCGGTCGGGCACGGTTCCGGCCTGGACCTCCTGCGTGCCGTGCAGGAGGGCCGGCTGCCGGCGCCGCCCGTCTCGGCGACGCTGGACTTCACGCTCGACGAGGTGGCCGAGGGCCGGGCCGTGTTCTCGCTGCTGCCGGGGGAGGAGCACTACAACCCCATCGGCAGCGTGCACGGCGGTGTCTACGCCACCCTCCTCGACTCCGCCGCGGGCTGCGCCGTGCAGTCCACGCTCCCCGTCGGCATGGGGTACACCTCGCTGGATCTGACCGTGAAGTTCCTGCGCCGGATCACCGTGGACACGGGCCGGGTGCGTGCCGTCGGCACGATCGTCAACCGGGGCCGCCAGACCGCGCTGGCCGAGGCGACCCTGCTCGATGCCAAGGACCGCCTGCTGGCTCACGCGACCAGCAGCTGCCTGCTGTTCCCGGTGCCGGTCGGGGAGGACCGCGGCGGGGCGTGACGTGACGGGCTGATCCGGCTGTACGTTCCGGTGCGGCCGTACGTCTCACTTCACCTGTACGTTCCGGTGCGGCCGTACGTCACTTCACCCGCACGTTCCGCTTCAGCGCGGCTCGCCGCGATACGTGCCGAAGTACCAGCGGTTGCCCTCGGGGTCGCGTGCGGCGAAGTCGCGGGAGCCGTAGTCGGTGACCTGGAGTTCCGTGGTGATCTCGGCGCCGGCCGCCTTCGCCCGGGCATGGACGGCGTCCGGGTCGGCGGTGACGACGTAGGCGCTGAACGCGCCCGGCGGAGTAGGGCAGTTGGCAGGGTCCTGGTCCTCGCGGACCGAGCCCAGCATGATGCCGCCGCCCTCGGGCCAGGCGAGTTCGGCGTGCTGGACCAGGTCGCCGTCGCCGTGGACCACGGTCTCCTCGAAGCCGAAGGCGTCGACCAGGAAGCGGATCAGCGCGCGGGCGTCCTGGGCACGCAGACTCGGCCAGACCTGCGGGGCGGGCGGCTGCTTGCCGGAGTCGGGACCGGTCGAAGTGGTGGGCGTGCGTGCGGAGTTGGGCGTGTGTGCGGTATCGGGAGTGCCGGGCATGGTGAGCCGCCTTTCGCTGCGTCGCCGTGAGGCGTGGATCCGTGGAACACCCCCAGCGTCACGCGGGCGGATGGTGCCCGGATTGGATGTTTCGGAACTCCTGCGCCAACCAGACGCTCGGTGAACAGGAGGCCAGCGCCGCGAACTCGCGGTCGAGGTGCGACTGGTCCGCGTAACCGCAGTCGGCGGCCAGCCCTGCGAGGTCGGTGCGGCCGGGGCGGTCGGCCAGTCGGCGTCGGGCCCGGTCGAAGCGGATGACCCGGGCGGCCGCCTTGGGGGTGAGGCCGATCTCGGCGCGGAAGCGGGTGCGCAGATGTCGGTCGCTGTAGCCGGTCTCGGCGGCCAGCTCGTCGACGCGCAGCCGGCCGCCGGTGGACAGGAGCAGCCGCCAGGCGCCGGCGACTGTCGAGGCGCGGGCGAGCGGATCGCTCTCATGCTGGAACAGTCGACTCAGCAGCCAGCCGTCCACCACACGGAAGCGGGCGGGCCAGTCCGTGGCCTCTCGCAGCCGGTCGTGGGTCTCGCGGACGTCCGCGCCCAGGACCTCGTCGGCGTGGACGTCGATCCCGGTGAGTTCCCCGGCGGGGAGCCCCAGCAGCACCCGGGCGCCCAAGGGGCTGATCCCGATCTGGACGCCGGACTGGCGTCCCGGGATGTCGATGAGCGCGGGCGTCAGATGCAGACCGCCCAGCAGTGTGGCGAAGTCGCCGGGAGCGGCGGCGGGGTCCGGGTGGGCGGCCATGCTCAGCGGGTCGTCGAGGGTGAGGATCAACGTCAGCCAGGGTGAGGGCAGCCCGCGGTGCCGGGTCGGCGGGACCCCGCGCTGGCGGTAGCCCGCGTACCAGCCGACCAGCCCGCGCAGCGCCGGCGACGGAACCGCCCGTACGGCCTCGTCCAGGACCTCGTCCACGATCTCGGCACCCACGCGGCCATTGTCCCGCGCGGGCCCGCACCGCGCAGGAGCATGTCGGCATGCTCTCGGCTGCCGCTGCCGCTGCCGCTGCCGCTGCCGCTGCGGGTTGCGGGCGGCAGCACCTTGAGCGCCGCTACGGCTTGCGGGCGACGCCTCCGAAGTCGTCGACCTCCAGGACCACCGCGTCCGGGGACGTCGGACGCCAGCGGGAGACCGAGACCACACCGGGGTCGAGCAGTTCCAGGCCGTCGAAGAAGCGGGCGAGCTGCTCCGGGCTGCGGTTGACCCGCGGATTGTCGCCCGCCTCGTTCCACTGCTCGATCATGGTGCGCATGCCCTCGGGGTCGAGGACCTCGGTGTCGTCGCACAGCACCAGGAAACTCCCGGACGGCAGCGCCGCGACCAGGCGCCCGACCAGGTCGTACGCCGAGTCGTCGACCACATGGGCCGTGATCCCCAGCAGCACGAGGGCGACGGGGCGCGTGAAGTCCAGCGTCTTGGCCGCGCCCTGGAGGATGGTCTCCGGATCGTGCAGATCGGCGTCTATGTAGTCCGTCCTGCCCTCGGGCGAGCTGGTGAGCAGCGCCTCGGCGTGGGCCAGCACGATCGGGTCGTTGTCTACGTAGACGATCCGGGTCTCCGGCGCGATCCCCTGCGCCACCTCGTGCGTGTTGTTCGCGGTGGGCAGGCCCGTGCCGACGTCGAGGAACTGGCGGATACCGGCCTCGCGCACGAGGTACTCCACCGTGCGGACGAGGAACGCCCGTTGGGCCCGGGCGATGTCGAGGATCTGCGGGTTCGCCTCGACGATCTGGTCACCGACCTGGCGGTCGATCTCGTAGCAGTCCTTGCCGCCCAGCCAGTAGTTCCATATCCGGGCGGAGTGCGGGACGCCGTTGTTGAAGAGCGCGGTGTCAAGTGGCATGAGAACTCCTGCAGTTGGCCTGTTGCCACCTCATCGTCCACGGCATGATCAGTCAAGCCGGACGGGCACCACCGCGCGCCGCACGTCCACGGGCGAGCCGCTGAACCATGGCAAAATGTGCAGGTCCCGCAGCCGCCGTCGCAGGGTCACGCCCCCGCCGGCGTGCCCCGCACCGACCCACCGAGGTTCCTCCGTGTCCAAGCCCGCCGCCCGTGAACCACAGCGCCGCAACTCGCGGTCCAACCGGGCGCGCATCCTGGCCACGGCCCGTCAGGAGCTCGGACGGAATCCGGACATCACCCTGGAGGAACTGGCGCGCGCCTCCGGTGTCGTACGGCGCACGCTGTTCGGTCACTTCCCGGGCCGCGCGGTCCTGCTGGAGGCGCTCGCCGAGGAGGGTTCCGAGGTGCTGCGGGAGGCCCTGGAACGCGGGGCGCGGCCCGGGGAACCGGCCGAGCGGGCGTTCGCGTACTTCATGTTCTCCCTCTGGCCGGTCGGCGACCGATACCGGATGCTGCTCGGCCTGACCCGGCGCGACCTGGGTCCCGAGCGCGTGACCGAGATCCTCGCGCCCGCCCGGGCCGCGGCCACCGCCATCCTCGAGCGCGGGCAGCGCGAGGGCGTGTTCCACACCCGGCTGCCGGCCGCCGCGCTGAGCGCCGGCCTCGAGGCGCTGACGGTCGCGCTGCTGGAGTCGGTCAACTCCGGCACGCTGGAGGACGACGGGAGCCGGACCGCGATCGCCGCCCTCATCGCGGCGGGTGTTCCCGAGGAGCGGGCGGCCGTCGTGGTCGGGGAGGTCGCGGCGAGCCTGCCGCCGGTGGCGGACTGAACGCGCGGCGACTTCGCCCTCGTATCGCCTGACGAGACCAGCCGACCGGCTGACCGGCTGACGAGACCGGCTGACCGGCCGATGAGACTGGTGGATCGGCCGATGGGATCGGCCGATGTCCGGCGCGGCGGTCGCCCTCAGGCGGCTCGGTCCGCGGATTCTTCCGTGGACCCCTCGTCCGAACTCCCGTCCGGGCGGAAGGTGACCGACTCGCCCGAGAAGTGGGCCGTGAGGCCCGTGGCCGTCGTGCTGACCGAGCGCAGATTCAGGCCCTCCGGGATGTTGCGCAGTTGGATCGGCTCCGCGAAGACCCGGTCGAGCAGGGTGCGGCCGATGGCGGGGAGCGTGCCGCCGGTGACCTGAAAGTCGTGGAACGAGATGCGGTTGCCGGAGGTCGCCGAGACAGCCGTGGTGATGTTGACCTTGGAGTCCAGGGGCAGCAGGACCGTCGCGGTGATCCGGCCGGGCTGTGCGGCCTGGCCGACCTCTATGCCGAGCGCGTTCGAGATGTCCTCGTAGGAGAGGTAGGCGGTCGCCTCCGCCTTGCGTGCCCGCGCCTCCTTGTCGTCGTCCGACTTGCTCACCCCGTGCAGATCGAGGGCGAGTTCGGTCACCGGAAGCGGGCGCTCGGACCCGTCGGCGGGAATGTCGTGCGCCGTGATGTCGACGTGCCGCAGGGTCCCGGAGGCCACCTGGGTCAGCACGGGGACACCGCGCACATGGACCTGGGGCGGCAGAGGCGTGCCCATGCCCTCCTGGAAGGCCTTGGCCGTACGGGACTCGACGCGCGCCGCCACGAACCGGTCGACCGCCACGGGGACGAGGACGAGCGCGAGCAGGGCGGCGAGGGCGATGAGGAACGGTCGGGAGTTGGTCCGCATGGGCCTTCCTTCGGCGAGAGCGTTCGAGGCGGGGGGACGTTCGACATGGGCGGGAGCCCGCAGGGGGTGTCCGAGACAGGCGGGTGACCTGCGGGTGGTCGCCATATTTGCACATCGGTGAGCAATAAACTAGCCTGCACATCGATGGGCAATTAACTCGTCCCTAGGAGCCCCCCAATGCCCTTCCTCACCGTCACCCCCGTGGAGAAGATGTCCGCGCCCTACCCCCGCCGCTGGTGGGCCCTGATCGTGCTCTGTCTGAGCCTGCTGATCGTGGTCATGGCGAACACGTCACTGATCGTGGCGGCGCCGGACATGAGCCAGGAACTGGGTCTGAGCAGCAGCGACCTTCAGTGGGTCATCGACGGCTACACCGTTCCGTATGCGGCGCTGATGCTCGTCCTGGGCTCGATCGGCGACAAGTACAGCCGTCGCGGCGCGCTCGTCACGGGTCTGCTGGTGTTCGCCGCCGGTTCGGTGATGGGCAGCCTGGTCGACCGGACCGAGTTGGTAATCACCGCCCGCGCCATCATGGGTGTCGGCGCCGCCGTGGTCATGCCGGCCACGTTGTCCCTGCTGGTCGCGATCTTCCCGAAGGGGGAGCGGGCCCGCGCCATCACGGCCTGGACCGCGACCTCCGGTCTGGCCATCGCGGTCGGCCCGCTGGTGGCCGGCTGGCTGCTGCGGGACCACGCCTGGGGCTCGACCTTCCTGATCAACGTCCCCATCGCGCTCGTCGGCGTCGTCGGCGCCCTGGTCCTGGTCCCGCCGTCGAAGGCCGCGCAGATGGGCCGGATCGACTACGTCGGCGGCCTGCTGTCGATCGTCTCGGTGGGCTCCCTGGTCTACGCGACCATCGAGGGCCCGCACTTCGGCTGGGGCGCGGGACCGGTCACCGCGGCCGTGGTCGCCGGCGTCGGTCTGCTCGCCTTCGTGCTGTGGGAGCTGCGCCACCCGCACCCCATGCTGAACGTGCGCATGTTCCGGCTGCGTCCCTTCAGCGGCTCGATGCTCGCGGTGCTGTTCTTCTTCTTCGGCACCTTCGGCGCGATCTACTACGCCACGCAGTTCCTGCAGTTCGTCCTGAACTACGACCCGCTGGAGACCGGCGTACGACTGCTGCCGCTGGCCGGTGCCGTGTTCGTCGGCGCCGCGCTCACCGGGCGGCTGACCCCGAAGCTGGGCATGAAGCCGATGGTGGTGGCCGGCATGGCGATCGGCACCGCCGCCGTCCTCCTGCTGACGCGGATCGACGCGGGTTCGACGTACACCGACTTCCTGGCTCCCGTGATGATGCTGGGCTTCGCGGTCGGCCTGAGCGTCTCCCCGGCCACCGACACGATCATGGGTTCCTTCCCCGAGAACGAGCTGGGCGTCGGCGGCGGCGCCAACGACACCGCGCTGGAACTGGGCGGCTCCCTCGGTATCGCGGTCCTCGGCTCGCTGCTGGGCACGGCCTACCGGGACAAGCTGGGCGACCTGGTCGGCGGCCGGCTCCCGGCCGCCGCGCTGGACACCGCCAAGGACTCCGTCGGCGGCGGCCTCGCGGTCGCCGAACAGGTCGCGAAGAACCCCTCCGCCGGCGGCCCCCAGCAGGCGCAGGCCCTGGTCGACGCCGTCCACGAGTCCTTCGCCCACGGCGTCGCCCAGACCAGTCTGATCGGCGGGATCATCATGGCCGCCGGCACGCTGATCGTCCTCGCGGTACTGCCCGGATTCCGGATCGGCGGAAAGGGCCGGCCGGAGCAGGAGACCGTCGGTTCGACGGAACCCGTGTCCTCAACGGAACCCGTGTCCTCACTGGACGAGGTCCACACGGACTCCGCGCGGTAGGTCCGTCGCGGCCCCGCGGCCCGGGCCACGGGGCCGACTCGATTGTCAGTGGCGGCCCGTATCCTCCGCCGGATGACTCCCCGCCGCCTCGATCGACGCACCCTGGACGCCGCGCTCTCCGACGTCCGGCAGGCCCTGGCCGTGTACGACGACGCCCTGGACTGGCTGCTCAGCCCCGACGCGGCGCTGAAAGGGCCGTTGGGCGCCGAGGTGTGGGTCTTCGACCCGGCCCTGACCCACGTGTTGCTCGTACGGCACCCGTGGCGGGGCTGGGTCCCGCCCGGCGGCAAGGTGGATCCCGGCGAGACGCCCCGCGAGGCGGCCCGCCGGGAACTCTTCGAGGAGACCGGGGTCCGCGCCGCACTCCTTCCGCCACCCGCGACCGCCACCGTCCGCTCCTACAAGCCGGCCTGGCCTGCCGTCCTGGGCGTGTCGTACCTCGCGGTCGTGGATCGCGGGACGAGGCTGACCCCCGAGGACGGTCAGCCCGTCGACTGGCTGCCCCTGGACGAGCCGTGGCAGGGCTGGTTCAGCGAGGACCGGACGCGGATGAGACGGTGCGCGAAGCTGATCGGCGACGGTGAGCGGAGTGGCGAGAGGGCGTGGCGCGGTGAGCGGGATGAGCGCGGGGGGTGATGTCGAGGAGCCCGCGGACGTGGCCGCGCGGCTCACCGGTCTCGCGGTGACCGGCGTGCACCGGATGGCCGGGGCGCTCACCGAAGTCGCCCTGGACGGCGGGCGGTCGGTGGTCGTCAAGCGCGGAGACGGGCCGGGTGAGGTGCGGGCCGAGGCCGCGGGGCTGCGCTGGCTGGCCGACGCCGGTACGGTCCGGATCCCGCGTGTGTACGGGGACGACTCGCGCTGGCTGGTGACGGACCGGGTCCCGCAGGGCCGTCCCACCGCCGAGGCGGCGCTGCGGTTCGGGCGCCAACTGGCCGCCCTGCACGCCTCGGGCGCCCCCGCGTTCGGCGCCCCACCGCCCGGCGGTCCCGTGGCCGCGTACATCGGACTCGCCCCCATGCGCAACGAACCCGGCACCGACTGGCCCCACTGGTACGCCGAGCACCGCGTGCTGCCGTATCTGCGCGACGCGGTGGACGCGGGCACCGTCCGCTCCGCCGAGGCGGCCCTCGTCGAGCACGTCTGCGAGCGCCTGCCCGGACTCGCGGGACCGGCCGAGCCACCCGCGCGTCTGCACGGCGACCTGTGGAACGGCAACGTGCTGTGGGGAGTTGACGCGCACGTGTGGCTGATCGACCCGGCCGCGCACGGCGGACACCGGGAGACCGACCTCGCGATGCTCGACCTCTTCGGCTGCCCGCACCTCGACCAGGTGCTCGACGGATACGTCGATGTGGCGCCGCTGGCGGACGGGTGGCGGGAGCGGGTCGGGCTGCACCAGCTCTTTCCGCTGCTCGTGCACGCGGTGCTGTTCGGGCGGGGGTACGCCGAGCAGGCACTGGCGGTGGCGCGGGCGGCTGTCGCCGGGTGAGAACGGCGGGCGCGGGAACGGCTCATGAGAGGGCTCGGGTGACAACGACCAAGGGGCGCCGCACAGGTGAGATGTGCGGCGCCCCTTGACGTGATGTCGGCGGCGAGGAAAGCGAAGGGACTAGTTTCAGAAGGAGTTGAGAAGGAAGTCCGTTCATGGCCTCGCCTGCGGCAACTCTAACAGTCAGGCCGGGACCAAGTCGCGCAGATTTTCCGGGGTGATGATCACCGAGTCCGGGTGCAGTCCGTCGGGGCGCTCCAGGCCGATGTAGGTGACGGGCGCCGACGGGACCGTCCCGCCGTCCCACACCGTCACCTCCGTTCCGCGAGCGGCCAGCAGATCGGCGATGTACCGGACGTCGATGTGCTCGCGCTCGACGATGCCGCGCAGGAGCGTCGCGATCGTCACGCGGTTGCCCTCGACCCGGTTGCCCGACTGGATGCCCTTCAGGTACAGGTGCAGCCACTTGGCCGTCCAACTGCCGTCCCGTGCACGCCGGAACGCCAGCGGCAGCGCGACCCGGCCGGGCCCGCGCAGCTCCGACTTCATCCGTACCGTACGCGCCTCGAACGGCTGCCCCTTCTGCTCGCCCTCGCGCAGCATGAACCCGAAGAAGGACTCCTCGACCTCCTCGAAGCCCTCACCCGCGAAGATGTTGACCTGCGGCACGATGAACGTGCTGCGCACGGCGCCGAGCCGCAGGTTGATGAACTCCGAGGCGCCGTCGGGCGCTTCGGTGATGTCACCCGAGTGCTCGCCCTCGACCTGGGTGAGGGAGGTGTACGCCAGCCAGGACACCGTCCGGTACTTGGCGTCCAGCATCACCGCCGACAGGTCGAAGTCCGTCCGCTGCTCGGCCTCCTTCCAGTAGACGAAGAACCGCAGCAGTTCGCCGGCGACCGGGGTGACCGAGCCGCGGGGCAGCACGCCGAGGCCCGCAGCGGTCGCCCGCCCGGACAGCGGGAGCGCCACGGAGAGGACGTCCGGATCGACCAACAGGCGCTCCGGAGCGGGGAGTCGGCGGCCGATCTCCGCGTCGAGCGCGGTGATCAGGCGCTTGCGCTCGGCCGGAAGCACGGGCGGCCGCTGGTCCTCGGCGATCCAGGCACGGCCGAGCCGGTTGACGAAGACGCGCCGCTCGCCGGTGTCCCCGGCCCGGTTGTGGAGGTGCTCGCGCACCGCCAGCACGACCCGGCCGGACACGTCGGTGACGACCCGCTCGGCGGCGGCCACCACGGCCTCGCGCTCCTCCTCGTCGATCGCCGTGCGCAGCAGCCGGTCCAGGGAGCGGAACAGCTTGCCCGGCGCGGACTTGAGCAGCTCGGTCGCGCCGAGGACGTCCTGCATGCCGAGCAGTTCCTCGACCCGGCTGTCGAAGGAGCGGGCCTCCTGCTCGCCCCGGGCCACGGCGAACACCTGGGCGGCGTACGGCCATTGGGGGTACTCGTGCGGGTGCAGCCGCTCGCCGAGCCGCTTCCACTGCTCACGATGGGCGTGTACGTCGGCGAGCTTGGCCGGAGCGGCCGAGACGACCGAGTCCAGCCCGGCGAGCAGCGCGCGCCGGACCGGCCGCGGCACCGTCCGGAACCTGGTGGACTCCTGGAGGGTCACGTCACCGCCGGACAGGGCGCAGGCCAGCCGCAGCACGTCCGTGACGGTGTCCAGGAGCGGCTCCGAACCCGCCGTCAGCCGGGCCTCGTTGACCACGGCACGGTTCTCCCGGACCAGGATCGCCTCGGGCTGCGGGCCGTCCACGCAACGCGCGGCGAGCACCTTGAGGTCGCCGAGGTCGTCGTCGTTCAGCGGAGTGCTGCTGCCCGCCAGCGCCAGATACAGGGCGGTGACCTCGTCGTCCGCCGTGCCGCCCAGGTGCAGGACGGTCAGACGGTCGCCGGCCGCGGCGATCAACTCGTCGTGGTGGCCGAGCATTTCGGCGTAGGTGTGCTGGTAGGTGCCGTACGAGGGGAGCGTGAGCAGGTTCACCACACCGCTCTCCAACTGGGCGAGTGTACGGTCGCGGGACGCGTCGTCCGCCAGCGCATCGGAGATGCAGCGCATCCAGAAGTCGAAGGTGTCGGGCACGTTGGCCGGGAAGTCGATGAAGTACGCGTTGTGCGAGACGTGGTCGCCGGCCATCTCGCGGACCGTGCGCAGCGTGCGCACGGCGGTGTCGACGACCGTGCCTTCGGAGCGCCCCGACAGGTGTGCCAGCAGGTCGGCCGAGAGCTTGAAGCCCACGGACATCAGGACGGCGTCGAACTGCCGCGCGGCGACGTCCCCTTGACCGGCCGGGCCGGTGGACAGCGGGAGTCGGTGAGCATGCCGGATGACCAGCGGTTCCAGAAGGTGGGGCATTCCGGCATGGTCGCAGAGGTGTTCGAACGGGCGCATGTGGTTTTCCGTCGAGTGTTCTGCCATCGGGCAGCGTCCTCTATAGTCAACAATGCGAATAGGTGGTGAATTGGCTATCCGGTCGTCGCGATGCGCTCCGACGACGGCGGAAGGGGGTCTCGTGCCGATGGTGGACGGATATCTGCGGTACGTGGCGCTCGGCGACAGCCAGACCGAGGGGCTCGGCGACGGCGACGACGTACAGGGCCTGCGCGGCTGTGCCGACCGGTTCGCGGAGCTGCTCGTCGCGGGCAACCCCGAGGTGCGGTACGCCAACCTCGCCGTGCGCGGGAGCCTCGCCGGGCAGGTGCGCGCCCGGCAGCTCGCGCCCGCGCTCGCGATGAAACCCGACCTCGCGACCGTCGTCGCCGGTGTCAACGATCTGCTGCGGCCCGGCTTCGACGCCGACGAGGTGGCCGGCCACCTGGAGGCGATGTTCGCCGCGCTCACCGGGCAGGGTGCCCGGGTCGCGACGGTCACCTTCCCCGACATCGCCCGCATCACCCCGCTGGCCCGCCCGCTCGCACCCCGGATCACCGCCCTCAACGACCGCATCCGGACGGCGGCCCACCGCCACGGCGTGGCGCTCGCCGAGACCGGCCTGCACCCGGTGCTGACCGACCCGCGCCTGTGGAGCCCCGACCGGCTGCACGCCAGCCCCCTCGGCCACGCCCGCATCGCCGCGGCGGTCGCCGACGCGCTCGGCCTGCCGGGCAGCGACGACCAGTGGACCCACCCCCTGCCCGCCGACCCGAACACCCCCACCCGCCTACGAGCTGTCGGCGTCGAGCTGCGCTGGGTCGGCTCCTTCCTGGGCCCCTGGCTCGCACGCCGGATCCGCGGCCGGTCCTCCGGGGACGGCCGAGTGGCCAAACGCCCCGAACTGCTCCCGGCCGGGCCGCTGATCGCGGGACGCCTGAGGGAGCCCGGGTCCATGGAGAGGTCCGGTCTGATGGATGAGTCCGGATCCGTGGAGAGGCCCGGATCCACGGAGGCGCGATAGCCATCCCCTTGACTGATCAACGCGGTGTTAATTTGGGGCAATGGCTCTGCGCAACGCGGTGATGGCCGCTCTTCTGGAGGGCGAGGCGTCCGGGTACGACCTCGCGAAGGGCTTCGAGGCCTCGGTCGCCAACTTCTGGATGGCCACCCCCCAGCAGCTCTACCGCGAGCTGGAGCGCATGGAGAGCGACGGCCTCGTCTCCGCACGGGTCGTCCAGCAGGAGCGCCGCCCGAACAAGCGCCTGTTCTCCCTCACCGAGGCCGGCCTCGACGTGCTCCGCGACTACGTCGCCGAGACACCGGCGAAGCCCATGGCCATCAGGGACGAACTGATGGTCAAGGTCCAGTGCATCGACATCGGCGACACCGAGGCCGTACGCGCCGGCATCGTCCAGCGCATGGAACGCTCCACCACGAAACTCGCCCGCTACGAACGCCTGCGCGAACGCCTCCTGGACGGACGCGACGAGGACGAGTACCTGGCCAAGACCGACCGCATCGGCCCGTACCTCACCCTCCTCGGCGGCATCGGCCTGGAACAGGGCAACCTCCGGTGGGGGGAGACGGTCCTGCGAAAGCTGGACCAGCGGGCGGCGGCGAGGTCTCCGGAGAACGACTCATGATGCTGCCGTAGCCTCCATGGTCATGTTCAAGTGGTGGCATGTGCTGGCGGACGACGAGCGGCAGCAGTGGACTCTGGATCCGTTCGTGAGCGTGGGGCCGCTGACGTTCGGCATGGCGCCGAGTGAGGTGTCGGAGGTACTGGGCGGCGTCACCGGAGATCCGCAGCGGCTTCTGCTCGGCCGACGCGCGAACGAAGTCGTCGACGCCGTCGAGGAGGGCGAGTACCGGGAGTTCGGGCTGAAGCTCTACTACCAGGAGGAACGGCTGTTAGGCGTGGTGGTCGACGCACTGCGAGGTCCGCAGGTCTTCGTTGAGGGTGTGGCCTTGGTCGGTCGCGTCCCCTCCGCTCTGGAGCAGTGGATGCTGGACCGTGCCGAAGCCCACGAGCCGTACTCCGAACTCACCTACATGGATGCCGGAGTCCCTGGGTCGGCCTCACTGGGCGTCGTCCTGGACGTGCAGCGCGCGGGCGACCAGCTCCTGACGCGGCCGGTGTTCGTCCCCCGGGAAGCCCTGGACGACCTCCCCCAATTCCTGCCCCGGGACGCCTGGTCGCGCTGCTGAGCGCACGCCACGTGATCCTCTGGACATGACTAACCCCGTCGCTCATGCTCCTGGAACCCCGGCCCCAGTGCCCGCAACGCCTCGTCGAGGAAGGTGGACAGGTCGGAGCCGTCCTGGCGTAGCCACTGTTCGTAGGCGGCGACGGCCGCGCCCAGGCAGGTGTAGGCGATGACCTGGGGGAGGAGGGCGTCCGGGGGCTGGGCGACGCGCGTGGCCGCGAACTCCGCCACTACGGCGCGCCATTCGGCGTATCGGAGGGTGGAGTGCGCCTGGAGTGCGGGTACTTCGAGGATCAGGCGCATGCGGAGGCGGTGCCAGGGGATCTGGGCCGCGTCGAGGCGGTTGAAGTCGACGATCGCCTCGCGCAGTGCGTCCATCATCGGGGTTTGGGGTGGGAAGTCGGCGAGAGTGGCCCGCAGTCGGCGCAACTCGCCCTCGAAATCGCCCCAGACGACGTCGTTCTTGGACTGGTAGTAGCGGAAGAAGGTACGACGGCCGATCCCCGTCGCGCCCGCGATGTCCTCGACCGTCACCGCGTCGAAGCCGCGTACGGAGAACAGTCGCAACGCGTGCGTCTCCAACTCGGCGCGGGACGTCGACGGGCGGCGCCCGACCCGGGTGGCCCGGTGGGCGGTGGGTGAACTCGACGATTCCGGCACGCGCTCTTCCTTTCGGCACCGGGTGCAATTATCGTCCCGGAATTAGAGAACGGAAGTATTCAGACGAGAGAGGGATCTTCTCATGGCTGATGCGATCCAGAGCCCGGAGCGCGCGGGTGAAGCCGTGGCTCCCCGCGAGGAGGAGCCGGAGTCACTGGTGGAGGAGGAGCTCCTGGTCGAGGAGGTCTCCATCGACGGCATGTGCGGCGTGTACTGAACCGGCCGCTCTCGATGTCGACCCGCCCGTCCTTCGACATGGCCGGAGCCTGGGCCCTGCACCCGCAGGTCGCGGTGCGACCGGAGCCCTTCGGAGCCCTGCTCTACCACTTCGGCACCCGGCGCCTGTCGTTCCTCAAGGACCGCCGACTCCTCGACGCCGTACGGCTGTTGGCCGACCGACCGAGCGCCACGGCGGCCTGCCGCACCGCCGGCATCCGTGACGAGGAACTGGCGCGCTACCGGGCCGCCCTGGGGACGCTGGCGACGTCCCACATGATCGTGCGGCGCACGAACTCCCCCGAAGGAGAGGCGTCTTGACCTCCCCCGCACCCCCGAGCCCGACCCGTCTGGTCGACCACTTCCAGTACGGCCTCGACGCCCCGATCTGCCTCACCTGGGAACTGACCTACGCCTGCAACCTGTCCTGCGTCCACTGCCTCTCCAGCTCCGGCCGCCGCGACCCACGCGAACTGACCACCGACGAGTGCAGGTCGGTCATCGACGAGCTCGAACGCATGCAGGTCTTCTACGTCAACATCGGCGGCGGCGAGCCCACCGTCCGCCCCGACTTCTGGGAACTCGTCGACTACGCCACCGCCCACAAGGTCGGCGTGAAGTTCTCCACCAACGGCGTCCGCATCACCCCGGACACGGCCCGCCGACTCGCCGCCTCCGACTACATCGACGTCCAGCTCTCCCTCGACGGCGCCACCGCCGACGTCAACGACGCCGTACGCGGCCCCGGTTCGTACGACACCGCCCTGCGCGCCATGGGCCACCTCAAGGCGGCCGGCTTCCGCGGCTTCAAGATCTCGGTGGTGGCGACCCGGCACAACATCGGCCAACTCGACGCCTTCAAGCGCCTAGCCGACGAGTACGGTGCCCAGCTCCGCCTGACCCGACTGCGCCCCTCCGGCCGGGGCGCCGACGTCTGGGACGAACTCCATCCGACCGCGCGACAGCAACGGGAGCTCTACGACTGGCTGTTGGAGCACGGCGAGGATGTCCTCACCGGGGACTCCTTCTTCCATCTGGCGGGCTATGGCGAGGCTGCGCTGCCCGGGCTGAACCTCTGCGGAGCCGGGCGCGTGGTGTGTCTGATCGACCCGGTGGGGGACGTCTACGCCTGCCCGTTCGCCATCCACGACACCTTCAAGGCCGGGAATGTACGGGCCGAGGGCGGCTTCACCCGCGTATGGCGCGAGTCCTCGCTCTTCGTCGACCTGCGGCACCCGCAGACCGACGGCGCGTGCACAAGTTGCTCGGCCTTCGACTCCTGCCGGGGCGGCTGCATGGCGGCGAAGTTCTTCACCGGGCTGCCGCTGGACGGCCCGGACCCGGAGTGCGTGCGGGGGTACGGCGAAACGGGGTTGGCGGATCCGGCACGTACGGTTCCCGCGCAGGGCCAGGACCACTCTCACCGCCGTAAGCCCAAGGCGAAGCCAGAGGCGGTCTTCGTGACGATCGGGAAGCGCCCCGACGACTCCCGTACTCCTCCCGTCTCCCCGTGCGCCGAACACCCCTTGGCTGGGTTCCGGCCCGCCGAAGGCCAGTCCGTCGAACTCCCGTAATCCTTCGCGCGAGCGATAGCGAGAGGCAGCCACCCATGCGCAACCGCTGGTTCGAGACCGTCGCGCACGCCCAGCGGCGGGCGAAGAGACGGCTTCCCAAATCCGTGTACGGCGCGCTGCTCGCCGGTTCCGAGGCCGGAGTCTCCTACCGGGACAACACCGCCGCCTTCCAGGAGTTGGGCCTCGCGCCGCACGTGGCCGGCCTCGCCACCGAACGCGACACCGCGACGACGGTCATGGGCCAGGAGATCGCGCTGCCCGTGATCATCTCGCCCACCGGAGTCCAAGCCGTGCATCCGGACGGCGAGTTGGCGGTCGCCCGGGCCGCAGCCGCGCGCGGCACGGCGATGGGGCTCAGCTCCTTCGCGAGCAAACCGGTCGAGGAGGTCGTCGCCGCCAACCCGCGCACCTTCTTCCAGATGTACTGGATGGGTTCGAAGGACTCGATGATCCGCACCATGGACCGGGCCCGCACCGCCGGCGCGGCCGGTCTGATCGTCACCCTCGACTGGTCCTTCTCGCACGGCCGCGACTGGGGCAGTCCCTGGATCCCGGAGCGCCTGGACCTCAAGGCGCTCACGAAACTGGCCCCGCAGGGCCTGTCACGCCCAGGCTGGCTCCTCGACTACGCCCGCTCCGGCAGCCTCCCCGACCTCACCACCCCCAACCTGACGGACGAGAACGGTACTTCCCCCGCCTTCTTCGGCGCGTACGGGCAGTGGATGGGCACCCCGCCGCCCACCTGGGACGACATCCGATGGATGCGGGACGAATGGCAGGGTCCCTTCCTGCTCAAGGGCATCTCGCGGATCGACGACGCCCGCCGGGCCGTCGACATCGGCGTCATCGCCCTCTCGGTCTCCAACCACGGCGGCAACAACCTCGACACCACCCCCGCGCCCATCCGCCTGCTGCCCGGCGTGGCCCAAGCCGTCGGCCACGAGGTCGAGGTACTGCTCGACGGTGGCGTCCGGCGCGGCAGTGATGTCGTGAAGGCACTGGCACTGGGCGCCCGCGCGGTCCTGATCGGCCGCGCCTACCTGTGGGGCCTCGCCGCGGCCGGACAGGCCGGAGTCGAGAACGTGCTCGACATCATGGCCGGCGGCATCGACTCGACCCTGCGCGGACTCGGCCGCTCCTCGATCCACGAACTCGGCCCGGACGACGTGCTGTTGCCCCCGGGCTTCACCCGCACCGCGGGTGCCACGGAGCACCGATGACCGACCTGGCACACCTCAGCTGGACGGACCTGCCGGACCGGCCGCCGGTGCTGGTGCCGCTCGGCTCCATCGAACAGCACGGTCCCCACCTGCCGTTGGACACCGACACCCGGATCGCCGACGCCGTCGCACGCGCGGTGGCGCGGAGACGGGAGGAACGGCGGCCGGGGGAGCGGTGGTTGGTGGCACCGCCGGTCGTCTACGCGGCCAGCGGCGAGCACCAGGACTTCCCCGGCACGATGTCCATCGGCAACGAAGCGCTGGGCTTCCTGCTCGTGGAGCTGGTCCGCTCGCTCACGCTCTGGTCGGGGCGCGTCGTGATCGTCAACGCCCACGGCGGGAACGTCGGTTGCCTGACGTCGGTGGTCGCCCGCCTCGCGGAGGAGGGGCGGGAGGCGGCCTGGATTCCGTGCTTCCCCGAGCGCGGCGACGCGCATGCCGGCCACACCGAGACCTCCCTGATGCTCCATCTCGCCCCTGAACTGGTCGACTTGAAGCGGGCCGAGGCCGGGAACACGGCTCCGCTAAAGGAGTTGATGCCCGCACTCCGCGCCTCCGGCGTCCGCGCGGTATCCCCCTCCGGCGTGCTCGGCGATCCGACGACCGCCACGGCCGCCGAGGGTGCGCGGCTCTTCGCCGAACTCCTGGACCGAGCAGAAGAAGCACTTCCATGACCGACGAGAAGGGCTCACCGACGTGATCGAGGAGAAGGGGCGCTCCGACGTGACCGAAGAGAGGAGGGTCGCCCTCGTCACCGGCGCCGCCCGCGGAATCGGCGCGGCCACGGTACGCGCCCTGTGCGCCGAGGGGTACGGCGTGCTCGCGCTGGACAGCTGCGAGGGCACCGGCGACGACCTGCCGTACGCCCTCGCGACCCGCGAGGACCTGGAGAAACTCGGCGCCGAACACCCCGACCAGGTACTCACCGAAGTCGCCGACGTCCGCGACCGGCACGCCGTCGACGCGGCAGCCGCCAAGGCCGTCGCACACTTCGGCCGCCTCGACGCCGCCGTCACCGCGGCCGCCGTCATCCGGGGCGGACAGCCCCTCTGGGAGACACCCGAAGCCGACCTGCGGACCCTGTGGGACGTCGACGTCATGGGCGTGTGGAACACGGCGGCGGCCTGCATACCGCACTTCCTCGCCCAACCCGCCCCGAGCGGCTGCCGTTTCGTCGCCATCGCGTCGGCCGCCGGCACCCGCGGCCTGTTCCACCTCGGCGGCTACGGCGCCGCCAAGCACGCCGTCGTCGGCCTCGTGCGCGGCCTCGCCGCCGACCTCGTCAACACCGGCGTGACCGCCGTCGCCGTGTCGCCGGGCTCGACCCGCACCGCCATGTTGGCGGCGGCGACCGGGTTCTACGGGCTCGACGACGTCGAGGCCTTCGCCGAGTCCCAGCTCCAGGGACGCCTCATCGAGCCGGAGGAGGTCGCCGGACTGGTCGCGTACTGCTGCTCGCCGGGCGGCGGTGTCGCCAACGGAGCGGTGATGAGCGCGGAAGGCGGTTTCCGGGGATGAGTGCCGGGGTGGGCTCGCCTGGGCGGAGTGGCGGGGCGAGTTCGTCCTGGGGGAGTGCTGGTTCGTCCTGGGGGAGCGGGGGAGGAGGAGCGGGCCTGCCGTTCGGCGCGGTGCTCCGACTCGGCCCCCAGGTAAGGCAGTACGACAACGGCCGGGTCCTCGTCGGCGGCAGCCCACCCCGGCTCGTACGACTCGCGCCCCGCGCGGTGCCTCTACTGACCGGCCGCCGGATCCGGATCGAAAGGCCCACCGCGGACCGCCTCGCGCACCGTCTCCTCGCCCTCGGCATGGCCCACGCAGCCGCTGCCGAACTGCCCGTCCTGGACGGTGCCTTCCTCACCGTCGTCGTCCCGGTCTGTGACCGACCACGGGAGTTGGACCGCCTGCTGAGCGGACTAGGCGGCCACGCACCAGTGATCGTGGTCGACGACGGCTCGCGAGACCCGCTCTCCGTGGCGCGCGTCGCCGCCCGCCATGCCACCCGCCTCGTGGTCCTCGACACCAACTGCGGCCCGGCGGCGGCTCGCAACGCAGGACTGCGCCAAGTCCGCACGCCGTACGTCGCGTTCACCGACTCCGACATGGTCATCGACCCGGATACCCTGTCCACCCTCCTGCGCCACTTCCACGACCCGGAGTTGGCGATGGTCGCCCCGCGCGTCCTCGGCCTGGCCGAAGCGGGCCCCGGCTGGCTGTCCCGGTACGAAGCGGCACGCTCCTCGCTGGACCTCGGCCTCGACCCGGCCCTCGTACACCCACGTTCGCGTGTGTCGTGGCTCCCCAGCGCCTGTCTGGTCGCCCGGGTCGACGCGCTCGGGGCCGGATTCACGGAAGCCCTCCGGGTCGGGGAGGACGTCGACCTGGTCTGGCGCTTGGCCGCCGAGGGCCGACGGATCCGCTACGACCCGACGGTGACGGTCCGGCACGACCATCGCACCCACCTCGCCAACTGGGCGGCTCGCAAGGTCTATTACGGTTCCGGAGCGCGCGCCCTCGCCGAGCGGCACGGTTCGGCGATCGCCCCGGCCACCCTCACTCCGTGGGCTGCGGTGGTGGCGATCGCCCTGCTCGCGCAACGCCGTTGGTCCGTCCCGGTGGCCGCCATCGTCGCCGGCGCTGTCTGCCGCGGCTACGCCCGTGACGTGACCGCGGGTACCGAACAGCCGCAACGACTCGCGGCCTCCCTGACCGGGCTGGCCCTGGCAGCGACCGCCGAACAGACGGCGGCTCTACTGCTGCGCCATTGGTGGCCGCTGACTGCTGCGGGCTGCCTTGTCTCACGCCGAGTGCGCCGGGCCACTGTGTTGGCCGCTGTGGCCGACGGACTCCTCGAACACCGGCGCCGGGCACCGGACTTGGACCTGATCCGCTTCCTCGTCGCCCGCCGCCTTGACGACATCGCCTATGGGGCAGGGCTGTGGGCGGGGGCGGTTCGGGGGCGGTCGATGCGATGTCTGCTACCGGAAATCCGGCGGCAGGACGCCCGGAGACGGGGCGTCCGGAGGCCGGAGGGGCGATGAGCGTACGCCGATGGTTGCGGGCCATAGGTGAACTGCCGCTCCCCGCCGCCAAGTTGCCCGACTGCGCCCTTCTCGACTGGGCGGCGTCCGGCGCCATGGCGCTCACGGGTGAGGCGAGTGGCCCGCCCGTGCTGTCGCCGGGGTCCATGTGGTCGCTGCTGGGCGAGGTGAGTGGGGCGTTGGCTTCGTTGAGCGCGGAGACGGGACGCAGGGTTGAGGTCGACCCGGCGCTGCTTCTCACCGGTCGGGCCGGTGTCAGGAAGTTGACCCGGCGAGGCCGTACGTCGGCCGGTGGCGCAACCCGGTTGCTGCGCGCGTCGGACGGCTGGTGTGCGATCACTCTCAGCCGCCCGGACGACCTCGAACTCGTCCCCGCCATCCTGGGCCGTGCCGACGTGACAGACCCTTGGCGGGAGCTCGGGACGGCTGTACGCGCCACGGCGGCTCGTGAATTCGCCGAGCATGTACGGCTGTTCGGGGTTCCTGCTGCTTCGCTGCCGGACGCGCCCTTGGCCGTTGAGGCGCCGTGGCGAGTCGTGCGGATCGCTTCACCTGTCCGGCGTGTACGGCTGGAGGGGGCGCTCGTCGTGGACTTCTCCTCGCTCTGGGCCGGTCCCCTGTGCGCCCACCTGTTGGGCCAGGCCGGAGCCAGGGTCGTCAAGGTGGAGAGCACCAGCCGCCCCGACGGCGCCCGCAGCGGGAGCCCACGCTTCTACGACTGGTTGCACGCCGGGCACGAGAGTGTCGCCGTCGACTTCGCCACGGCCGAGGGGCGCGCGGTCCTCCTTGACCTCGTACGCGCGGCCGATGTCGTGATCGAAGCCTCTCGACCGCGTGCACTGGCGCAGTTGGGGTTGGCGCCGGAGCGGCTCGAGCACCGTGCCGGGAAGGTGTGGGTGAGTATCACCGGGTACGGGCGTGGGCGGCCGGAGCGGGTCGCGTTCGGTGACGACGCTGCTGTTGCGGGTGGGCTGGTGGGTTGGACAAGTGGTGGGCAGGGTGGGCCGATTCGGCCTGTGTTCTGTGCGGATGCTGTCGCTGATCCGCTGACGGGGATGGCGGCGGCGGCGGGTGCGCTGGGTTCTTTGGCGTGTGGGGGTGGGCAGTTGATCGATGTGTCGATGAGGGATGTGGCCGCGGTGTTCGCCGGGGTGGAATCCGGTGGGCACGGTGCACATTCGGTGAGGGGTGACGTCGTAGAGTGTCGGCACCTCGGGCGCAGTCAGGCCGTACTGCCGCCGCGTGTACCCCAACCGACGGGGCAGGCAGCGAAGTTGGGTGCCGACACCGACCGAGTCCTCGGCGAGTTGGCTGTCACCTGAGGTCGCCGTACACGACCCGGCCCTCGATAAACGTGGCCCGCACCTGCCCGGCGTCCGGCGAGTGCAGAGCATCGGCCAGTGGCCGGTCCAGCAGTACGAGGTCGGCAGGGTCCCCTTCGGCGATTCTGCGCGGAGGGCCGCCGGGGTCGTGCAGCGGCGACAGCATGCCGTGTAGCACGGTTGCGGCAGCGACCCGTTCGGCCGGTCCGAGTACCCGGCCTGAGGGTGTCGTCCGTTCGGCGGCGGCCCGCAGACAGGCCCAGGGGTCCGGGTCGCCGTAGGGCGCGTCGCTGCTGGGCGCGACCTGGACGCCCGCTCGCAGCAGGCCGGCGTAACGCCACAGGTCAGGGCGGTCCTCGGGGTCGACGCGGGCCCAATAGTCGTCGCCGCGCCGGGCGATGAGCGTCGGCTGGGTCACTACGCGGATACCGCGGGCCGCCAGTTCCTCGGCCGCGGCGAGGTCGGCGACGGCGCAGTGTTCCACGCGGTCGTCGGCCAGTCCGCCGGCCTGGTCGAACGCGGCGAGGGTAAGCGCGAGTGCCGTGCGTGTCACGCAGTGCACGGCGACCGGGCGACCGTCGGCATGCGCCCGGCGTATCCGCTCGGCGAGGCCGTCGAGGTCGGGGAGCGCGTGGTCGGCGACGACGAGCTTCACCGGGCCGAGGCTCAGTCGGGGGTGGTCGGGCGGAGCGGCGTCGGCCGCCATCAGCAAGGCGTGCTGGGGGAGTTCACCTTGCCGTACGGCATCGGCGACGACCTTGGCCGCGCCCGCGTCCGGCGTCGCGTCGGCGACATGGGTGACACCGAGGGCAGCCAGCCGCGCGCCCACTGTCCGCAACGACGGAGGTCGTCCGCCGAGCGCGTCCCGCAGCCAGGCGTCGGCTCGCCACAGGCGCCCGGTGGGCCGACCGGCGCTGTCGCGCTCCATGCCTTCGTGAGCCGCGAGCCGGTCCAGCTGTCCTCGACCCGAGCCTCGCTCCGGCTGTTCGCGCCCCGAGTCCTGATCCATCCCTGCCAGCCCTGTCAACCGTTCAAGCCCGGCCGAGTTGAGCACCCACAACGCCCCGGACCGATGCTGCACCCGCACCGGCATGCCATCGCTCCACCCGTCCAACACGTCGCGATCCAGGGTCCCGTGGACGACATCGTCGTACCCGACCGCCCGTACCCACCCGTCTTCACCCACAGAGGCCCGCGCAAGCACCGCTGGGAGCTCGCCCCGCGAGACCCCGGTCAGGTCCGACGACGTGTCGCCCGCCGCCATCGCCGCGAGGTGGAGGTGATGATCGGCGAGGCCGGGCAACAGTGCGCCGCCGTCCCCTCGTACGACGAACTCGTCGGCGCGAGGAGGGAGTCGGGACCCGATCTCGGTGATCGCCCCTCCCCGGAGCCGCACATCCGCCACGCGCCGAAGCGGATACAGCTCCACGCCTGCCAGCAGTACGTCACCGTCCATGGCCGTCGACCTCGTCCGCCTGCGCCACTTCGTCCACCAGCCCCCACCGCAGCGCGGTGTCCGCGTCGATGCGAGCCCCGCTCAGCACCATCCAGGCGGCCCGCCACCGCCCGATCCGGCGCGGCACGCTCACCGTCCCGCCCGCGCCCGGCACAAGGCCCATCCCCAGCTCGGGCAACTGGAAGAACGTCTCGGGCGAGGCCGTCACCCGCCCAGCGAAGGCGGCGAGTTCGATGCCCGCGCCGACCGCCGCACCCTGCGCCCGCACGGTCACCCGTTCCCGCATCCGGTCGATCAACCGCCACGGCGCCCGGTCCAGGCGCACCAGGTACGCGGCCACGAGATCCCGGGCGCTGCCGAACTCGGCGAGATCGCCTCCGCTACAGAACACCGGCCCGGCACCGGCCAGTTCGACCTCCTTGACGGTGTCGTCGAGGAGGGCGATCTCCAGGGCCGCGTACAACTCCTCCCGCATCCGGAAGCTGAACGCGTTCCGTCGCTGCGGTCGGTCGAGCAGGATCGACAGCCTGTCGCCTTCCCGGTCGACGCGGATGAGTGGGTGGCCGGTCGCGGGGGCCGGGGTCGCTCTCCGATCGGCCAGCCAAGCTCCGAATTCCGCCCCGCCCAGGAGCATCGAGTACACCGCTGCCTCCGCGGCCAGCCCCTGAAGGGTGTCGAGCGAGGGTGTCTGGCGCAGCAACTGCCCCAGCGCCAGGCTCGCTTGCGGATGGCGCGAGGCGGCCGAGGCCAGGTCGGCGAAGGCCGTGTGCGGATCCGGCACGGGCACCAACGTCCGGTCGGACGCGTCCACTTGCGGATCGGCGGCGAGGGTGAGCGTCAGTGCTTCCAGTAGTGGGCGTAGTCGTTCGGGAGGTCGGCGGGTCGCGATGCCGATCGTGAGGGCCGGGGAGTCGCGGACACGAGCGGCGGCTCGGGCGGGGTCGCCGTCGGCCCAGTCGTCGAGAAGCAGGCGCCGCACCGGAGCCTGCGGGCGCCCGTCGGGGCGGATCGTCAACCCCTCGTCGACGTCGACCGGGTCCATTCACCCAGCGTATCCGGATACTCCGCGGGATGGGATCTGATTCTCTCGTACGGTATTGGCATTCTCGTTTTTCGAAAGTACCGTATCCGGCGATGAATGACTTCGCCCAGACCTCGTCCGGCATCCCGCTGAAGCCGGTCTACGGACCGGCGGACCGGGTCGCCGAGCCGCCCGCGCCGGGCGCGTTCCCCTTCACGCGGGGCAACTACGCCACCGGGTACCGGGGACGGCTGTGGACGCTCAGGCAGTACTCGGGGTTCGGCACCGCCGAGGAGTCGAACCGTCGCTACCACTACCTCCTGGCTCAGGGCGGCACCGGCCTGTCGGTGGCGCTCGACCTGCCCACGCAGTGCGGTTACGACTCCGACGACCCGGAGGTGAGCGAGGAGGTCGGCCGGGTCGGGGTCGCCGTGGACACGCTCGCGGATGCCGAGGTGCTGTTCGAGGGCATCCCCCTGGACCGGATCAGCACCAGCTTCACGATCAACGGGACCGCGGCGATCCTGCTGGCCTTCTACGTGGCCGCGGCCGAGCGCAGGGGAGTGCCCCGGGCGAAGCTCACCGGGACCATCCAGAACGACATTCTCAAAGAGTACGCCTCGCGCGGCACCTGGATCTGGCCGCCCGAGCCGTCGCTGCGGCTGATCGCCGACACGATCGAGTTCTGCGCGGCCGAGGTGCCGAGGTTCAACGCGATCTCGGTGGCCGGCGCGCACTTCCGCGACGCGGGCGCCAATGCCGTGCAGGAGATGGCGTTCACGCTGGCCGACGGGGTCACGTACTGCGACACGGTGCTGGCCCGTGGACGTATGACGATCGATCAGTTCGCCCCGCAGGTCTCCTTCTTCTTCTACACGCACGGTGATTTCTTCGAGGAGATCGCCAAGTACCGCGCCGGGCGGCGGCGTTGGGCGACCATCGTGCGGGAGCGGTACGGGGCCGGGCCCGACAAGGCGGCGATGTTCCGCTTCGGGTGCGTCGCCGGCGGGGCCTCGCTGTACGCACCGCAGGCCCGCAACAACACCGTCCGGGTCGCCTACGAGGCGCTCGCCTCCGTACTCGGGGGTGTGCAGTCGATGTTCACGGCGGCCTGGGACGAGCCGTTCGCGTTGCCCAGTGAGGAGTCCGCGACGCTCGCCCTGCGCACCCAGCAGATCCTCGCCCACGAGACCGGAGTCGCCCGCGTGGCCGACCCGTTGGGCGGCTCGTACTTCGTCGAGGCGCTCACCGACGCCACCGAGGAACGGATCGTCGAGATCATGGCCGATCTGGAGGCGCACGGCGGGATGGTCCGGGCGATCGAGGACGGCTATCTGCAGGGGCTGATCGCCGACGAGGCCTATCGGGTGCACCGGGACGTCGAGGCGGGCACCCGGCCCGTCGTCGGGGTCAACCGGTACGTCGCCGAGGACGAGCCCGCCCCCGACATCGCCACCTACGAACTCGACGCCAAAGGCCGCGAGGTGCAGCTCAAGCGGCTCGCCCGGGTCAAGGCCGAACGTGATCCGGCCGCCGTCCGCGACCGCCTGGCCGCCCTCTCCCGAGCCGCCGAGGGCACCGACAACCTCATGGGCCCGCTGATCGACTGCGCCGACGCCTACTGCACGGTCGGCGAGATGGTGACCGCCCTGAAGGGCGTGTGGGGCGAGTTCCAACAGCCGGTGGTGTTCTGATGGGCGCCCGCGACCTGCCGGTGGTGCTGATCGCGATGGGCACCCGCTCTCTTCAACCGGCGGTGCTCTGATGGGAGTTCGCATCCTGATCGCCAAGCCCGGTCTCGACGGTCACGACCGGGGCGCCAAGATAGTGGCGCGGGCACTGCGCGACGCCGGGTTCGAGGTCGTCTTCACCGGCATCCGGCAGCGCGTCGACGACATCGTGGCGACCGCCGTCCAGGAGGACGTGGCGCTGGTCGGCCTGAGCATGCTCTCCGGCGCCCATCTGGCGCTCACCGCCCGGACCGTCGAGGGGCTGAGGGCCGCCGACGCGGACGACATCCGGGTCGTCGTCGGCGGCACGATCCCCCCGGCGGACGTCCCGCGCCTCAAGGCCGTGGGCGCCGTCGCCGTGTTCCCCACCGGAACACCTCTTGACGTCGTGGTGGCGGACGTTCGCGCCCTCACCTCACCCTGAACCTTGGAGGGCACGTGCGGATCGGTGTCATGATCGGCCCCGAGCGGGGGGACTCCGCGCGGAAGGTCTCGCGGATGATCGCGGACGTGCGGTGGGCCGAGTCGGCCGGCATGGACACCGCCTGGGTGCCCCAAGTCCCCTCTGATTTCGACGCGTTGACCGCCGTCGCGCTGATGGGCGCGAGCACCTCCCGCATCGAGTTGGGGACGGCCGTCGTGCCGCTCCAGGCCCAACACCCCGTCGCCCTCGCCCGCCAGGCCCTGTCCGCGCAGGCGGCGGCGGGTGGCCGTCTTGCGCTCGGTGTCGGACCCTCGCACCACTGGATCATCCAGGACATGCTCGGCCTCCCCTACGAACGTCCGGCCGGCCTCACCCGCGACTACCTCGACGTCCTGGACGCGGCCCGCAACGGCCCGGGCCCGATCGACGTCGAGAACCCCACCTACACCGTGCACAACCCCTTCGACCTCGCCCCCGTCGCCCCGTTGCCCGTCCTGCTCGCCGCCCTCGGCCCGGTCATGCTGCGCCTCGCAGGCGAGCGGGCCGACGGAACCATCCTATGGATGGCCGACGAACGGGCCGTCGCCGACCACGTCGTACCCCGCATCACCAAATCGGCCGAGGCGGCCGGGCGTTCGGCCCCACGGGTCGTCGCCGGCATCCCCGTCTGCCTCTGCCGCCCCGCCGAGGTCGACGCGGCCCGCGAACGCGCGAACCGCATTCTCGGCGAGGCCGAGATCTCGCCCAACTACCAACGTCTCCTGGACTACGGCGACGCCCGGGACGTCGGCGACCTGTGCGCGGCGGGCGACGAGGCGGCGATCGCCGCGCGCTTCAAGCGGTTCGCGGACGCGGGCGTCACCGACCTGTCCGTACGGCTGCTGCCGATCGGCCAGGGCCGGGACGAACTCGTCGCCTCCAAGCTCCGTACGCGCGAGATGATCGCCTCGCTCGCGGCGGAGTTCCGGTGACCCCGGGACCGCTGGCGGGCATCCGGATCCTGGAGGTCGGCCACATCCTCGCGGGCCCGTTCGCCACCATGCTGCTCGCCGACCTCGGCGCCGAGGTCACCAAGATCGAGCCGCCCGGCGGTGACCTCTCCCGCCAGGTCGGCGACGCCTACTTCGCCAGCATCAACCGGAACAAGCGCAGCATCTGCCTCGACCTCACCACCCCTGAAGGGCAGGCAAGGGTAGGGGAGTTGGCCGCCGACGCCCACGCTCTGCTGGTGAACCTCAAGCCCTCGGTCATACGCCGGCTCGGTCTCACCTATGACGCCCTGCGCCGTTTCAACGAGCGGATCGTGTGCGTCGCCGTCACCGGACACGGGCTCGACGCGGGCGACGATCCCGCCTTCGACTACGTCATCCAGGCCGCGACCGGCGTCGCCGCGCTCACCGGCCACCCGGACGGGCCGCCGACCCTGCCCGGATACTCCTCCGTCGACAACTCGGCCGCTCTCACAGCCGCGTTGGGCCTGCTCGCGCAGATCGTCTCCGGGCGCGGCGGACAAGTCGAGGTCGCCCTACGGGACGTGATGCTCGCCCAGCTCAACTACCGGGCGTCGGCCTACCTCAACGACGAGGTCGAGCCGCGCCGGATGCCCTTCGGCGCACATTCCTACTATGTGCCGGCCCAGCTGTTCCCCACCGCCGAGGGCTACTTGGCGCTGTTCGTCACGCACGACGGCTTCTGGAGGGCGTTCGCCGGCGAGGCGGGGATCGACGGGTTTCCGACGATGGCCGAGCGCGCGGCCCGGCGGGACGAGGTCCTCGCCGCCGTCACGCGAGCCCTCGGTGCCGACACGGCACGTGGCTGGGAGGCGCGGCTGCGGCCCCTCGGCGTACCGGCGGCGGCCGTGCGCACACTGCCCGAAGCCCTGGACGCCGCACCGGAGATGATCGTGAGGGCCGGGAAGTACCGGCTGGTCGGCAGCCCGGTGCGGGTCGCCGGGTACGAGCCCGCGTATCGGCCGCCGCCGGGGTTGGGCGAGCACGGCTGACTCCCGCCGACCCACTCGTACTCATTCGTAGTGGACAGTGACCGACCCCTCGTCCGGAACGCCCTGGCAGGTGAGGACGTAACCCTCCGCCACCTCGTCCTCGGTCAGCGCGTCGTTCACCGGCATCGTCGCCGTGCCCTGCGTCAACTTGGCCATGCACGTGGCGCAATTGCCCGCCTCGCAGGAGAAGGGCGGGGCGAGGCCTGCGCGGCGGGCGCTCTGGAGGAGGGTCTCGTTCGGGTGCTTGGGCACGGAGACGCGCTTGTTGCCCAGCAGGATGGTGACGGTGCCGGTGTCTTCGGGTGCGGGTGTCGGTGCCGATGCGGGCGTAAGCGCGGGTGCGGGCGCCGGGCCGGCGCCGAACCGTTCGCTGAACACCCGCCCGGGCCCCGGCAGCGCCGACTCCACCAGTTCCATGAACGGCTCGGGACCGCAGACGTACGCGTCCGCGTCGGCGTCCGACCCGACGAACTCCCTTATCCCGTCGGCGTCGAGGTAACCTCGGTCGGCATCGTGGTGCCGTACGACCGTCAACCGGCCGGGGTGGCAGGCGGTCAGATCCGCCAGCACCGAGTCGAAGATCGCCGACTCCCGGTCGCGGTCGGCGCAGAGCAGGCGGACGCCGCGATCGGTCGTCGCCAGCGTGCTCTTGGCCAGGGAGAGGATCGGGGTGATTCCGCTGCCGCCACTGAAGCCGAGCAGCGGGGTGGCGGCCTCGCGGAGGCAGAACAGGCCCCTGGGCTGGGTGAGTTCGACCTCATGGCCCTCGACGACGTGGTCGATCAGCCAGTTCGAGACCTTGCCGCCCGGCACGCGCTTCACCGTCGTCATCAGATCGGAGTCGGTCTCGGGGGCGCTCGACATCGAGTACGAGCGCAGCAGGTCCCTGCCGTCCACCTGGACCCGGAAGACGCAGAACTGCCCCGCCTGATAGGCGAACGGGCCTTCGTGCGGGGCGAGTACGAAGGTCCGTGCGTCGTTGGTCTCGTGGACGACCTTGACGACGGTCGCACGGCGGAACAGGGCGGGGCTCGCCATGGACGCCCTCCTCGGGCTCTGGTATCAAGGTTCTATCGAAGTGAGAATACTATTCTCATCAATCAGATGGGGCCCTCTCAACGGGTGGGGACGAGAGATGAGTGAACGGGCCGCGCTGGCCTTCGAGGAGCGGGAGTACGGCCGGGGTGAGTTGACGGCGCTCGCGGACGGGCTGGCTCGGACGATGGCGGAGCGGGGCGTGCGGGCCGGGGAGCGGGTCGCGCTCATGTCGTCCAACCGGCCCGAGTTCGTGATCGCCGTCCAGGCCGTCTGGCGGCTGGGGGCGGTGGCGGTCCTGCTCAGTCCGGCGTGGAAGCGGGGCGAGGTCGAACACGCCCTGGAGATCACCGAGCCGGCTCATGCCGTGGGCGATCACCCCGTCCTCGCGGGCCTCATGCCGATGCTGCACCTGGATGCGCCGATCACGCCGGGAGCGACGTCCCCCGCACCGCCCGACCCCGCGTCCGACGCCGTCCTCGTGTTCAGCTCGGGCACCACCGGCATGCCCAAGGCGGTCCGCCACACGCACGGTTCGCTCGCGGCCGCCGTGAACCACTGGCGTGACTGCCTCCGGTTGAGCTCCACCGACCGCATCCAGATCGCGACACCGCCCTCGCACATCCTCGGCCTGCTCAACATCGTCACCGCGCTGGAGACGGGTGCCTGGGTGCGCCTGCATCGCCGCTTCGACCTCGACCGGCTGCTGCACCACATCGAACTGGACCGCATCACCGTCGAGATGGCCGTCGCGCCCATCGCGCTCGCCATCGCCTCCCACCCGAAACTGGAGCGGTACGACCTGTCGTCGCTGCGCTACATCATGTGGGGCGCGACACCGGTGACGCCGAGCATCGCCGAGACCGTCACCCGGCGTACCGGGGTCGCGTGGGTGCCCGCCTACGGCACCAGCGAACTGCCCGTCATCGCCTGCAACCCGCTCGACGGAGCCCGCCTGGACACGCCGGGGCGCCCGGTCCCCGGTGTGCGCGTGCGCGTGGTGTCGCTGGAGACCGGAGAGCCGGTGGACCCGGGCGGGACCGGGGAGATCGAGGTGCGGTCGGCGTCTCTGATGGCCGGCTACCTGCCTGCCGAGGCCACCGCGGACGCCCTCCACGGCGGCTGGTACCGCACCGGTGACGTCGGCAGTGTCGACGCGGACGGCTGGCTGTATCTCACCGACCGCTCCAAGGAGATGATCAAGGTGAGGGCGTTCCAGGTCGCTCCCGCCGAGGTCGAGGCCGTGCTGCACGGGCATCCCGCCGTCGCCGACTGCGCGGTGTTCGGCATCCCTGACGGCGCGGACGGAGAGGCGGTCGTGGCCGTGGTGCAACGGGCCGGGCCGGTGGAGGCGGCCGAACTCGTTGAGCTGGTCGGCGCGCGTCTGGCCTCCTACAAACGGCCCCGGCACGTGGAGTTCGTGAGCGAGATCCCGCGGCTGCCGTCCGGGAAGGTGCTGCGTCGGGTTCTCAAGGAACGGCTCCTCAAGGAACGGCTTCGCCAGGAGGGGCCCCTCCACGAACGGCCTTCCGAGGAGCGTGATGGACGTACGTCTGACAGCTGAGCAGCTTCAACTCCGCCAAGCCGCCGCCCGGTTGGCCGCCGATCTCGGCCCCGGTTCGGTTCTCGACCTGGACGACGGTGACCGGATCGCCCGGCTGGAGAAGGCCGTGGCGGCGACGGGCTGGCGGGCGCTGCGCTCCGACGGGGCGACCGGGGTCGAAGTGGCGTTGGTCGTCGAGGAGTTCGGGCGCGGGCTGGTCGACGTACCGCTCCTGGGGCCCGTACTCGCCGACGACCTGATCCGGGACGACTCGTCGGCCGCGATCGTCGTGTCCGGCCTGGCGCGGGACGCACGCGGAATGCACCGGGCCCTTTCCCTGGACGGGAACCGGCTGCTGTTCGCCGAGACCGGCGGACTCGTGCCAGGCGCCGACCTGACCAGACGCAACGCCGAACTGCGCGGACCGCTGGAGCCGATCGGAACCGTCTCCGACGAAGTGGCCGACCGCTGGCGGGCGTTGGCGCTGGTCGCCACCTGCGCTGACCTGGTGGGCACGGCTCGCGGCGCCCATGCCCTCGCCTGCGACTACGCGGGGCTCCGTGAGCAGTACGGCCGAACGATCGGTTCCTATCAGGCGGTTGCGCATCCCCTCGCCGAGGGCCTTGCCTTGATCGAGGGCTCGGTGAGCGTGCTGCGGCACGCCGCCTGGGCCGTCGACGAACTGCCGCCGACCGAGGCGATCCGCGCCGCCCGCATCGCCAAGCTCTACTGCGCCCGAGCGGCCCGCACGGTCTGTGAGACCGCCGTTCAGGTGCACGGCGGCATCGGCAACACGTGGGAGTGCCTCGCCCATGTGTATCTGCGCCGGGCGTTGACGTCCGCCGACCTGTTCCCCGTCCGCCTGGAGGAGATCGACCGTGGACTTTCGTGACGCGCCCGAGGAGGCCGCGTTCCGCGAGCGGCTGCGCGCCTGGCTGGCCGAGCGGGCCGGGACGTTCCCGACCGCCGGTGACGCGTACTGGGCGCGGCAGGGGGACTGGCACCGGGACCTGTACGCGGCCGGCTTCTTCGGGCTGTCCTGGCCCAAGGCGTACGGCGGCCACGAACTGCCGCCGGTCTACGACGTCATCCTCGACGAGGAACTCGCCCGTGCCGCAGCTCCGGCCCGCCCCAGCCTCGGCTACCTCGTCCAGGGCCTCGGCCGGCACGGCAGCGAGGAGCTGCGCCGCCGCTTCCTGCCCGGCATGATCGACGGCACCGAACGCTGGTGCCAGGGCTTCAGCGAACCCGGCGCCGGCTCGGACCTCGCGTCCCTGACGACGACCGCCACGCGCGATGGCGACACCTATGTCGTCAACGGCCACAAGATCTGGACCAGTTACTCCGACGTGGCGGACTGGTGCCTGCTGCTGGCCCGCACCGACCCGGACGTGCCGCGGCACAGAGGGATCTCGGCGTTCATCATCGCCATGGACCAACCCGGCGTCGAGCAACGGCCGTTGCAGATGATGAGCGGGGCCACCAAGGAGTTCGGCCAGGTTCTCTTCGACGGCGCGACCGTGCCCGCCGACCAGATGGTGGGTGCGCCCGGGGACGGCTGGGCGCTGGCCATGACGGTCGCGGGGCACGAGCGGGAGCCGTCGACGCTCGGCTTCTCGGCCCGCTACGGCAAGCTCGTCCGGGAGTTGGTGGACCGCACGCCGGGCGCGTTGCCACCGGAGCTGGGCTGGGCCGTCGTAGAGACGGAGATGCTGCGGCTGCATGTACGGCGGCGGCTGTCGGAGCAGCTCGACGGGGTCTCGCACGGGCCCGAGGGCTCGCTCGACAAACTCCTCATGACCTGGGTGGAACAGGCCGTCGGACACGCGGCCCTGACCGTCGGCGGCACCGAGGACCCCGAACTGCTCGGCGCCTACCTCTACAGCCGCGCGCAGAGCGTCATGGGCGGCACCTCGCAGATCCAGAAGAACATCATCGCCGCGCGGATCCTCGGACTGGGAGCCTGACATGACGGACGGTCAGAACATGTACGGCATGCCGGAGGAGATCGACGTCCGCGCGGACGGCCCGCTGCGGATCATCACCCTGAACCGGCCCGACGCCTACAACGCCGTCAACGACCCGCTCCACACCGGCCTGGCCCACCTCTGGCCGCGCCTCGCCGACGACCGGGACGCCCGCGCGGCCGTGCTCACCGGCGCGGGCAAGGCCTTCTCCGCGGGCGGTGACTTCACCTACCTCGACGAGATCAGACGCGACGCCGACCTGCGCTCCCGGACCATCGCGCACGGCCGCGACCTGGTCCTCGGCATGGTCCGCTGCCGTGTCCCCGTCGTCGCCGCCGTCAACGGCCCGGCCGTGGGCCTCGGGTGCAGCCTCGTAGCCCTCAGCGACGTCGTCTACATGGCCGAGTCCGCCTACCTCGCCGACCCGCACGTCCAGGTCGGCCTGGTCGCGGCCGACGGCGGCCCACTCACCTGGCCGCTGCACACCAGCCTGCTCCTCGCCAAGGAGTACGCCCTCACCGGCGCCCGCATCCCGGCCGAGAAGGCCGTCGCCCTGGGCCTCGCCAACCACGTGGTCACCGACCCCCTCGCCGAGGCCATGGCCTGCGCCAAACGCATCGCCGGACTGCCCCGCCAGGCCGCCGAGAGCACCAAACGCCTCCTCAACACGCACCTGGAACGCGCGGTCCTCGCGACGCTCGACTACGCCACCACGGCGGAGGAACTGTCGTTCCAGTCGGAGGACTTCAGGGAGAGCATCGAGCGACTGGCGGGCGGTAGAGGGTGACGGGGAGGGTCGGCGTGCCGGTTCACTTCGGAGCCGGCGACTGAGGCCGGACCCGGCGGGTCACTTCGGCGGGAACCTCAACGCCCCGTCCAGGCGGATCACTTCACCGTTGAGGTAGTCGTTCTCGCAGACGTGCTGGACCAGGGCCGCGTACTCGGCGGAGCGGCCCATTCGTCTCGGGTGGGGTATCTGTGGGCCCCAGTACGCCTCCAGCTGGTCACCCGCCTTGCCGTAGGCCGGGGTGAGGAAGGTGCCGGGTGCGATGGTGACGACCCGGATGCCGAGGGGGGAGAGGTCGCGCGCGGCGACCAGGGTCATGGCGGCGACCCCGCCCTTGGCGGCGGCGTAGGGGAGTTGGCCGATCTGGCCCTCGTACGCGGCGATGGAGGCGGTGTTGACGACGACGCCCCGGCCGCCGTCCGCGTCGAGCGGTTCGTGGCGGGCGATCGCGGCGGCGGCCAGGCGCAGCACGTTGAAGACGCCGGTGAGGTAGATGTCGATGGTCCGGCGGAACCCGGCGAGGTCCAGCGGCTCGCCGTCCCGGCCGATCAGGCGTCCGCCGCTCGCGGGGCCGCCGTGCGTGTCGACCGAGATCCGCAGCGGGGCAAGGGAGTCGGCGTGGTCGATCGCGTTGCGTACGTCGTCCTCGTCGGTGGCGTCCGCGCGCACGTAACGGATGCCCAGCTCCTCCTCCAGGGCCTTGCCTTTGTCGTCGGCCAGGTCCGCGACCACCACCTCCGCCCCGGCCGCGCGCAGTCGGCGGACCGTGGCCTCGCCCAGCCCGCCCGCCCCGCCGACCACGAGCGCCGAAGTGCCCTGAACCTGCATCGCGACTCCCCTCTGAGGCATACATGGTTCTAGAATTGTGAGAGTAGCATTCTCATTCCGGATGTGATCCTGGTCCGGCCCCGCCGAGTTGGAGACCTCCATGCCCGAGGCAGTCATCGTGTCCGCCCTGCGCACCCCCATCGGCACCGCGTTCAAGGGGACCCTGCGTGCCACCACGGCGTTCGACCTGGCCCATCGCATCGTCGGTGCCGCGGCGGAAGGGCTCGACCCGGACCGCGTCGACGACGTGATCCTCGGCGAGGGCCTCTACGGCGGTGGTGTGCTGGCCCGGCACGCCGCCCTGACCACCGGGCTGACCGCTGCCCCCGGTCAAGCACTGAACCGGCACTGCGCCGCCGGTCTGTCCGCCGTCGCGGGGGCCGCGGCGAGCATCCGTGCCGGCATGGACGAACTCGTCATCGCCGGTGGCGTCAACTCCGCGTCCACCGCGCCGAAGTCCGCCTTCCGGATCGACGGCGAGTGGGTCGAGCCCTGGATGCCGCCCACCCATCCCGACCGGCCGGACGCCCCCAACAACGACATGTCGATCACCATCGGCTGGAACGTCGCCCGACGGGCGGACATCTCCCGCGCCGACATGGACGCCTGGGCGCTGCGCTCGCACCGCAACGCCGTCCGCGCCATCGACGAGGGCCGCTTCGACGCCGAACTCGTCCCCGTCGAGACCCCTGGAGGTCTCTTCTCCGTGGACGAACACCCGCGCCGCAACACGTCGTTGGAGAAGCTCGCCTCACTCAAGCCGCTGCACCCCGAGATCGAGGGGTTCAGCATCACCGCGGGCAACGCCTGCGGCGGCAACGACGGCGCGGCGGCCCTGGTCGTCGCGAGCGACAGCACGGCGGCCGCGGAGGGGCTGCCCGTGCTGGCCACCGTCCGTTCCTGGGCGTCCGTCGGCGTCGATCCCGCGGAGACCGGGCTCGCACCGGTCAAGGTGATCCCCAAGGCGCTGGCCCGCGCGGGTCTTTCGGCCGCCGACGTCGACCTGTACGAGATCAACGAGGCCTTCGCCTCCGTGGCCGTCGCCGCCGTCCGCCTCCTCGACCTCGACCCGGACCGGTTGAACGTCAACGGCAGTGGCTGCTCCCTCGGCCACCCCGTCGCCGCCACCGGCGCCCGCATGCTGGTCACCCTCGTCCATGAACTGCGGCGCCGGGGCGGCGGAATCGGGGTCGCGTCGATGTGCGCGGGCGGGGGGATGGGGTCGGCGATGGTGATCGAGGTGGCCGCCCCGTAGAGGGGGTCGAGGAGATGGAGGGGCGTTCGTGTGCTCTGGAACGCCCCGGTCCAGCGCCGCACCTCACCCCAACGTCGCTCACGTGAACGTCGCTCACCCCAACGTCGTCGTCACCTGGGGAAGATCCAGCGTCGTACGGATCCCAGGGGCCGCCGCACAGACCAACGGCACCGCGTTCACCGCCCTGTTGGCCGTGTACGACGGCGACACCTCGGCCATGCGGTCGAGCGGCACCGGCAGCCGCAGGCTCACTTCGAGCGGCGCGTCGCCCGCGACGGAGACGTGCCAGCCCGTGTCGCCCAACCCCCAGGCCGGGTCGAGGTCGGTGGTGCAGTACCAGGTGGCGCGGAACCGCAGCAGCGGGTGACCGTCGCGCATCCCGGCGACCGTCAGCCGTTGCGCGGCGACCGTCCCCGGCGCCAACTCGCCCGCCGCGATGTGGACTCGGCGCCGGGCGGTCGCCAACTCCCCGCTCGCCTCCAGCGCATCGAGCCGCAACGACAACGCCTCCGCGATCAGCCGCAGCGACGGACCGAAGCTGGTCCGCGCCCGAGACAGCCGTTCCTCGGCGAACTCGGCCGGTGAGACACCGAAGCCCATCACGTCGAACAGCAGCTCGGGGGAGGGGTGTTGGGAGAGATCGGCGTACTCGTCGATGGTCAGCGCGTCGACCCGGCGCGCTATCGACGTGAGCACCAGCGGTACCGCCTCCGTGATGAACCCGGGGCTGCTGCCCGTGCTGTGGATCGAGGTACCGCCGCGCTCGCACGCGGCCTCGACCCGTTTGCGCTCCTCGGGATCCATGCTCCCCGGATGATGGAACTCACCGCGCGTGGTCACGACGTTCGCGCCCGACTCCAGCAACCGGCACACTTCGTCGAGATCGCACTGGAGCGGCATGTACAGCACGCAGTCCGCGCCGAGCCCCACGACGTCCTCGATGTTCCGCGTGGCCGTCACGCCGGTGGAGTCGAGCCCGCACAGTTCCCCGGCGTCCAGCCCGGCCTTCTCCGGTGAGTGGACGTACACCCCCGCCAGGCTCAACCCGGGGTGTTCGACGAGGGCACGCAGCGAGCGGGCCCCGATCGTGCCGGTGGCCCACTGGACGACCCGGTACGTCGTCATCGCTCCTCCGACGGCTCCGCCGGCGTGAAACGCAGCAACGCCTCCTGCGCGTAGGACGCGACCAGCGTGCCGTCCTCGGTCAGGACGTCGCCCCGGCCGAAGCAGCGGCCGTGCGCCAACACCGGACTGTGCTGGCGCAACAGCAGCCAGTCCGCGGCGCGGAACGGGCGGTGGAACCAGACCGTGTGCGCGGTGACGGCGGAGGTGAACGCCTTCCCGGAGTCGTGCTGGGTCACGCCGGCGAGCGGGCGCAGCGCGGTGCCGATGAGGGTGAGATCGGTGGCGTACGCCGTGAGGGCGGGCGCCAGTTGGGGCTCGGCCGCAGGGGTGCGCATCCACAGCTCGAACTCGGGTGTCTCGGAGAGCGGGGAGTCCAGGTCGGCGGCCGTCCGCGTCTCCCAGGGCAGCAGGTCGAACTCCGTGCGCTGCTCCGGGCAGGGCAGGGTGGGGACGGGGTCGACCGACTGGAGGGCGGGGCCGTCCTCCGGGACGTGCAGCGACACCGACGCGGTGGCGACCACGCCCTTCCGCTGCCGGGCCACGATCGTCAGTGCGGCGAAGGACCCGCCGTCGTGATGGCGGTCCACCTCGTAGCGGACCGGTTCCTCGGGTCGGCCCGCCCGCGCGAAGAGGACGTGCAGCGACTTGACGGTCTTGGTCGGACAGGCGAGCTGCGCGGCCCGGACGAACTGGGCCAGGAGCTGACCGCCGAACACCCGGTGGTAGCCCAGTAGTTGGTTGCGCCCCTCGTAGACGAGGAGCGCGTCCGAAGCGTGTGCCCGCAGATCGAGACAGGCGAGCAGGTCGTCCCAGAGTTCACTCAAGGCAAGCGGCATGGCCTTGAGCGTAAGCGATATTTTCGAGTGGGAGAATGGTGTTCTCGTGCTTCGACGTCAGGGCGGTCGGCGTCCCTTGGTCGAGCTCGGCCGAACTCAGTCGCGCGTGAAGCCGTTGGCGACGAAGTCCCAGATCTCCTCCGCGGTGAGCGGGTGGGATCCCTCCTGGCCGCTGGACTGCGCGTTGAACATGACGGTCTGCATGGTCAGCGCGGCCACCCGGCGGGCCTTGAAGCCCTCGCGCAGTAGGTCGGCCTCTTCGAGGGCCGTCATCAGCTCGGTGAACAGCGCGAGCAGCGGTGCGTTCGCGACCCGCATCTCGGCCGGGTGCGAGACCAGTAGGCGCAGTGCGAAGTCCGTGAACAGCGGACGCTGCTTGCCGGACGGATCGGGGCGCGAACTCTCGAACAGTTCCTGGACGACGACCCGCACCCGGTCCAACGGGTCGGACTCCTCGGCCGCGATGGTGCGAAGGTGCTCCGCGGACTTGCTCATCGCGTCCTCGAACAGCGCGAGCAGCAACTCGTGCTTCCCGTCGAAGTGCTGATAGAAGCTCCGCAACGACTGGCGGGACCGGTCGACGACCTCCTGCACGGTGAAGTCCGTCGTGCCCTTCTCCGCCATGATCGCCTGCGCCGCGTCGAGGAACCGTTCGACCCTCTGCTCGGCCCGACGTTTCGCCGCCTGGGTGGAGCGCTCGACCGCGCGCTGCTTCCAGGCCGGTTCCTCACTGGGGGTGCTCACGGGCTGGTCCGCCTTCTGTGCCATGGGGAGAACATTACTGCAGTCTATCGACAAGGAGCCTGCGTCCAGGCTGGACACCTCCGGGTGGGTGGGGGAGACTGTTAATTCCCTAGAGAGAGAATCACATTCTCAATCCCGGAGGGTCGGATGCTGTTTGAGTTCGACGCCGAACAGCGGCTGTGGCGGGACACGGTGCACAAGGCCGTGCTCAAGGAGTGCCCGCCGACGCTGGTGCGTGCCGTCGCCGACGCCGGAGCCGACCCCGGTCCGCTCTGGCGGGTCTACGTCGATCTCGGCTGGACGGAGCTGACCGATCCGGCGGACCTGGTCGAGCTGGCGATCGTCCTGGAGGAGCTGGGCCGGGCCACCGACCCGACGCCGTACCTGGCGACGCTGACCCAATTCACCCCGCTCGCACCGGGGTTCGGCGCCTCGGGCAGTCCCGGCGCCGCCGTCCATGCCGGAGTCACCTCCCGCCCCGACGGCGGCGGCTGGCTGCTGGAGGGCACCGCACGGCACGTGCTGGACGGCGACCGTGCCGAGCGGTTCGCCGTGGTCACCGAAGCGGGCGTCTTCGTCGTACCCGCGAGTGAGGTGACCGCCGTACGCACCGCCGTCCTCGATCCCGTCCTGCACATCGCCGAGGTCGCCTTCCCGGGCGTCCGGGTCACCGGGGCGGACCGCAGCCCCGCCGACCCGGAGGCCGCCCGGCACATCGCGCTCACCGGACTGGCCCTGACCATGGTCGGCGCGTGTGCCCGCGCCCTCGACCTGGTGCTCGACCACGCCCGCACCCGGCACCAGTTCGACGCCCCCATCGGGTCGTTCCAGGCCGTGCAGCACAAGGCGGCCGACATGCACGTGGCGATCGAACGGGCCCGCGCGCTCGCCTACTACGCGGCACTGACGATCGCCGCCGACGACCCACGGCGCCGGTCGGCCGCCTCGATGGCCAAGGCGGCGGCGGGGGAGTGCCAGGCGCTGGTGTTCCGCAACGCCGTGCAGCTGTTCGGCGCGATGGGCCACACCTGGGAGAACGACCTGCAGTTCGCGATCAAGCGGGCCAAGGCGGGCGAGTTGATGCTCGGGGGTGCCGCCGCCCACCGGGCGCGGATAGCCGAGGAGTTCCATGCGACTGACCTTTGACCCCGAAGTCGAGGCCTTCCGCGCCGAGTTCGCGGAGTTCCTGGCGGCCAACCTCCCCGCCGAGGCGGAGGCCACCGAGCGCTCCCGCTCCACCGGACACGTCCCCGAATGGGCCGCCCGCTGGCAGCGACTTCAGTTCGACGAGGGGTGGCTGCTGCCGGGCAACTCCCCCGAGTTCGGCGGACGCGACGCGAGCGTCATCCAGCAGTACGTCCATCTCGAAGAGCTGTCCCGGCGTCGTATCTGCCACAGCTTCAACCCGCAGGGCGTCGGCATCATCGCCGCCTCATTGCTCTCCTTCGGCACGGACGAGCAGAAGCACCGGTGGGCCGTGCCCATCCTGCGCGCCGAGATCACCGCCGCGCTCGGCATGAGCGAACCGGGTGCCGGTTCGGACCTCGCATCCCTGCGCACCCGGGCCGAGTTGACGGGTGATCACTTCGTCGTCGACGGACAGAAGGTGTGGACGTCCGGCGCGCACGACGCCGACGTGCTCCTCACCTTCGTCCGCACCGACCCCGACGCCCCCAAGCACAAGGGCATCAGCGTGCTGGTGATCCCCACCGACACACCCGGCGTGACGCGCCGCCCCTTCGCCTCCTACACCGGACGCGAGGACACGGACTTCAACGAGGTGTTCTTCGAGGACGTCCACGTGCCCGCCGAGAACCTCCTCGGACCGCTCAACCAGGGCTGGCGGGTCGCCAACGGCTCGCTCGGACACGAGCGCACCCTGATGTGGCTGGGCGAGGCCGAGCGCATGGGCGACGTCCTGCGGGACTTCACGCCCACCGACGCGCTGGAGAAGGACTGGTACGCCACCCTCGTCATGGACCTTCAGGCGCTGCGCCTGCTCGGCTCGGCGGCGCTGGCCCGGGCCGCCCGCGGCGAACAGGACGTACCGGCCCTGTCCGTGCTGAAGGTGCTGGGCTCGGAGGCCTCCCAACGCGCCCTGGAACGTGTCCTGGAGGCGAGCGGGCCCGACGGCCTAGACCATCCGGCGCCGACCGCGCCGTACCACCACATGAGTTTCGACGACAACTCCGCCAGCTGGTTCCACCGGTACGCGCGCAGCTTCGGCGGCACCATCGCCGGCGGTACGTCCGAGATCCAGCGCACGATCATCGCCGAGCGCGTGCTCGGTCTGCCCCGAGGCTGAGGAGCCGCCGTGCACATCCTGTACGAGACCAAGGACCGCATCGCGACCCTCACTCTGAACCGGCCCGAGGTCGCCAACGCCCAGAACGCGGCGCTGCTCGACGAACTCGACGCCGCCTGGACGCGGGCCGCCGAGGACGAGGACGTGAAGGTGATCGTGCTGCGCGCCGAGGGCAGACACTTCTCTGCCGGGCACGACCTCAAGGACCGCTGGCCGGCCCCGAACGAGATCACCCTGGAGTGGATCTACCGGGCCGAGAACCGCCGGTACCTGGAGTACACGCTGCGCTGGCGCAACGTCCCGAAGCCGTCGATCGCCGCCGTCCAGGGCCGCTGCATCGCGGGCGGACTGATGCTGTGCTGGCCCTGCGACCTGATCGTGGCCGCAGACGACGCCCTCTTCTCCGACCCCGTCGTCACGATGGGCATCGGGGGGGTCGAATACCACGGCCACACCTGGGAGTTGGGTCCGCGCAAGGCCAAGGAGATCCTCTTCACCGGCCGGCCCCTGACCGCGGACGAGGCCGAGCGGGTCGGCATGGTCAACAGGGTCGTGCCACGGGACCAGTTGGATACCGAAGCCCGTGAACTGGCCGAGCAGATCGCCCAGATGCCGTCCTTCGGTCTGCGCCAGGCCAAGCGGGCCGTCAACCAGACCCAGGACGTGCAGGGTTTCTACGCGGCGATCCAGTCGGTCTTCGACGTCCACCAGACCGGTCACGGCAACGCGCTGAGCGTCAGCGGCTATCCGATCCTGGCGAAGCTGGACGAGATGAAGGAGAAGCTGCGCTGAGCCGCATGAGGAAAGGGGTGCGCCGCAGCCCGAGTTGACTAGCCGACCAGGCTCTGGGTGCCCAGGACGCCGAGCAGCGCCAGCTTCTCCGCGTCCTCGGTGCCCGGCTCCGCCGTGTAGATCATCAGGTGCAGGTCGTTGCCCGAGACGTTGAGGATGTCGCAGTCGAGGGTGAGGGCGCCCACCTGCGGATGGTCGACGACCTTGCGCGAACCCTCGTTGCGGGCGACGGCACCCGACTCCCACAGTTCGGCGAAGCGGGGACTGTTGGTACGCAACTCCGTTACGAGGCGCTGTAGTTGGGGATCGGCGGGATAGCGGACGGTCGCCGCGCGCAGTTCCGAGACGATGGCGGTCTGGAAGTCCGCCAGCTCCCGCGGGGTGTGCCGGACCCGGGAGCCGGGGCCGAGGAAGTTGCGCCAGACCCCGTTGCGTTCGAAGCCGCGTCGGCCGGACGGGTCGCCCATCAGCGCCGCGTACATGGGGTTGGCGAGCAGCAGGGTCCAGCCCGCGTCGTAGACGCCGACCGGGGTGTTGACGAGCCGGTCCAGCAGACGCTGGACGCTCGGGGTGATGTACGCGGGAACCGTCTCCGGGCCCGGCGGCACCAGGCCGGCCAGCCGGAACAGGAACGCCCGCTCGTCCCCCGACAGCCGCAGCGCGCGGGCGAACGCCTCGACGACCTGCGCCGAGGGGTTGGTCGACCGGCCCTGTTCCAGGCGCGTGATGTAGTCGGCCGAGATGCCCGCCAGCAGCGCCAGCTCCTCGCGCCGCAGCCCGGCCGCGCGTCGGTGTCCGCCGGCCGGCAGCCCGGCGGACTCGGGGGAGACCCGGTCGCGCCAGCGGCGCAGTGCCTGCCCCAGTTCCGTCGCCGTCATGTCGTCCAGTGAACACCGTCCGCCGGGCCCGTGCCTGGTACCCGCAGTCCCAGGAAGCAGGTACGTCTGGCTGACCGCGCCGCCGCGTCGCACGCTGGAGGACATGACGACAACACTCATCACCGGAGCGAACAAGGGCCTCGGCTTCGAGGCCGCCCGCCGGCTCATCGCCGCAGGTCACACCGTGTACATCGGCAGCCGGGACGCGACCCGCGGGCGTCGGGCCGCCGAACAGCTGGGCGCGCGGTTCGTCCAGCTCGACGTCACCGACGACGCCTCCGTCGAAGCCGCGGCCAAGGCCGTCGAGGCGGACGGCGGGCTCGACGTACTGATCAACAACGCGGGCATCGAGGGCCGCGGCGAGAACAACGTGATCATCGGCCCGGCCGACGTCACCGCCGACCAGATGCGCACCCTGTTCGAGACGAACGTCTTCGGCGTCGTACGCGTCACGCGCGCGTTCCTGCCGCTGCTGCGCCGCTCGGCCGCGCCCGTCGTGGTCAACCTCAGCAGCGGCCTGGCCTCCATCTCGACTCTCGCCGACCCGGAGTCGCCCGCCGCCTTCTACCTCGGCGTCGCCTACCCGTCGTCCAAGGCCGCGGTCAACATGATCACCGTGCAGTACGCGAAGGCGTTCCCGGAGATCCGGATCAACGCCGTGGAGCCCGGCTTCACGAAGACGGACCTCAACGGCAACACGGGGACACAGACCGTCGAGCAGGGCGCCGAGATCATCGTCCGCATGGCCCAGGTCGGCCCGGACGGACCGACCGGCGGCTACTTCGACGCCAAGGGGCCCCTGCCCTGGTGAGCGGCGGGACACCGCTCAGCCGAGCCGACGGGACACCTCACAGCTGAACCAACCGGGGCGCCGAGCCCTCTGCCCGGAGCACCGCCCCGGCCTCCCGCGTCAGCTCCCGCGCGCTGCCCAGCAACCCGTCCAGGACGAGGGCCCGCCGGACCTGCCGGTGCAGCGGGTGCTCGGCGGTGAATCCGATGCCGCCCAGCACCTGCTGACAGTGCCGGGCGGCGGTCAGCGCCGCCTCCCCGGCCGCGGCCTTGGCGAGCAGCGAGCCGAGCGGATCGGCGGCGGCGACGAGGGTCGCCTCGGCGCCCTCCAGCGCGACGAGCGTCTCCGCGAGCCGGTGCCGTACGGCCTGGAAGGACGCGAGGGGCCGGCCGAACTGCACCCGGTCCAGGACATGCGTCCGGGCCAGGCCGAGCATCGCCCGCCCGGTGCCGAGCAACCACCAGCCGACGGCACGACGGCCCGCGGCGAGTCGCTCCACCGGGAGGGGGCCCTCCGCACCGGCCGCACCGGGGTCGGCCAACCGCAACGGCAGTTCCTCGTCGAGCCCCGAGCCGGCAGCCGCACCGTCCCGCGACCACACCACCCACCGACCACCCGCGTACGGCAGCGTCTCCGCACCCACCACGTGGACGAGCACCGACGCATGCGCCCCCGTCTCACCCAACAGCCGGAACACCCCCGTAATCGCCACGCCGGGGAACTCCGCCAGCAGCTCGGCCCAGCCCAACTCGGCCAGCGCCGTGTCGAGAGTCGGGCCCGGTGGCGTCGTGGTCATCGTCTTGCGGAGTGTCTCGGACAGCAGTTCCACCTCGGCGGGGTCCACGGTCACTCCCTCCCCAGCTCGAGCAGCCGGCGGGCGATGATGTTGCGCTGGATCTCGGCGGTACCGCCGTAGATGGTCGCCGCGCGGGAGTAGAGGTACTCCGAGCGCCACGGCGAGTCGGTCAGCTCCAGCGTGCCCGGCAGCAGGTCCCGTGCCGTGTCGAACAACCGCTGCTCCGCCGTGGCCAGCAGCACCTTGTCCACGGAGGTCTCCGGGCCGAGCCGCGCGCCCGCCGCCAACCGGCGCTGGGTCGCGTGCGAGCGACAGCGGACGGTGTGGAGGGCGAGATACGCGGCGCCAAGAGCGGCATCGTCCGGGGGGTCCGTTTCGGTGAGCAGTCGGTCCAGGCGCGTGTAGAGATGGGCGACGCGGTGCCAGAAGCAGGTGGAGCGTTCGTGCGGGAGCAGGTCCATGGCCAGGCGCCAGCCGTCGCCGGGGCGGCCGAGCATCCGGTCGGCGGGCACCACCACGTCGTCGAGGAAGACCTCCGCGAACTCGTCGACGCCGTGCATCGTGCGCAGCGGGCGGACCGTGATGCCCGGGGTGTCCATGTCGACGAAGAAGGCGGTGATGCCGTCGTGGCCGGGTGCGGTGCGCGTGAGCAGGACACAGCGGGCCGCGTACTGCGCCAGGCTCGTCCAGACCTTCTGGCCGGTGACCACCCAGGCGCCGTCCTCGCGGGGCACGGCGCGCGTGGTCAGGGACGCGAGGTCACTTCCGGAGCCCGGTTCGGAGAAGCCCTGGCACCACTGCTCCCGGCCGCCGAGCAGCAACGGCACCATTTCGGCGGCGAGTTCGGGACGGGCGTACGAGATCAGGGTCGGGGTGAGGACCTCGACCATGGAGTAGATGCCGGGCTCGGCGAGGCCGCGCGTGGCCACCTCCTCGCCCAGCACCGCCCGGAACGCGGCCGGTCCGCCGAGCCCGCCGACCTCCTCGGGCCAGCCGTACCGCATCCAGCCCGCGTCGAACAGCGCCCGCCGCACCCGCTCCAACTGCGCGACCTGCGCGTCCAGGGAGTGGTCGGGGCCGGGGGACAGGTCGTGTTCGTCGAGCCAGGTCCGCAGCGCGGCGCGGAAGTTCGCGGTGGTCGGGAAGTCGCTCATACGGCGGGACGCCGGAAGGCGTGCGGGCGCCCCGAGTCGTGGGCCCCGCTGCGCCGGATGAACGTCATGGCCCGTGTCCGCAGCCGCCAGCCCTCCGGCGTCCGTACATAGGTGTCGTTGTAGTAGCCGATCCGCATGTCGTGCGTGGACTGGTCGACGAAGCACAGGGGTTGGGTGCCGGTCGCCGTGTCGCCGTTCAGCTCGACGGCGGGTGTGGCCGTGAGGAACAGGCCCTTGGGCGCGGCGGCGACCAGATCCGGGAAATCGGCCAGGGGGTAGGTGTCGCCGAAGGCGCTGTAGGTGCCGTCGGGGGTGAAGACCGCGAGGAGTCCGTCCATGTCGCCGCGGGTGATGGTCACCGCGTAGCGGGCGAGGAGCTGCTCGATCCCCACGAGGTCGTCGGTGATGTCCCGCACCTGGTCGCCGGCGGAGTTCCGCGCATGGTCGGCGGTGGCGTGGTCAGTGGTCACGGGCCCTCCTTCTCTCCGCACGTTCGCGCGCGTCGTCCTCGGGGCGGATGCCGAAGGTGTTGAAGGCCATGGACATCAGGGCGTACGCCCCCACGGTGAACACCAGGTCCATCCGCTGCTGTTCGTCGAGGTGCTCGGCCAGCCCGGCCCACGTGCCGTCCGACAGGGCGGAGGCGTCCTCCAACTCGTCCACGGCGGTGAGGACCAGGGCGTCCAGCGGCTCGGCCGACTTGCCCTGCCCGGCCGCCTCGATCTCGGCCTCGGTCAGCCCGGCCTCCTCGGCGAGATGTTGGTGATGGGCCCACTCGTACGCGCAGTTCCGGCGCTTGGCGACGCGCAGGACCACCAGCTCGCGCAGGCGCGGAGGCAGCGTCGAGTGCATCAGGACGTAGGTGCTGAACGGCAGGAAGCGCGAGGTCAGTTCGGGGTGGCGGGCCAGGACGGAGAGGGCGTTGCCCGCCCCCTCCGCGGTGCGCATGGGGCGGGGGAGCAGGGCGGCCAGCGCCTCGCGCGTCCGCTCGTCCCACTCGTCGTCGGGCAGTGGGGGCAGGCGAGGCGGCATGTGGACTCCCTCGACGTCGGTGTCCTGGTGAGAATCGCGAGAAGCACAGTCGGTGAGAATTAGATTCTCGCATTGTGGGTGTCAGGTTTTCATCGAGTGGCGGTGGCGTCAACCGTCAGGCGCGCAGCTTGCCGAAGTCCCAACTGACGATCTTCTCCGGGCGCAGGCGCAGCCAGCCGTGCCGGCCGTCGTGGCGGAAGTCGCCGCCGCCCGAGTACTTGTCCGCGAAGAGCCGCTCGGGGGAGTCGAGTTCGGGTGTCGGCACACCCTTGCGGGGGACCTCGCCGACGACCTCCGCGCTGCCCAGCAGCTCGACGCCGCGCAGCCGCAGGAAGTCGAAGCCGCCGTCGTCGACCAGCACGCTCACGCGCGGGTCGCGGCCCAGGTCGGTCCAGCGCCGGCTGCGGGTCAGCGAGTTGAGCCACAGCGCCGTGCCGTCCCAGACGAACCACAGGGCGCCGGCGTGCGGATGTCCGCCGGGGCCCACGGTGGCGACGCGGCAGACGGGCTGGGAGCGCAGAAAGGCGTCCCGCTCCTCCTCGGACATGGCGATGGCGGTCCCCCTGCGTTGACCGGGCATGATTCCTCCCCCTCTTGTGTGAATGCCTAATTCTCCTGCGCGACAGGTTGCTTCTCCTCTGGCGAGAAGCTACTTTCCACCGCAGGCAGGGCCGTGGCAAGGCAGGACCGCAAGACAGGACCGAGGCAGGACCAGACACACCCAGAAGAGATGGGGAGCCGTGAGTCTTTTCCATGAGGACCGGCTGTTGATCGACGGGGAACTCGTGCACGCGGGGCGCACCTTCGAAACCGTCGATCCGTCCACCGGGAAGGTGCTGGGGACGGCATCCGACGCGGGGACCGGCCATGTCGAGACGGCCGTCGCGGCCGCGCGCCGCGCGTTCGACACGACCGACTGGATGCGCGACCGCGATCTGCGGCTGCGCTGCCTGCGCCAGCTCTACGACGCGCTGCACGAACACCGCGAGGAACTGCGGGAGTTGACCATCGCGGAGGTCGGAGCACCCCGCCAGCTGACCCGCGGAGCACAGCTCGACGAGCCGATCGAGATGGTCAGGTACTACGCCGACCTGCTCGAAGGCTACGCGTTCCAGGAGGAGTTGGGCATCGCCGAGATCCGCGGCGGGCGCCATCGCCGTTGGGTGGAGAAGGGGGCGGCCGGAGTGGTCGCCGCGATCCTGCCGTACAACTTCCCCAACCAGCTCGCTCTCGCCAAGCTCGCCCCCGCTCTGGCCGCGGGCTGCACCGTCGTACTCAAAGGCGCCCCGGACACCCCGTGGACGACCCTCGCGCTCGGCCGGATCATCGCCGAGCGGACCGACATCCCCGCGGGCGTCGTCAACATCCTCACCTCCGCCGGGCCCGAGACCGGCCAACTCCTCACCACGCACCCCGACATCGACATGGTCACCTTCACCGGGTCGACCCCGGTCGGCAAGGCGATCATGGCCGCCGCCGCGGGCACGCTGAAGCGGGTCTTCCTGGAGCTCGGCGGCAAGTCGGCCATGATCGTGCTGGACGACGCCGACCTCGCGAACGCCGCGGTCTTCGCCGCGTTCACCATCTGCTCCCACTCCGGACAGGGCTGCGCGCTCACCTCCCGGCTCCTCGTCCCGCGCGACCGGCACGACGAGATGGTCGGCCTGGTCGCCGCCATGCTCGGCAAGGTCAAGTACGGCGACCCCGGCGACCCGGCCACCCACATGGGCCCCCTGATCAGCGAGAAGCAGCGCACCAAGGTGCACGCCATGGTCGAACGCGCCGTCGCCGACGGGGCCCGCCTGGTCACCGGCGGCCGACCCGCCGACCGCGAGGGCTTCTTCTACGAGCCGACGCTGCTCGCCGGCGTCGACCCCCGCGCCGAGATCGCCCAGGAGGAGGTCTTCGGACCGGTGCTCGCCGTCATCCCCTACGAGGACGAGGACGACGCCGTCCGGATCGCCAACGACTCGGTGTACGGGCTGTCCGGCGCGGTGCTCGGCGCCGACGACGAGCGGGCGACCGCCGTGGCCCGGCGGATCCGCAGCGGCACCTTCAGCATCAACGGGGGCAACTACTTCGCCGCCGACGCCCCGTTCGGCGGCTTCAAGCAGTCCGGTATCGGCCGGGAGATGGGTGTGGCGGGCCTGGAGGAGTTCCTGGAGCTCAAGACCTTTGCCGTGGTGGAGCGGTAACGCCCCTCGTCCGCGCGGCAGTTCGAGGTCACCGGCGGTTCAGAGAGATCGGCGGTTCGGGGAGATCGGCAGTTCGGGGACACCACCGAGGAGGCACCACCTGTGAGAGTCAAGGCAATCCCCGTCGCGCTCGCGGTGAGCGCGCTGCTCGCCGTGGCCGGTTGCGGCGGCCACGACAGCGCCGGCGACGAGAGCGACAGCGAGCCGTCGCCCACGAAGGCCGCGCAGCAGGCGACGTCCGGCGACTTCGGCGACCTGAAGAGTGTGTGCGGCCCCGGCGACGCGAAGAGCGCGACCGCCCAGGGTGTCACCGCCGACTCCATCGACGTCGGTGTCTTCTCCGACGTCGGCTTCACCAAGAACTCCGAATTCGTCGACACCGCCAAGGTGTTCACCTCCTGGTGCAACGCGGCGGGCGGCATCAACGGCCGCAAGCTCGTCGCCACCACCCGCGACTCCAAGCTGATGGAGGTCCGCCAGCGGATGCTGGAGGCGTGCAAGTCCGACTTCGCACTCGTCGGCGGCGGCTCCGCGCTGGACGCCCTCGGTGTGCAGGACCGCCTGAAGTGTCTGTTGCCCGACTTCCCCGCCCAGGTCAGCCAGATCCAGAACCAGGGCTCCGACCTCCAGCTCAACGAGACCGGCGGCGCTTCCTACGACCGCTACCCCGGCTACTACCAGTGGCTGCTCAAGACCGCCTACCCCAAGTCCGCGGGAGCCGTCGGCACCATCGCGGGCGACGCCGCGGTGAGCAAGGTCATCGACGCCAGGGCCCAGGAGAGCCTCAAGGCCGCCGGCGCGAAGATCACGTACCACGACCTCTACCCGGCCGCCGGAGTCTCCGACTGGACGCCCTACGCGCAGTCCATCAAGAGCAAGGGCGTCAAGGGCCTCGTCTTCCTGGGGGACTTCGCGAGCCTGTCCAAGCTGGAACAGATCCTCACCGGCATGGACTACAAGCTCGACTGGATCGACGCCAACAACAACGCCTACAACTCCGCCTTCCTCCAACTCGCCGGCAAGTCCCTCGACTACCAGAACAACCTCGCCGATCTCAGCGGGGTCCACCCGCTGGAGAAGGCCGCGGACAACCCGGCGACCGAGCAACTCGTCGCCCTCTACAAGCAGTACGTCCCCAAGGCGCAGATCACTCTTCCCGGCACGCGCGGCTTCGCGGCCTGGCTGCTGTTCGCCAAGGCGGCGGCCTCCTGCGGCGACAAGCTGACCCGCACCTGTGTCTACGAGGCGGCCCGCAAGGAGAGTTCATGGACCGGCGGGGGACTCCTCGCCCCGGTCGACCTGTCGAAGCCGGACGCGCCGCTGACCTGCTTCAACATCGAGAAGGCCACATCGAAGGGCTGGGAGCCCGCCGACTTCGCGCCCAACGACGGCGCCTACCGCTGCGACGAGCCCGCCTACGAGTTCAAGGGCGACTACGGCAAGCCCCTCACCCTCGCCGACGTCGGCAAGAGCATGAGCGACGTGAAGTGACGTGACCTGATGGAGCAGTTCCTCACCTTCGGGATCGTCGGCCTGAGCACCGCGGCCATCTACGCGGTGATCGGCAGCGGGCTGGTCCTCACCTACGTCACCACCGGCGTGTTCAACTTCGCGCACGGGGCGGCCGGCATGCTGGCGGCGTTCTGCTACTGGCAGTTCACCGTCGGCTGGGGCTGGCCCGTGCCGGTCGCCCTGGTCCTCGTCCTGCTGGTGCTCGCCCCCGGCTTCGGCCTCGCCGTCGAACGCGTTTTGATGCGGCCCGTGCAACGGCTCGGCGAGGCCGAACGGCTGGTGATGACGGTGGCGCTGCTCAGCGGCGCCATCGCCGCCGCCCGCTGGATCTGGGACCCCAACGTCCCGCGCCCGCTCTCCGTGTTCTTCGCCGACCGGGAGCCGTTCCACATCGGTCCGGCGACCGTCACCTGGCACCAGGCCCTCACCATGACCGTCGCCCTGCTGGTCGCCGCCGGCCTGTGGTTCGTGCTCAACCGCACCCGCACCGGCGCCGAGATGCGCGCCACCGTCGACGACCGGGCCCTCGTGCAACTCACCGGCGCCGACCCGGTCCGGGCCAGCCGCGTCGCCTGGATCCTCGGCACCCAACTCGCCGCGATCGGCGGCATCCTGATCGCCCCGACGGTCGCCCTCGACGCCTCCCAGCTCTCCCTCCTGATCGTCAGCGCCTACACCGCGGCCGTCTTCGGCAGGCTGCGCAGCCTGCCGTTCACCTTCGTCGGCGCGGTCGTCGTCGGCTGCCTGGAGAGCTATCTGACCGGCTACCTCCCGCAGAACGACTACCTGCCAGGCCTCCGCCTCGCCGCCCCCGCCCTGCTCCTCTTCCTCGCCCTGCTCTGCTTCCCGCACCCCCGGCTGCGCGGCCGCGACCGGCGGCTGGTGCAGGTGCCCGCGCCGAGCCCGCGCGGCACCCTCGTCTTCGCCGCCTCGACCGTCCTGTTCGCGGTCGTCCTCGCCTCCGTGCTCGACGAATCCGACCTCGTGACGTACGGGCCGATCTTCTCGCTCGGCATCGTCGCCCTGTCGTACGTACCGCTGGCCGGGTACGCGGGACAGATCTCCCTGTGCCAGCTCAGCATGGCCGGCATCGGCGCGGTCGTCTGGGGCCACCTCGGCGGCCACGGCCAACTGTGGGCACTGGCCGCCGCGATCGCCGTGTCCGCCGCCGTCGGGGCGCTGATCGCGGTGCCCGCACTGCGGTTCTCGGGCGTCTATCTGGCCCTGGGCACGGCCGCGGTCGCCGTGGTCCTGGACCGGTGGATCTTCACCCTGCCCGCCTTCGACCTCGCCGGAGTGCACATCTCCCTGTTCGACCAGGGCTCGGTGGAGATGGCGGGACCCCAACTCCTCGGCCTACGACTGGACTCGGCGGCCGACCTCATGGTCCTCGCCGCCATCTGCCTGGGCCTCGCCTCGCTCGCCGTCGCCCGGCTGCGCAGCGGCGGCTTCGGCCGGCGGCTGATCGCCCTGCGTGACAGCGAGGCCGCGTACGCCACGCTCGGCGGCAACCTGCTGGTGACCAAGGTCCTCGTGTTCGCGCTGTCCGCCGGCATCGCGGGACTCGGCGGCGCGCTCTACGGGATGCAGCAACGGTCCATCACCGCAGAGCAGTTCAACCTCGTCGCCGGACTGCCGATCTTCCTGGTCGCCGTCATCGGCGGCCTCGGCGCGGTCGGCAACGGCCTGTTCGCCGGGACCGCCTACATCGGCCCGAACATCCTCATCGGCCTGGCCTCCTGGACGCAGAACATCGTCACCGTCCTGCCCGCCCTGGCCGGCATGGGCCTCGGCCACAACCCCGAGGGCCTGGTCTCCCGCTTCCGCCGCGAGTGGAACCCACTGGGCCGCGACCGGATCGCCCTGCCGACGCTCCTCGCGGTCCTGGTGCTGGGCTGGGTGTTGCGACTGACCGACGTCATCAACGGCTGGACGTTCCTGATCGGTTCGCTGGTCGTGGCCTCCGTCCTGCGCGCCTGGGCCGCCGCACGCCAGGCGCCCAAGGCCGAGGCGGACGTACCCGTCGAGTGGTGGGGCGTACGACGTCCCTGGCGCGCGCAGGACGGGGAGGTGCTGACCCGTGGCACTGCTGGAGGTTAGCGGGGTGACCGTCGCCTTCGGCGGCAACCGCGCCCTGGACGGCGTCGGCATGAGCGCCGAGCGCGGCCGGGTCACCGGGCTCATCGGGCCCAACGGGGCAGGGAAGAGCACCCTGTTCGACGTGGTCTCGGGGCTGCGCAGGCCCGCGGCGGGCCGGGTCGTCCTGGGCGGGCGCGACGTGACGCGGCTCGGGCCCGCCCGGCGCTGCCGGCACGGATTGGCCCGCACCTTCCAACGCCTGGAACTCTTCGGCCGGTTGAGCGTCCGGGACAACCTTCTCGTCGCCGCGGAACTCGGTCCCGAACGGCGCCGGGCCGACCGAGTGACGGACAAACTGCTCGACCGGCTGGGCCTGTCGGCCGTCGCCGACACCTGCGCCGACAACCTGCCCACCGGCGTGGCCCGCCTCGTCGAGGTCGGCCGCGCCCTGGCCGTACGCCCCGGTCTGCTGCTCCTGGACGAGCCCGCCGCCGGGCAGGACGGCGACGAGACCGAGCGGTTCGCGGCGCTGCTGCGCGCGCTCGCCGCGGACGGCACCGCGGTCGTCCTGGTCGAGCACGACATGGGGCTGGTCATGGGCGTGTGCGACGAGGTCTACGTGCTCGACCTCGGCAAGGTCATCGCGGTCGGCCCACCCGACCTGATCCGCCACGACGAGACCGTGCTGGCCGCCTATCTGGGGGACGTGTGAACGCTCTTCTCGAACTGCGCGGGATGCGCGCCGCCCACGAGGGCATCACCGTCCTGCACGGCGTCGACCTCACCGTCGGCGCCGGGCAGGTCGTGGCGCTGCTCGGCCCCAACGGCGCCGGCAAGACCACCACCCTGCGCGTCGCCGCCGGCCTGCACCCCGCCCAGTCCGGCCAACTCCTGCTGGGCGGACGGGAGGTGACCGGCGCCGACCCGCGCGACCTCGCCCGCGCCGGGGTCTGCCTGATCCCCGAGGGACGCGGGGTGTTCCCCAACCTCTCCGTCCGCGACAACCTCCTGATGATGACGTTCACCGGCCGCACCCGCGAACAGATCGAGGAGATCGCCTTCGCCCGCTTCCCCGTCCTCGGACAGCGCGCGCACCAGGCGGCGGGCACCCTCTCAGGCGGCGAACAGCAGATGCTCGCCCTCGCCCGCGGCCTGGCCACCGACCCCGCCGTGCTGCTCCTCGACGAACTCTCCATGGGACTCGCTCCGTTGGTGGTCTCCCGGCTCTACGAGCAGGTCGCCGAGATCGCCCGGCAGGGCGTGGCCGTCCTGGTCGTCGAGCAGTTCGCGTCCGCCGTCCTCGGCATCGCCGACCACGCGGCCGTCCTCGTCCGGGGCCGCATCGAACGCCAGGGCCGCCCCGACGGCGGGCTGCGCGACGAACTGTCCGCCCTCTACCTGGGGAGTTCCGCATGACACCCACCGAGCCACGCGCCCAGAACGGCGAGCCACGCGCCCAGGGCGGCACCTCCCGCGCCCAGGACGGCGAATCGCGCGCGGACCGCTTCGTCCGCGAACTCGCCGACCTCAGGATCCCGGACCCGGCCGCCGCCCGGGCCGGCCTCTGGCTGCGCCTCGGCGGCACCCTGATGGCCCTCGGACTGGTGCTGGCCCTCTCCGCCTACTTCCTGTCGCACACCACCCAGAACCCCCTCGACCAGCGCGACGCCCTGGCCCTCGGCCTCGGCGGGATCGCGGCCACCGTCGTGGGCGCCGCGCTGTTCCTGCGCTACTCCCTCACCGGCTTCCTGCGGTTCTGGATGGCCCGCCAGTCCTACGACCTCGCCGTGCTCGCCGACCGCCTGCGTGCTGTGCCTTCCCGGGGGACAACCCCCGGACCCCCGGCCGAAAAGGACCTGAACCATGACCTCACCAGCACCGACGCTGCGCCCAGGTGACCAGCTCGCGAGCACGGTGTGCACCACCCGGGTGGTGGTCGTCCGCGCCCCGGCCGACCGCCGGCCGGCCCTGACCTGTGGCGGCGCCCCCATGGTCCCCGCCACTACCGCGCCGCCCGGGCCCGCGACCGGCGCCGCACCGGTCACCCTCCTCGGCAAGCGCTACGTCGACGCCGAAGAGTCCCTGGAACTGCTGTGCACCAGCCCCGGAACCGGCGAACTCGCCTGCGACGGCGTCCCCATGACCCTCAAGGCCGCCAAACCCCTCCCCGCCTCCGACTGAACTCCCCCCCGGAGACCTGAACGACCCACGCCTGAAAGGGACTTCGCATGAACAAGGACGACATGATCCTGATCAGCGTCGACGACCACATCATCGAGCCGCCCGACATGTTCGTGAACCACCTGCCCGCGCGGTACCGCGACGACGCCCCCCAACTCGTCCACCGCGACGACGGCACCGACGTATGGACCTTCCGCGGCACCACCATCACCAACTCCGCCCTCAACGCGGTCGCCGGCCGCCCCAAGGAGGAGTACGGCGTCGAACCGCAGGGCCTCGACGAGATCCGGCCCGGCTGCTACGACGTCAACGAGCGCATCAAGGACATGAACGCCGGCGGGATCCTCGCCCAGATGAACTTCCCGTCCTTCCCCGGCTTCTCGGCCCGCCTCTTCGCCACCGAGGACGCCGACTTCTCCCTCGCGCTGGTCCGCGCCTACAACGACTGGCACATCGACGAGTGGTGCGCCGCCTACCCCGGCCGCTTCATCCCCATGGCGCTGCCCGCCATCTGGGACGCCGAACTGTGCGCCGCCGAGGTGCGCCGGGTCGCCGAGAAGGGCTGTCACTCGCTGACCTTCACCGAGAACCCCGCCGTCCTCGGCTACCCGAGCTTCCACCACGAGTACTGGAACCCGCTCTGGCAGGCCCTGTCCGACACGAACACCGTGATGTCGGTGCACATCGGCTCCTCCGGCCGCCTCGCCATCCCGGCCCCCGACTCCCCGCCGGACGTCATGATCACGCTCCAGCCGATGAACATCGTCTCCGCCGCGGCCGACCTCGTCTGGTCCCGCCCGGTCAAGGACTTCCCCGACCTGAAGATCGCCCTGTCGGAGGGCGGCACCGGCTGGATCCCGTACTTCCTGGAACGCCTGGACCGCACCTACGAGATGCACTCCACCTGGACCCTCCAGGACTTCGGCGGCAAGCTGCCCAGCGAGGTCTTCCGCGACCACTTCCTGACCTGCTTCATCACCGACAAGCTCGGGGTGCGGCTGCGCCACGACATCGGCATCGACAACATCTGCTGGGAGGGCGACTACCCGCACAGCGACTCCCTTTGGCCCGACGCGCCCGAACAGCTCCACGACGTGCTCGGCGCGTGCGACGTCCCGGACTCCGACACCGCGAAGATCACCTACGAGAACGCCATGCGCTGGTACTCCTTCGACCCCTTCGCGCACATCCCGCGCGACCAGGCCACCGTGGGTGCCCTGCGCAAGGCGTCCGAGGGCCACGACGTCAGCGTCCGCTCGCGCAGCCACCAACTCGTCGAACCGGCCGAGAAGTTGGCGTCCTTCCGCGCCAAGGCACGCGCCGCCGCGGCCGCGGGACTGTGATGGCGTACGACAACGGACTGTTCGACCTGACCGGGCGCGCGGCCCTGGTCACCGGGGCGGCGGGCGGCATCGGCGCCGCCGTCGCCCACGCCCTGGCCCGAGCCGGCGCGTCCGTCCTGGTGACCGATCTGGACGGGTCGGCCGCGGCGGCCGTCGCCGGGAAGATCACGGCCGCCGGCGGCACGGCCGACGCCGCCGAACTCGACGTACGGGACCGGGGCGCGGCCGAGGCCGCCGTGTCCCGGGCCGCCGCGCTCGCCGACGGGACCCTGCACGTCCTGGTGAACAACGCCGGCGTCACCGCGCCGGGCATGTTCGCGGACCTCGACGAGGACGACTTCCGCCGACTGCTCGACATCCACATACTGGGCACGTTCACCTGCACCCAGGCCGCGCTCCCATTCCTGCCCACCGACGGCACCGGACGCATCATCAACGTCACCTCGGCGGCGGGCCTCACCGGCACCCTCGGCCAGGTCAACTACTCGGCCGCCAAGGCCGCGATCATCGGCATGACCAAGTCGCTGGCCCGCGAACTCGCCCGCAGACAGATCAAGGTCAACGCCCTTGCCCCACTGGCCGCGACCCCCATGACGGAGACCATCCGCACCGACGAGAAGTTCGCGGCGACCATGCTCGCCCGCATCCCGCTCGGCCGCTGGGCGGAACCCGAGGAGGTGGCCGGCGCCTTCGTCTTCCTCGCCTCGGACGCGGCCTCCTTCGTCACCGGCCAGGTGCTACCGGTCGACGGCGGCCTGGTGATCTGATGGCGCAGACGGATCACCGGGGGCCACTGTCGGGCGTCACGGTCGTGGCACTTGAGCAGGCGGTGTCCGCGCCTCTGTGCACCCGGGCGCTGGCCGACCTCGGCGCCCGGGTGATCAAGGTGGAGAACCCGGCGGGCGGCGACTTCGCCCGCCACTACGACGACGTGGTCAAAGGCCTCGCGGCGCACTTCGTATGGTGCAACCGGGGCAAGGAGTCGGTGGCCCTCGATCTCAAGTCCGAGGCGGGGATGGCGGTGCTGCACCGCCTCCTGGACCGCGCCGACGTCCTCGTCTCCAACCTCACCCCGGGCACCACGGCCAAACTCGGCGTCGCCCCCGACGACTTGACGACCCGTCACCCGGACCTGATCGCCGTGGAGATCGACGGCTACGGCCCCGGTGGCCCCCTCTCCCACAAACGCGCCTACGACCTCCTCGTCCAGGCCGAGTCCGGGGCCTGCGCCATCACGGGCCGCCCCGGCGAACCCGCCAAACCAGGCCCGCCCATGGCCGACGCCACCACCGGCCTCTACGCGGCCCTGTCGATCGTCTCCCTGCTCTACGCCCGACGGCCCGGCCCGGTCGCGGTGAGCCTCTTCGACACGATGACCGACATGATGGGCTACGCCCTCACCTACACCCTCCACTCCGGCATCGACCAACAGCCGCGCGGCATGGGCTCACCGGCCGTCGCCCCCTACGGCGCCTACCGGACGGCGGACGGTCACACCGTCGTCCTCGGCACCACCAACGACCGCGAATGGCAGCGCCTGGCTCGGGACTTGATGGACCGACCCGACCTCGCGGAGGACGAGCGACTGCGTACCAATCCCGGCCGCGTCGAACACCGCGACCTGCTCGACGAGGAGATCGGCGCGTGGTGCGCACGCCATGACCTGGCCGATGTCCAACAGCGCGCCGACGACGCCGGCATCGGCAACTCCCGCTACAACACGCCGAGTGAGGTCGTCGCACACCCGCACCTGGAGGCACGCGACCGCTGGCGCGAGATCGACACACCGGGCGGTCCGGTCCCGGCACTCCTGCCGCCTCCGGTCATCTCCGGCTACGAGCCGATGATGGGCGCGGTCCCCGCGCTCGGCGAACACACGGAACAGGTCCTCGCCGAACTCGGGCTCAGCGCCCAGGAGATCGCGGAACTGCGGGGTGGCGCGTGACCGACGAGCCCGTACTGCTGTCGGACGACAGCGGCGGCGTACGGACCCTGACCCTGAACCGTCCACATCGCAGGAACGCGATCGACCGCGAACTATGGGCCGCCCTACGGGAGTTCCTCGCTGCGGCCACCCGCGATCACGACGTACGGGCCCTCGTCCTCACCGGCGCCGGGGGAGCGTTCTGCTCGGGCGCCGATCTCACGGCCGCGGCGGACGACACCCGGCATCCACTCGACAAGCTGCGCGACCTGACCGAAGTGGCCCTGCTGCTGCACGAGTTGCCCATCCCCACCATCGCCAAGGTGACCGGCGTGGCCGTCGGCGCGGGCTGGAATCTGGCGCTCGGCTGCGATCTGGTCGTGGCCACGCCCGAGTCCTGCTTCTCGCAGATCTTCACGCGCCGGGGGCTCTCCCCGGACTGCGGCGGCACCTGGCTGCTGCCCAAGCTGGTCGGCCTCCAACAGGCGAAACGGCTCGCGCTGCTCGCCGAGACGATCGACGCGGAGGAAGCGTGCGCTCTCAACCTCGTGACCTGGGTGGTCCCCGCCGAGCGGATCGACGGGTACGTGAAAGACCTCGCCGACCGGCTCGCGGCCGGGCCGCCCGTCGCGCTCGCCCAGACCAAGGCGCTCCTGAACGAGGGCGCCGACCGCACCCTGCGCGAGGCCCTCGCCGGTGAGGCCCGTGCCCAGGTGGCCAACTTCGCGACCGCGGACGTACCGGAGGCCTACGCGGCGTTCGCCGGGCGACGCGAGCCGCGCTTCAGCGGCCACTGGAACCGACAGCCCCCTTCGGAGGACCCCGCATGCCCGAAGCAGTGATCGTCGAGGCCGTCCGTACGCCCGTCGGCAGACGCAACGGCGGCCTGTCGGACCAGCACGCGGCCGACCTCTCCGCCGTCGTCCTCACCGCGCTCGCCGAGCGCACCGGGATCGACCCGGCGGTCGTGGACGACGTCGTCTGGGGCTGTGTGTCGCAAGTCGGTGATCAGTCCAGCAACATCGGCCGCTACGCCGTCCTCGCGGCGGGGTGGCCCGAGACGATTCCGGGCACGACCGTGAACCGGGCCTGCGGATCCAGCCAACAGGCCCTCGACTTCGCCGCCCAGGCCGTGATGTCCGGTCAGCAGGACGTCGTCGTGGCGGGCGGGGTCGAGGTGATGAGCCGGGTGCCGCTCGGCTCGCCACGGGCGACTGGAATGCCGTACGGGCCGAAGGTGCTCGCCCGGTACCACGGCTTCTCCTTCGATCAGGGGGTCTCCGCGGAGAAGATCGCGCAGAAATGGGGGTTCTCGCGCACGCGGCTCGACGAGTTCGCGACGCTCTCCCATGAGCGGGCCGCCGCGGCTCAGGACGCCGGTGCCTTCGACGCGCAGATTGTGCCCGTCGGGTCGGTGACGGCGGACGAGGGCGTTCGGCGCGGCACCACCGTGGAGCGGCTGGCCGGGCTGAAGCCGGCGTTCCTCGACGACGGGGTGATCCACGCGGGCAACTCCTCGCAGATCTCCGACGGCGCGGCGGCCCTGCTCGTGACGACGCCCGAGAAGGCGCGCGAGCTGGGCCTGACGCCGATCGTGCGCTACCGCGCGGGTGCGGTCGTCGGTGCCGATCCGGTGCTCATGCTGAGCGGCCCGATCCCGGCGACCGAGCGCGTGCTCGCCAAGACGGACGTACGGCTGTCCGAGGTCGGCGTCTTCGAGGTGAACGAGGCCTTCGCGCCCGTACCGCTCGCCTGGCTCGCCGAGACCGGGGCCGATCCCGCGCTGCTCAACCCCCTCGGCGGCGCCATCGCGCTCGGGCATCCGCTCGGCGCGTCCGGCGCGGTCCTGGCCACCCGCCTGGTCCACCACATGCGCGAACACGGGATCCGCCACGGACTCCAGACCATGTGCGAGGGCGGCGGCACGGCCAACGCCACGCTCCTCGAACTCACTTCCTGACGGATCTTGACGGACCTTGACGGAGTCTTCGATGCGCCGAGAGATTTTCACCCCTGACCACGACGAATTCCGCAAGCTGGTAAGGGAGTTCGTGGCCAAGGAGGTCGTCCCGAACTACTCCGCCTGGGAGCGGGCCGGACGGCTGCCCCGCGAGATCTTCGAACAGCTCGGCTCGCTCGGCCTGTTGGGAATGGCGGTGCCGGAGGAGTACGGCGGTTCCGGCCTCGACGACTACCGCTACAACGTCGTCCTCCAGGAAGAGGCCGCCCGCGCGCTGGTCACCCTCGGCACCGTCCGCACCCAACTCGACGTGGTCCTGCCGTACTTCCTCGCCTACGCCGACGAGGCGCAGCGCCGGCAGTGGTTCCCGGGCCTCGCCGACGGTCGCCTGTTGACCGCGATCGCCATGACCGAACCGGGCACCGGCTCCGACCTCGCGGGCATCCGCACCACCGCCGTCCGCGACGGGGACACCTACGTCGTCAACGGCGCCAAGACCTTCATCACCGGCGGCCTCCTGGCCGATCTGGTGATCGTGGTCGCCCGTACGTCCACCGACCCCGCCGACCGGCGCGCCGGACTGACCCTGCTGGTCGTCGAGGACCGCATGCCCGGGTTCAGCCGGGGGCGGGTGCTCGACAAGATGGGCATCAAGGTCCAGGACACCGTCGAGCTGGCCTTCGACGACGTGCGCGTGCCGGCGGCGAACCGGCTGGGGGAGGAGGGCGCGGCCTTCCGCTACCTCGGCCACAACCTCCCGCAGGAGCGCATGACCGTCGCCGTCGGCTCGGTCGCGCAGGCGCGCGCCGCCCTCGACACGACCATCGACTACGTCAAGGAGCGCCGGGTCTTCGGCAGGCCGGTGGCGGCCTTCCAGAACACCAAGTTCGAACTCGCCGCCGTGGCCGCCGAGATCGAGGCCGCGCAGACCATGCTCGACCGGGCGGTGCTCGACCTCGTCGACGGCGTGCTGTCCGGCGCCGACGCGGCCAAGGTCAAGCTGTTCTGCACCGAGATGCAGGCCCGCGCCGTCGACCGCTGCCTCCAGCTGTTCGGCGGCTACGGGTACATGGCGGAGTACCCGATCTCGCGGCTGTACGCCGACGCCCGCATCACCCGGATCTACGCCGGGACCAGCGAGGTCATGAAGGTGATCATCGCCAAGTCGCTCGGTCTGTGAAGTCACTCGGTCTGTGAAGTAGCTCGGTCCGTGAAGTCGCGCGGTCTGCGGGCCAAGGTCGACTACGGTCGGATTCAGACGGGCGTGCGGTCCGTCGTCCGCACCCGCGCAGAAAGCCGAGGCCGAGGTCATGGCCGTAGACATCGCCGCCCTGCGGGGCCACTTCCCGTCCCTCGACCACGGCCTCGCCTTCTTCGACGGCCCTGGCGGCACCCAGACGCCCCGCCCGGTCGCCGCCGCCATCACGGAAACGCTCACCGGGCCCCTCTCCAACCGGGGTGGCGTGAGCTCGTCCGAGCAGAACGCCGAGCGGGCGGTCACCGAGTTCCGGGCCGCCTACGCCGACTTCCTGGGCGTACCGGCGAACGGCATCGTCCACGGGCGCAGCGCCACCCAGCTCACGTACGACTTCTCCCGGCATCTGGCCAAGGACTGGCGCGTCGGCGACGAGATCGTCGTCAGTCGCCTCGACCATGACGCCAACGTCCGGCCGTGGGTCCAGGCGGCCGACCACACGGGGGTGACGGTCCGCTGGATCGACATCGACCCCGAGACCACGGAACTGGACCTGGGCTCCCTCGAGCGGGTGCTCTCCGACCGGACACGGCTGGTCGCGGTCACCGCGGCCTCCAACGTCCTGGGCACCAAGCCGCCGCTGCGCGCGATCGCCGACCTGGCGCACGGCGTCGGCGCGCTGGTCTACGTGGACGGCGTGCACTACGCGGCGCACGTCCAGGTGGACGTGCCCGCGCTGGGCGCGGACCTGTTCGTGTGCTCGCCGTACAAGTTCCTCGGCCCGCACTGCGGGGTGCTCGCCGCGGCGCCCGAACTGCTGGAGACCGTCCAGCCGGACAAGCTGCTGCCGTCCACGAACACCGTGCCCGAGCGTTTCGAATTCGGCACGCTGCCCTACGAGATGCTGGCCGGCGCCACCGCGGCCGTGGACTTCCTCGCCGGCATCGACCCCGGGGAAGGGGTGTCGCGGAAGGAGCGGCTGACGGCGTCGCTGCGCTCCCTCCACGAGCACGAGTCCGTGCTGCGCGCCCGGATCGAGGACGGCCTGCGGTCCTTGGGCGCCGCGGTCACGGTGCACTCGAAGGCCGCCGACCGCACCCCGACCCTCCTGATGAGCCTCGAAGGCCGAGACGCGTACGAGGCGCAGGTGCATCTGGCGGCCCTCAAGGTGGTGGCCCCGGCCGGGTCGTTCTACGCTTACGAACCCTTCGCCGCGCTGAAACTGGACAACCCCTCACTGCGCGTGGGCCTCGCGCCCTACAACGACACGGAGGACGTGGACCGGCTCATCTCCGGCCTCGCGTCCTTCCTTCAGACTCCGTAGCGGGTGGTCGCCGCCAACTCGGCGGCGCTCTCCATCAGGTGCAGGACCATCGGACCGAAGGCCTGCAACTTCTCGTTGTCGCCGGCCCGTTGGAAGCCCTGCTCCAGGACGACGCCGAGCTTCCACTGGGCGAGGACGTCGTAGTAGTCCATGTCGTCGACCTGACGGCCCGAGACCGCGGCGTAGTGCCGGACGAGCTCGGTGCGCGAGGGCATGCCCGTCAGGTCGACGTACAGGGCGGTCGCCGCCTCGGGGGCGCTCGTGTCCTCGGGCCAGCCGCGGAGCATCCAGGCGAGATCGAGCTTGGGGTCGCCGACGGTCCCCATCTCCCAGTCGACGACCGCGGCGAGCCGCGCCGGGGCGCCGTGCCGGAACATCACGTTGGCGAACTGGTAGTCGCCGTGCATCAGGCCGGGGACGTAGTCGAGCGGCCTGTGCGCGCGCAGCCAGGCGGCGGCCTCGTCGAAGCCGGGCAGCTCACGGCTCTTGACGCGGTCCAAGTACCGCGTCCAGCGGTCGACTTGGCGTTCGTGGAAGCCGTCGGGGCGGCCCAGGTCGTGCAGTCCCTTCGCCTGCCAGTCCACCTTCGACAGCAGGGCGATCCCCTCGGTGAGCTGGTACGCGAGCCCCGCCCGCGCGGCGAGATCCGTGTCGAAGGGCGCCGCCCAGCCGCGAACCCCCATGGGGGACCAGCCGTCGACGAACTCCATCAGGTAGAAGGTCCGGCCCAGGACGGCCGGGTCCGTGCAGACGGCCATGGCCTCGGTGTGCGGTACGTCCGTGCCGTTCAGCGCCTCGATGATGCGCCACTCCCGCAGGATGCCCTCGTCCCGGGTGGCCGGGGCGGTCACCGGCGGGATGCGCAGGGCGCAGTGGAGTTCGCCGCGGCGGATCTCGTAGATCTCGTTCTGAGCACCGCCGGAGACATGGCGGTGCTCGATCGGCTCGCCCTTGCCGGGCAGCCCGGACTCGTCCAGCCAGCCGGCCAGCCGCTCGACGTCGATCATCGGCCGCCCGCCTCGGACTCCAGGAACTCGGCGTACTTGGCACGGGCCGCCGCGACCCGCTTCGGGAGATACGCACTCGGCCACAGGTCGTCGCTCGGCTTGTGGTCGCGCAGGACCTGCCGGGCGACCGTCACCTTGTGCACCTCGGTCGGGCCGTCGGCGATGCCGAGGACGCTCGCGCCCAGCAGCATCCGGAACAGGGGCATGTCGCCGCTGACGCCGAGCGCGCCGTGTACCTGGATCGCCCGGTGCGCGATGTCGTGCAGCACGGTGGGCAGTTGCGTCTTGACCATGGCGATGTCCTTGCGGACCTTGCGGTAGTCGTTGTACTTGTCGATCTTCCACGCGGTGTGCAGCACGGCCAGCCGGAACTGGGTGAGCTGCGCGTACGAGTCGGCTATGTGCCCCTGCACGAACTGCTTGTCGGCCAGGACCGTGCCCTGCGTGTGCCGGCTCAGCGCCCGCTCGCACATCATGTCGAAGGCCTTGCCCGCCAGCCCGATCGTCCGCATGGCGTGGTGGATCCGGCCGCCGCCGAGCCGCGTCTGGGCGATCACGAAGGCCTGTCCCTCGCCGCCGAGCACCGCGTCCACCGGCACCCGTACGTCCTCGTAGTGCACGAGCGCGTGCGAGCCGCGCTCCTGAGGCTCGCCGGCCAGGGCGACGTTCCGCTCGATGCGGATGCCCGGGGTCTCGGCCGGCACCAGGAACATCGACATGCTCTTGTACGGGTCGCCGGCCGGGTCCGTCACCGCCATGACGATGAAGAAGGCGGCCGTCTTCGCGTTCGAGGAGAAGTACTTCCAGCCGTTGATCACCCACTCGTCGCCCGCGCGGACCGCCCGGGTCGTGAACTCCTTGGGATCGGCGCCGGCTTGGGGCTCGGTCATCGAGTAGCAGGAGAAGATCTCGCCGTCGAGGAGCGGGCGCAGATAGCGGTCCTTCTGTGCCTCGGTGCCGTAGTGGGCGAGGATCTCGGCGTTGCCCGTGTCCGGGGCCTGGCAGCCGAAGACGATCGGGGCCCAGGAGGAGCGGCCCAGGATCTCGTTGAGCAGGCACAGCTTGACCTGCCCGTGGCCCTCACCGCCCAGGTCGGGGCCGAGGTGCGTCGCCCACAGCCCATGGGCCCGGACCTCCTTCTTGAGCGGGTCCAGAACGCGGCGGAGGTTCTCGTCGGGCGGGGTGAACTGCAGCCCGTCCCACAGGAGATCGAGGGGTTCGACCTCCTCCCGGACGAACTCGGCCGCCCAGTCGAGCTGTGCCTGGTAGTCCGGGTCTGTTTCGAAGTCCCACGACATTGTGTCTCCTTCCGGCAGATGCCAGAATAGCGTTCTCATGAAAGAGAACACAATTCCCCCGACGCGGAACGGCGTTGCGGAAGACCCCGGGGGCACCGGCGATGTGGCCGACCGCATCGCGCGGCGGGCGCTGGCCCGGCGCGGCGCGCACTACGCGGGCGAGGTACGGGCGCTGCTGGACGCCGCGTTGGAGGTCATGCGGCGCTGCGGCACCGCCGCACGGCCCCGCGTCGCCGACATCGTGACGGCGGCCGGACTCTCGAACGAGGCGTTCTACCGGCACTTCCGCTCCAAGGACGCCCTGGTCGCCGCTCTCATGGAGGACGGCGCCGAGCGGCTGTGCGGCTACCTCTCCCACCAGATGGCCAAGGAGCCCTCGCCCGAGGGAAAGGTGCGCCGGTGGGTCGAGGGCGTCCTGTCCCAGGCGACGGACGAGGAGACGGCGGCGACCACGCTGGCGGTCATGTGGAACGCACAGAGCGTGGGGGAGGGGTTCCTGGCGGGCCCGTCGTCGGTCGACGGACTGTTGGCGGCTCTGCTGCGCGGCCCGTACGCCGAACTCGGCAGCGCCGACCCGGACTTGGACGCGTCCCTCGCCGCCCACGCGACGGTGGGCAGGCTCGCCGACCATCTGTGGCGCCGGGCGGCGCCGACGGACGCCGAGGTCGACCACGTCGTCCGGTTCTGCCTGCGCACGGTCACATCTCAGGGAGGGCACGCGTGAAGAGCAGCGATCAGTTCCACGTCGGGATCGTCGTCGAGGACATCGACGCGGCGGCGGCCGAGCTGTCGGCCGTGTTCGGCTACCAGTGGGCCGAGCCGTTGGGCGGACCCGTGCGGGTGAGCCTGCCGGGCGGCGGCGGTGACGAAGGCGAAGGCGACGACGTCGTCCTCGACCTCCTGTCCACGTACTCGATGTCCACGCCCCGGCTGGAGTTGGTGCGCCGCGTGCCCGGCACCCTGTGGGAACCGGTGACCGGGTCCGGGGTCCACCATCTCGGGTACTGGTCCGACGACGTGGCCGCCGACTCCGCCGAACTCGCGCGGCGCGGCCACACCGTGGAGGCGGTCGGCAGACGCCCCGACGGCACGCCGTACTGGGCGTTCCACCACAGCCGCAGCGGCCCGCGCGTCGAACTCGTGACGCGGGCCCTCCAGCCGGTCCTGGAGCAGTACTGGGCGACGGGGAAGAGGCCGGGCGCATGACCACCATAGGGATCGTGACCGGCGCCGGACGCGGCATGGGCCTGGAGTGCGCGCGACGACAACTCGGTGCCGTGGACCGGCTGTTGCTGGTCGATCTGGACGCCGGGACGCTGGCCACGGCTGCCGACGAACTGGCGACCTCGGCGCACGGCACCGTCGTAGAACCGTTCGTCCTCGACATCACCGACCGCGAGGGACTGGCCCAACTCGCCGCGCGCGCAAGGGAACTCGGCACCCTGCGAGCCGTCGCCCACGCCGCCGGCATCTCACCCACCATGGCCGACTGGCGTCGCATCCTCACGGTCGACCTCGTCGGCACGGCCCTGCTCGCCGAGGCACTGCGCCCGCTCGTCACCGAGGGCACGGCGATGGTCTGCTTCGCTTCCATGGCCGCCCGGTTCGGGGCCGGTGAGCCGCGCCCGGACATCGAGGCCGTGCTCGCCGACCCGCTGGACGAGCACTTCCTGGACCGGCTCCGCGAGGCCGTCGGACCGGAGATCGAGGACACCGGTGTGGCGTACTCCTGGGCCAAACGCGGCGTCCAGCGCCTCGTGCAGCGCGAGGCCGTGCGGGTCGGCGGGGTCGGGGCGCGGGTCTGCTCGGTGTCGCCCGGGGTCGTGGGCACACCTCAAGGACGGCAGGAGGCGGCTCAACACCCCTCCATGAAAAGGCTCGTGGACCAGTCGGCGCTCGGCCGCGAGGGTCGACCCGAGGAACTGGCCGCGGTCGCCGCCTTCTTGCTCTCGGACCAGGCCTCGTTCCTGACCGGCGTGGACATCCTGGTCGACGGAGGCGTGATCGCGGGGCTGGCGGCGAGGCGGTCCTGAGTGCGGCCCTGGTCAGGTGACCGGCTGGTCAATGAGCGGGCCGGCCGGTCGATGAGCCGGCCGGCCACGAGGGCCGTTGCTCAGCCGGCCGTCGGCGGCACGAACCCGGCCACGATGACGGCGTTCGTCGTGGCCGCCGCCTGCCGCAGCGCCCGCGCCTCGGTGTACCCGGCCGACTCGTACCAGGCCTGGGCCGCCTCGACCGAGTCGAACTCCAGGACCACGGTCTGGTCGCCGTACCACTCGCCCTCAAGGGTCTGCGGCTCCGGGTCGGCGGACAGGACCCGCCCACCGCTCTCGGCGAGGGTGGCACCGGCGGCGCGGCTGTAGGCGGCCATGCCGGCCGGGTCCTTGATCGCCTCGGTGAAGATGACGTAACCCTTCGGCATGGTTCTCCTCGTTCTCAGCTGACGGTGATGGCGCGCTCCGGGCACATGCCCGCGGCGGAGCGTACCCCGTCCTCGTACTCGGCGGGCACGTCCGGGCTCTCCACCACGGCGTATCCGTCGTCGCTCAGGTCGAACACCTCCGGGCAGATCGTGCAGCACACCCCGTGCCCGCGGCAGCGGTCGTCGTCGACGGTGACCTTCATCGGGCAGGACTCCACTCCAGTTCGAGGTGGGTCAGGCCCCGCAGGATGAAGGTGGGGACGTACGAGTAGCGGCGGGCGTCCGCCGGGCCGTGCGCGCTCTCCGCGATCCTGATCTCGGACGTGCGGTCCAGCAGCCGTTCCAGGGTGACCCGGGCCTCGGCGCGGGCGAGCGGTGCGCCGGGGCAGGTGTGGACGCCGCGACCGAAGGCGAGATGACGCCGGACGTTGGCCCGGCCGACCTCGAACTCCGCCGGGTCCTCGAACTGGCGCGGATCGCGGTTCGCCGCGCTGTTCAGCACCATCAGCGTGGTGCCGGCCGGGATGTCGACGCCGCCCACCGTGGTCGGCACCTTCGACAGCCGGAAGTCGCCCTTCACCGGACTCTCCGCACGCAGCGTCTCCTCGATGAAGTTCGGTACGCGGTCCCGTTCGGCGCGCAACAGCCGCTGGAGTTCCGGGCGTTCGGCGAGCACCTTGAGCGCCGAGCCGAGGAGCCGGACGGTGGTCTCCTGACCGGCCGCGAAGAGGTTGGTGGCGACCCGGACCACGTCGATGACCTCGGGTACGGACCCGTCCGGGAAGGTCGCCGTGGCGAGGCCCGTGAGCACGTCCTCGCGGGGCTCGCGGCGGCGGTCCTCGATGTACGTCGTGAAACGCCCGTACAGGTACTCCAGCGGGGAGTGGTGAAGCGTGTCGTCGCCGGTGCTGCCGACACCCCCGCCGGCCGGCGGGCGGCGCTGGAGCGTGTCCATGAAGTCCTCGCGGTCCTCCTCGGGCACGCCGAGCAGGTCGGCGATGACGAGGAGGGTGAACGGACCGGCGAACCCGCCGATGAACTCCCCGTGGCCCGGGGCCAGGAACTCCTCCAGCATCCCGTCGGCGAGGTGCCACATCGACGCCTCGTTCTCCTTGAGGCGCTTCGGCGTGATCAGCCGCATCAGCAGCGCCCGGTGGTCCGTGTGCGCCGGCGGATCCAGCGTGGGCAACTGGTCGCTCATCGGCAGCTCGTCGCGGTGCCGCTCGATGAGCTCGCTCACGTCGTCGCCCTCCAGCGGCACCGGGAACCCGGGGAAGGGGCCGGTGACCGAGACGCAGGAGGAGAACGTGTCGGTGTCGTTGTAGATCTGCACCGCCTCGTCGTACCCGGTCACCATCAGCACGTCGTGATGCGGCTCGCGCTGCACCGGGCACCGCCCGCGCAGGGCGTCGAAGTAGGGATAGGGGTCGGCGACCTGCGCCTCGTCCCGGAAGAAGTCGATCGCCTCGAAGTCGTCCACGGTCTGCTCCGGCCCCTTCTCCGTCACCACCTCGACGACGAGGGACGGTAGCACAATTCTCACTTTGCTGGAATGCTGCTTGAAGCTTTTGGAGAGTGTCATTCTCAAAGCAACTGGCGACACCAGGGAGAGCCATGGACGACACAGAAGAGACGTACGCCCTGCGTGCCGCACGCGACATGCGACGGAAGATCCTCGGCGATGCCTACGTCGACGCCGCGACCGCCGACCCGGCCCCCGTCGCCGCCGAGTTCCAGGACTACCTGACCACTACGGCTTGGGGTGTCTGGGCCCGAGGCGGCTCTCTCGGTCTCCGTGACCGCAGCCTCCTGGTGCTGGCCATGACCGCCGCGCTCGGCCGCATGGAGGAGTTCCGCGTCCACGTGGACAGCGCGCCTCGCACCGGCGTCACCGACGCCGAACTCGACGAACTCCTCTTCCAAGTCGCCGCCTACTGCGGAGTCCCGGCGGGGAGCGCGGCCCGCCGAGTCGTACGGGCGGCGCGAGCAGAGCGAGGGGAAGGGGAATGACCCCGGTGCGCGCGGAGCGCGTCGGCTTCGTCGGCCTCGGCAACATGGGCTCCGTCCTGGCCGCCAACCTCGTACACACCGGCCATGCGGTCGTCACGCACGACGCCGCTGGACCGGCGCGGTCGCCCGAGGGTGCCGTCCACGTCCCCGCCGTGGCCGAAGTCGCCTGCCGTGCAACGGTGTTGGTGCTGAGCCTGCCCGACGGAACGGTGTCGGAGCAGGTCGCCGGGGAGATCGTGAAGGCGTCCGGCCGCCGGGTCCGGTGCGTGGTCGACACCTCGACGGTCGGCGTGGCCGCGTCCCGTGCCGTCGCCGAACTGCTGGCCGGTGACGGCATCGGCTACGTCGACGCCCCCGTGTCCGGCGGTGTGGCCGGGGCGCGGGCGCGCACCCTCACCGTCATGTACGCCGGGGACGACGCCGCGTGCGCACAGGCCGAGGGCGTGCTGGCCGGCCTCAGTGACCGCCGCCGTCGGGTCGGCGACCGCCCCGGCATGGCGCAGGCCCTCAAACTCGCCAACAACTTCCTGTCCGCCACCACGCTCGCCGCCACCAGCGAGGCCGTCGCCTTCGGCCTCGCCGCGGGCCTGGACCTGGCCACCATGCTCGACGTGCTGAACGGCTCCAGCGGGCAGAGCGCGGCCACCAGTGACAAGTTCCCGCGCCACGTGCTGACCGGCCGCTATGCCGCCGGCTTCGCCAACTCCCTGATGGACAAGGATGTACGGCTCTATCTGTGCGCGGTCGAGGAGCAGGGCGGACCGGTGTCGATCGGCGAGGTGACGGCGGCGGTGTGGCGAAGGTTCGCCGAGGCGGAGCCCGGTGCCGACTTCACCCGGATCTTCCCCTTCGTCGAAGGTTCCTGACCTCAACGGTTCCTGACCTCAACCTGACAGACCGCTGACTTGACGGTCGATCGAGAGTGAGAATAGCATTCTCATTCGGAGAGACTGAGATTATCGTGAGTCCCCTCCGTACAAGCGACTGGAGGACCAGACCCCATGGCGCACTTCAAGAAGCCCGACGAGGGCAGCTGGACCGCACACCTCAAGATCGGCACCGAGCCGGTGTCGTACGAGGACTCCATCTCGCCCGCCCACTACGAGGTGGAGCGCGAGGCCATCTTCAAGCGGACCTGGCTCAACGTCGGGCGGATCGAGCAACTGCCGAAGCGGGGCAGCTACTTCACCAAGGAGCTGGACGCGGCCGGCGCCTCGGTGGTCGTGGTGCGCGGCATGGACGACGAGGTGCGTGCCTTCCACAACGTGTGCCGCCACCGTGGCAACAAGCTCGTGTGGAACGACTTCCCGCGCGAGGAGACCAGCGGGGTCTGCCGCCAGTTCACCTGCAAGTACCACGCCTGGCGCTACGACCTGGAGGGCAAGCTCACCTTCGTCCAGCAGGAGCAGGAGTTCTTCGACCTGGACAAGTCGCGCTACGGGCTCAAGGACGTACAGACCGATGTGTGGGAGGGGTTCGTCTTCGTCAACCTCGACCCGGACAACACCACACCGCTGCGGGAGTACCTGGGCGAGTTCGCCAAGGGCATCGAGGGCTACCCGTTCCACAAGATGACCCAGGCGCACCGCTACCGCGCCGAGATCGGCGCCAACTGGAAGCTGTTCATCGACGCGTTCGCCGAGTTCTACCACGCGCCGATCCTGCACGCCGGGCAGTACATGGCCGACGAGGCCCGCAAGATCCAGAAGTACGGCTACGAGGCGCTGCACTACGACATCGACGGCCCGCACAGCATGGTGTCCTCCTGGGGCGGCATCGCCCCGCCGCACGACCGCAAGATGGTCAAGCCCATCGAAGGCGCCCTGCGCAGCGGCCTGTTCGGCCCCTGGGAAGCGCCGGACATCGGCCTCACCACCGAGCAGCTGCCACCGGCCGTCAACCCGACCCGGGACCCGCGCTGGGGCATGGACTCGTTCGTCTTCTTCCCCAACTTCATGCTGCTGATCTGGCGGCCGAACTGGGTGCTGACCTACCACTACTGGCCGACCGCGTACAACACGCACATCTTCGAGGCCGCCTGCTACTTCGTGCCGCCGGAGAACGCCTTCCAGCGGCTCCAACAGGAACTGGCCGTCGTGTCGTTCAAGGAGTACGGGCTCCAGGACGGCAACACCCTGGAGGCGACGCAGAGCATGCTCGAGTCGCGTGCCGTGGGGGAGTTCCCGCTCAACGACCAAGAGGTCCTGCTGCGCCATCTGCACCAGACCGCCCGCCAGTACGTCCGTGACAACGAGCAGCGCACGGCCTAGGAGGACCTCAGCATGGCCACTGTCTTTCCCCCCGAGTTCGCCGCCCTGGAGCCGTTCGCCGACTGGGCGGTGGCCACCGAGAAGGCCCGCTACGCCAAGCGGATCGGCTCGACCATGGACGAGCTGGACGCCTTCTACAACACGGCGTTCCCGCTGCTGAAGGATGGCACGGAGTACCTCCGGGCCGTCTCCATGGACGACATCTCCGAACCCGACAAGCACCTGCTGTGGGCGTTCTGCGCGCTGGTGACCATCGCCTTCTCGGTCGAGGCCTGGCGGCAGCCCAAGGTGCCCGACACGGGGGCGGCCAGCATCGACGCCGTCTTCGAACCGGCCGTCTGATGCCACGTCCGCGCACCCCGCAGCCGCCCGTCCGGCTGCGCGCCACCCGCATGCTCGACATCGACAAGGGTGAACTGGTCGAGCCGGGCGACTTGTTGATCGACGGCGAGCGCATCGTGGCGCTCGCGCCCACCTCCGTCCCGGCGGACGTCACGGTCGTCGACCTCGGTGATGTCACCCTGCTGCCCGGACTGATGGACATGGAGGTCAACCTGCTGCTCGGCGGCCCCGACCACCGCAGCCCGCTCAACCCGGTGCAGGACGACCCCGCCGTACGGACCCTGCGCGCGGTCGCCAACGCGCGCCGCACGCTGCGGGCCGGCTTCACGACCGTACGCAACCTGGGTCTGTTCGTGCAGACCGGGGGACTGCTCCTCGACGTGGCGCTGAAGAAGGCGATCGACCACGGCTGGATCGAGGGACCTCGGGTCGTCCCCGCCGGGCACGCCATCACCCCGACCGGCGGGCACCTCGACCCGACCATGTTCCAGGCGTTCGCGCCGCACATCATGCCCCTCACCGTCGAGGAGGGGATCGCCAACGGCGTCGACGAGGTGCGCAAAGCGGTCCGCTACCAGATCAAGCACGGCGCGCGGGTCATCAAGGTGTGCGCGTCCAACGGCGTCATGTCCCACACAGGACCGGCCGGCGCCCAGCAGTACTCCGACGAGGAACTGTGCGCCATCGCCGACGAGGCACACCGCGCGGGGCTCAAGGTGGCCGCCCACTGCATGGGCGACCGCGCGGTCCGTGCCGCCCTCGACGCGGGCATCGACTGCGTCGAGCACGGGTTCCTCGTCAGCGACGAGACCCTCGACCTGATGATCGAGCGGGGTACGTTCCTGGTCGCGACCACGTACATCGCCGACGGCATGGACGTCTCCAAGGCGGACCCCGAACTCCAGGCCAAGGCCGCCGACGTCTTCCCGCGGGCCAAGGCGACCACCCGCCGTGCCATCGAGCGCGGTGTCCGCGTGGCCTGCGGCACCGACGCGCCCGCCATCCCGCACGGCCGCAACGCCCGCGAACTCGTCGCCCTCGTCGACCGGGGCATGACCCCGCTCGCCGCCCTGCGGGCCGCGACGACGGTGGCCGCCGAACTCGTCGACGCCGACGACCGGGGCCGCCTGGAGCCAGGGCTCCTCGCCGACATCATCGCGGTCCCCGGCGACCCGCTGACGGACATCGGCGTGACGGAGGACGTGCGGTTCGTGATGAAGGGCGGGGAGGTGTACCGGCACGACGACGCCGGCCGCTGACGTGCCGAGGGGGCACGGAGAAGGGCCGCGGCTGTTGTGGGAGCCGCGGCCCTTCTCCGTACGAGGCTTTTGCGCACGGGCAGTTCGAGGGTGAGGTCATACCTTCCGCGTGATGCCCCCGTCCACGCGCACGATCGCCCCGGTCGTGAAGCTCGACGCCGCGCTCGCGAAGTGCAGGGCGAGGGGAGCCACGTCGTCCGGGACGCCGAGGCGGCCCAGCGGGACGAAGGAGGTGTCGAAGTCCTCGGCCGCCCACGCTTTGTGAGCATCCGTCAGAACCGGTCCCGGCAGGATGGCGTTGACGCGGACCTTCGGCGCGTACGCCTCCGCGAGGCCCACCGTGAGGGCGTTGAGCCCGGCTTTGGCGCAGGCGTAAGGGAGTTCGTGGACGCTCGCCAGCAGCGAGCCCGCCGTACCGATGTTGATGACCGAACCGCCGCCGTGATCCGCCATGTGCGTCGCGGCGAGGACCGCCAGCCGGAACGGTCCCTTGAGATTCACGGCGAGCGTCTTGTCGTAGAGCTCCTCGCTCACCGCGTCGAGACTCTCGTACGGCGGTGACATACCCGCGTTGTTGACCAGGACGTCGAGCCGCCCGAACTCCTCCAGCGTCGCGGACACCAGCCGTTCACAGTCCTCCCACCGCCCGACATGGCAGGCGACGCCCAGGGCCCGGCGCCCGGTCGACGCCCGTATCTCCTCGGCCACCGCCCGGCACGCCTCGACCTTGCGCGAGGCGATGACCACATCGGCACCGGCCGCCGCCAACGTCCGCACGATGGCCCGGCCGATCCCGCGCGAACCGCCGGTGACGACCGCCACCTTGCCGGTCAGGTCGTGCAGCTCCGTGAAGGACGTCACCCGCGTCAGCCTCCCTGCATCGTCGTCAGCAGCTCGCGCCGCAGCAGCTTTCCCGTCGGTGTGTACGGCAGTTCGGCGCGGAAGACGATCACGTCCGGTGTCTTCGAGCCGCGCAGCCGGCCACGCACCCAGGCACGCAGCGCCTCCGCGTCGGTGGCCGCACCCTCGTGGACGACCACGAACGCGGCGATCCGCTCGCCCCACTCCTCGTCCGGCACGCCCACGACGGCCGCCTCGCGGACCGTGTCGTGCCGCAGGAGTACGTCCTCCACCTCCGCGGGAGCGATGTTCTCGCCGCCCCGGATGATGGTGTCGTCGGCGCGCCCCTCGATGAACAGATAGCCCTCGTCGTCGAAGTGCGCGAGATCGCGGGTGTGGAACCAGCCGTCGCCGTCCAGCGTCGTCGCGGGCCCCTTGTGCTCGCCCGATCCCTTGTACTCGCCGGACACCTGCGGGCCGCGCACCCACAACTGGCCCACCGCCCCGGGCAGCAGGACAGCCCCCGTCTCGTCCCGGATCCGCGCCTCCACTCCCGGCACCATCCGCCCGGCCGAGCGCAACCGGGCCCGCACGGCGGGATCGTCGGAGCCGAGCGCCGCCCGATGGTCGTCCGGACCGAGCAGGGCGATGGTCGAACTGGTCTCGGTGAGGCCGTACGCGTTGGTGAACCCGGCGTCGGGGAACGCCCGCAGCGCGGCCTCCAGGACCGTGTGCGGCATCCGGGCTCCGCCGTACGCCAGTGAGCGCAGCGTCGGTACGTCGGCCGGGCCGCCGCCCAGGTGCTCGACGACACGGGCCAGCATGGTCGGCACCACCATGGCCGAGGTGACGCCCTCGGCGCGCACCAGCGCCAGCCAGGCGGCCGGCTCGAAGGCACCGAGGTGCACGATGCGCCGTCCGGCGTAGAGGTTGCTGAGCACCGAGCCGACGCCCGCCACGTGGTACGGCGGCACGCTCGTCAGCACCGCGTCATCGGGGGCGGCCGAGCCGAACTCGACCGTCTGAAGAATGTAGCTGGAGAGATGCCGGTGGCGCAGCACAGCCGCCTTGGGCGCGGCCGTTGTCCCGCTCGTGAACAGCAGTACCGCCGGGTCGTCCGGAGACCCTTCCAGCCCCTCGGCGGGATCCGCCGCCCGCCCCTCGACCAACAGTGCCTCGGGTGTCCGTACCCGAACCCCCTCGAACCCGGCGGCGAACGCCTCGTCCGCGACCACCAGGGGCCGCTCGGTGTGCACGAGCAGGTTGGTCAACGCCTGTGTGGACAAGCGGTAGTTGACGGGGACGAGCGGCACGCCCGCGAGGGCCGCGGCGAACAGCAGGACGGGAAACGCGGGGCCGTTGACGCCGGCGAACACCAACTCCCGCGCACCGGTGCGATGGACGACCGTCGCGACCCCGGCGGCGGTACGACGGAGCTGGGTGCAGGTCGTCCCGGTCCCAGGACCGCGTGACCCCATCGCCACCCGGTCCGGATCGCCCGCCACGGCCATGTCGAGCAGCATCGCGATGTTCAAGGTGCGCACCCTTCCTTCCGCTCCTCGACTGCGAACGGTATTCTACTATCCTGGAAATAACATTCTCCATACCTGTTCGGCAGGGGGCTTCGTGGATTTCGAACTGACCGAGCAGCAGGAGGACATCCGCCGGGGCGTCCGCGAGCTGGCGGCCTCCTTCGGGCCGGAGTACTGGGCCGGGCAGGACGAACGGGCGGAGTTCCCCTGGGAGTTCTACAACGCCTTCGCCAAGGCCGGCTGGCTCGGCATCGCCGTCCCCGAGGAGTACGGCGGCGGGGGACTGGGCGTCCTGGAGGCCTCGCTGCTCCTGGAGGAGGTCGCCGCCTCGGGTGCCGGCATGAACGGCTGCTCCACCATGCACCTGACCATCTTCGGGCTCAACGTCCTGGCCCGGCACGGCAGCGAGCAACTGCGCCGCGAGGTCCTCCCGCACGCCGCCACCGGCGAACTGCACGTCTGCTTCGGCGTGACCGAGCCCGACGCGGGCACCGACACCACCAGCATCTCCACCTTCGCCCGCCGCGACGGCGAGAACTACGTCGTCGACGGCCGGAAGATCTGGATCACCAAGGCCGGGGACTCGCAGAAGATGGTTCTCCTGGCCCGCACCACCCCGCGCGAGGACGTGGACAAGCCGACCAAGGGGATCTCGGTCTTCCTGGTCGACGTCGACCGCACCGCCATGGACATCCGGCCCATCCCCAAGATGGGCCGCAACGCCGTCGCGTCCAACGAGATCTTCATCGACGGCCTGCGGGTCCCGGTGAGCGCCCGGATCGGCGAGGAGGGCGAAGGCTTCCGCTACCTGCTGGACGGCCTCAACCCCGAACGCATCCTGCTCGCCCACGAAGCACTCGGCCTCGGCCGGGCCGCCCTCGACGCGGCCACCCGCTACGCCCGCGACCGGGTCGTCTTCGGCCGTCCGATCGGCCAGAACCAAGGCATCGCCTTTCCGCTGGCCGAGGCCCTCACCCGCCTCGACGCGGCCCGCCTGATGGCCCGCAACGCCGCCTGGCGCTACGACCGCGGCCTGGACTGCGGACGCGAGGCCAACATGGCCAAGTTCCTCTGCGCGGACGCCGGTTTCCAGGCCGCGGACCGGGCCGTGCAGACGCTGGGCGGGATGGGCTACGCCCGCGAGTACCACGTGGAGCGATACTTCCGGGAGTCACGGCTGCTGCGACTCGCCCCGATCAGCCAGGAGATGGTGCTCAACTACGTGTCCCAGCACGTGCTGGGACTGCCGAGGTCGTACTGAGTCGGCTCCTGAGGCGGACAACTCCGCTGGATCGCGCCGGAGACACCGGGTCAGAGACGTCGCGTCAGCGGTCGTTGCGCCGCAGTCGCACGCGGTACGAGTAGTGCTCGGGCAGGAAGTGGCTGATGGCCAGCTCGACGACCTGTCCGGCGGCGGTCCGGTAGACGCGGTCGATGCGCAGGAGCGGTCGGCCCGGCGCGCAGCCCAGGTGTCCGGCGATCTCCGCGGTGGCCTCGGCGACCGTGATGCTCTGCTCGGCCTCCGCGATCGGCTCGGGCAGCCGCTGGTCGAGCAGTCCGATGACGGTGAAGGCGTTCGGCGTGCCAGGCGAGGCCAGTTCCGGCACCGGCTCCAGCAACCGGCCGACGGCGGGCGGCAGCCAGACGGAGGTGTGACAGAACGCCACGTCGTCGTGGAGCCGCAGGAAGGACAGCTTGTGCACCCGGTCGGTGTTGAGGCCGAGCCGGCCCGCCGCGTCGACGTCGACCCGGGCGTGCAGGGGAGTGACGACGTCCATGCGGGTGTCGACGGACAGCCCCATCAGGTCGTCCACCGAGCCGAACTGGCGCAGGTACTGCTCCTCGCGGGGCATCGCGAACGTCCCGCGCCCCGGCACCCGGTGGACCAGCCCCTCGGCGACCAGGTCCTGGAACGCCCGCCGCACGGTCTGCCGGCTCACCTCGTGCCGCGCGGCCAGTTCGGCCTCGGTGGGCAGCCGGACCCCGTCGGGGAAGTCGTGGCGCAGGATCGCCGTCCGCAGCTCGCGCGCGAGTCTGAGATACGTGCTCTCCCGCTGCGCCCGCTCAGCCATCGAGCCCGCCTCGCGCCACCAACTGGGCTGCGATCACGTTCCGTTGGATCTCGTTGGTGCCCTCGCCGACGATCATCAACGGCGCGTCCCGGAAGTACCGCTCGACGTCGAACTCGGTGGAGTAGCCGTAACCGCCGTGAATCCGGACCGCGTTGAGCGCGATCTCCATGGCCGTCTCCGACGCGAACAGCTTGGCCATGCCCGCCTCCATGTCCACCCGGCGCCCGGCGTCGGCCTCCCGGGCGGCGTGCAGCGTCAGTTGACGGGCGGCCGTGAGCTTGGTCGCCATGTCGGCGAGGTAGTTGCCGACCGACTGGTGACGCCAGATCGGCTTGCCGAACGACTCCCGTTCCTGGGCATAGCGCAGCGAGTCCTCCAGGGCCGCGCGGCCCACGCCCAGCGCACGGGCGGCGACCTGGAGCCGTCCGGTCTCCAGACCCTTCATCATCTGACCGAAGCCCCGACCCTCGACACCGCCCAACAGGGCGTCGACGGGGGCGTGATAGTTCTCGAAGGACAGCTCGCAGCTCTCCACCCCCTTGTAGCCGAGCTTGGGCAGGTCGCGGGAGACGATCAGGCCGGGGCCGTGCTCGGCCAGCAGGACGGAGATGCCCTGGTGGCGCGGTTCGGCGGCCGGGTCGGTCTTGCACAGCAGCGCGATCAGGCCGGCGCGGCGGGAGTTGGTGATCCAGGTCTTCGCTCCGTTGACGACGTACTCGTCGCCCTCGCGGCGCGCGACGGTCGTCATCGCCTGGAGGTCGGAGCCGCCGCTCGGCTCGGTGAGCGCCATGGTGGCGCGGACCTCGCCGGTGGCGAGCCGCGGCAGGTGGCGTCGCTTCTGCTCCTCGGTGCCGTACAGGAGCACGAGTTTGGAGACGACGGTGTGGCCGCCCATCGCGCCGGCCAGGCTCATCCAGCCGCGCGCGAGTTCCTCGGTGACGAGCACGAAGCAGGGGGTGGAGACAGGGGTGCCGCCGTACTCCTCCGGAATCGCCAGGCCGTAGACGCCGAGTTCCTTCATCCGCTCGACGAGGTGCTCCGGATAAGTGTCCGCGTGCTCCAACTCCCGCACGACGGGCTTGACTTCCTTGTCCACGAACTCGCGCACGGTGCGTACGATCAGCCGCTCGTCGTCGGACAGGATGTCCAGAACGCTCATCGGGGTCCTTCCTGTTCGGCGTTGGTCAGACGACGCCGTCGGCGCGCAGCGCCTCGATGTCGTCGCGGGTACGGCCGAGGTCGGTGAGGATCGCCTCGGTGTGCTCGCCGACGTCCGGCACGGGATCCATGCGCGCGGGCACTCCGGCGAGGTCGGCGGGTGGCATCAGCGCCTGCACGGTGGCGCCGGGCACGGCCACCTCCCGCCAGCGGTCGCGGCCCGACAGCACCGGGTGGTCCAGGAACGCGGCGATGTCGTTGACCCCGGCACCGGCGATGCCCATCGCCTCAAGGTCCTTGAGGAGTTCCTCGGCGTCGGAGCGGGCGAACCGGTCGGCGACGATCGCGTTGAGTTCCGCGCGGTGGGCGACCCGGTCGGGACCGGTGGCGAAACGCGGGTCGTCGGTCAACTCCGGCCGCAGCAGGAACCGTTCGCACAGGATCGCCCACTCGCGTTCGTTCTGGATGGAGAACAGCACCTGCTTGCCGTCGGCGGTCGGGAAGGCGCCGTAGGGGGCGATCGTGGCGTGCTGGGTGCCCAGGCGGGCGGGCTGGGTGCCGCCGTAGCGCGTGTAGTAGGCGGGCTGGCTCACCCACTCGGCGAGCGCCTCGAAGAGGGACACCTCGACGGGGTGCACCCGGCCGGTGGTGGCCCGGGTGTAGAGGGCGGTGAGGACGCCGGTGTAGGCGTACATCCCGGCGGCGATGTCGGCGACGGAGATCCCGACCCGGGCGGTCTCCTCGGGGGTGCCGGTCAGCGAGACCAGGCCCGTCTGGGACTGCACCAGCAGGTCGTACGACTTGCGGTCGGCCCACGGCCCGTCCGTGCCGTAGCCGGAGATCGTGCACGGGATCAGCCGCGGGTACCGCTCGGTGAGGACGTCGACGCCGAGTCCGAGCCGGCCGACGGCGCCCGGCGCGAGGTTCTGCACGAACACGTCGGCGCCGACGAGGAGTTGGTGCAGGATCTCCCGGCCGCGCGGGTCCTTGACGTTCAGGGTCAGGGACTCCTTGGAGCGGTTGAGCCAGACGAAGTAGCTGGAGTGGCCGTGCACGGTGGTGTCGTAGCGCCGTGCGAAGTCCCCCTCGCCCGGCCGCTCGATCTTGATCACACGCGCGCCCAGGTCGGCCAGTTGGCGGGTGGCGTAGGGGGCGGCCACGGCCTGTTCCAGGCTGACCACCGTGATGCCGGACAGGGGGAGCTGCTGCACGGTCGTGCCTCCTGGTCCTGGTACGCCCCGGGCCGCAGGCGGCGGCCTTGTCTCCTCTGCGCAGATTTGTACGGCCAAATACGCGAGGGTGTCAACGTCGGGACGCCTTTGTGCACATCAATGCGGCACCGGTGCCCGTCGAGTGGACGAGGGCGCCCGGTGCCGTGGACGGTGTGCGAGAGCGCCGCGTCAGGACTCCCGGCTGGGGTCGCACAGGACCATCACCGCACGCGCGACCAGTTCGCCCGCGCCGCCCAGCTCCTGGCGGTAACGGTCCGTCATTCCGCGTACGGTCTCCGCGAAGTCCGGGTCGGCGGCGCGGGAGCGGGCCGGGGGCGGGAGTTCCTGGGCCATCGCGCGGCGGCGGGCCAGGAGGGCGATGATCTCGTCGTCCAGGCGCTCGATGCCGGCGAGTGGCAACCGTGCCGTCAGGTCGGCCTCGTGGTTCGTCGTCGTCACGGTGGATCTCCGTTCTCCCGCGGGAGCGGCCGTCCGCTCCCGTCCTCGTCCCTCATCGCAATCGGTCCTTCAACACCTTGCCCGTCGCGGTCAGCGGCAACTCCTCACGGAACTCCACGGTCCGCGGCACCTTGAACCCGGCCATGTGCTCCCGGCTCCAGTCGATGAGCTCCTGCTCCGACACCGGGCCGTGCCGGACCACGAAGGCCTTGCCCACCTGGCCCATCCGGTCGTCCGGTACGCCGATCACCGCGACCTGCGCCACCGCCGGGTGCTTGAGCAGGAAGCCCTCGATCTCGGCCGGGTAGGCGTTGAAGCCGCCGACGATGAACATGTCCTTCTTGCGGCCGACGATCCTCAGGTGCCCCCGCTCGTCCAGGGAGCCGAGGTCACCGGTGCGCAGCCAGCCGTGCGGGTCGATCGCCTCGGCCGTCGCGGCCGGGTCGTCGAGGTAGCCGCGCATCACGCTGTACCCGCGCACCAGCACCTCGCCGTCGCCGGCGATCCGGATCTCGACGCCGTCGCAGGGGGTGCCGACGGTCGTGGCGATGTCCTCGAAGGAGTCGCCCGGGCGGGAGGCGGTGACCGTGCCGGCCTCGGACAGCCCGTAGCCCGTCATGATCGACCGGAAGGGCAGCTCCTCGCGGACCCTGCGGATGAGTTCCACCGGGATGTCGGCGGCCCCGGTGACCGCCGTACGAAGTGAGGACAGGTCCCGGCCGCCCTTCGACTGCGCCTCCAGGAGGGAGTGGTAGAGCGTCGGCGGGCCCGGCAGCATCGTCACCCGCTCGCGCTCCACCAGGTCGAGCACGACGTCCACGTCGAACACCGGGACGGGCAGGATGGTGGCACCGCGGATCAGGGAGGCCACGCAGCCGGCCTTGTAGCCGAAGATGTGGAAGAACGGGTTGACGATCAAGTACCGGTCGCCCTGCCGCAGTTGGGCCAGGTCGCACCACTCGGCGTACAGCCGCAGCGTCTGCGCGTGCGTCATCAGCACGCCCTTGGGGCGCCCTGTCGTGCCCGAGGTGAACACGATGTCCGCCACGTCGTCGCCGGCCACCGCGCGCTCGAACGGCGAGCCGCTGGTGAGGAAGTCCGACGTGAGGTCGATCACCGGCACACCCGGCGGTCCGGTGAACTCAAGCCCCAGGAAGCCCTGTTGGACGAGCACGGCCTTGGCGCCGCTGCGTACGACGATGTCGTGCGCCTCCTCGGCCCTGAACCGGGTGTTGACCGGAACCAGCACGCCCCCGGCGGTCAGCAGCCCGAACGCGGCCACGATCCACTCGGCCGAGTTGGGCGCCCAGATCGCGACCCGGTCGCCCTTCCCGACGCCCAGCGAGGCGAACGCGCCCGCCGCCACCCGTACCCGCTCGACGAGTTGGGAGAAGGTGAGACGGAGCGGGCCGTCGACGACCGCTTCGGCGGCACCGAAGCGGTCGCCCGCGCTGAGCACCATCTCGGGGATGCTCTCCCATGTCCCGCGCCGATCGACCGTCATGCGTCGATCGGCTCTCACGCGTCGATCAGCCGGGCGAGGTTGCCGCCCATGATCTTCGCCTGGTCGGCCGGGTCCATGCGCTGGAGGGCGTCGATGTAGGAGACCGGGTCCGCGAGGCCCTCCGGGTGCGGGTAGTCCGAGCCGAACAGCACCCGTTCCACCCCGACGATCCCGGAGAGCGCGGCCATGTCCTCCTCCCAGAACGGACTGATGTGGATGCGCCGCTTGACCTCCTCGACCGGGTCGCCCAGGAAGCCCTTGGGCTGCTTCTTGTAGATGTCGGTGAGCTGGTCGAGCAGCGGCACCAGCCAGGAGGAGCCGTTCTCGATGACGGCTACCTTCAGCTCCGGGAACCGGAACAGCGCCCCGTGGCAGACCCAGGACGCCACCGCGTCGGTGACCGGCCGCCACTCGCCCAGCATCCGGAAGACCTGCGCCTGGAACGGGGTCATCTCCTGCTGCCGGCCCTCCCAGTCGCTCGCGTACCGGGAGTAGCCGCTGTCGGAGGAGTGCATGGCGACCAGCACCCCGGCCTCCTCCACCCGCTTCCAGAACGGGTCGAACTCCGGCAGCGCGAACGAGCGCGACCCGCCGAACCCGGGCACCGGCGCGGGGCGTACGAGGATGACCCGCGCCCCACGCTCCAGGCACCACTCCAGCTCCTCGATCGCCTTCTCGACGATCGGCAGGCTGATCACCGGGGTGGTGTAGATCCGGTCCTTGTAGTTGAACTGCCAGGTCTCGTACAGCCATTGGTTGAGTGCGTGGACGACCACATGGATCAGCTCCGGGTCGTCCCGCAACCGCTCCTCGATCAGGCTGGCCAGCGTCGGGAACATCAGCGTCCGCCCGATGCTCAGCTCGTCCATCAGCTCCAGCCGCGGCCCGGGCTCACGGAAGGCGGGGATCGACCGCATCGGCTCGCCGAACAGCTCGCGGTGCGACTTGCCCTCCGGGTTGCCGTTGCGGAAGTAGTCCTCCCACGCACCCGGCCGGGCGACCACCTCGAAGGTGGGGTTCGGGATGTAGTCGCTGATCCGACCCCGGATCGCGATCTTCGTACGGCCCTTCACCTGCACGTACTGGATCGCACTCGCGTACTGCTTCGGGAGGTGCCTGGTGAGCGCCTCCTCGGTCTCGTACAGGTGGTTGTCCGCGTCGAAGAGCGGATACGGCAGAGCACGCGACGACATGAGATCCTCCTTTGCGAATTGAGAGAATCGTATTCTCTTCACGTGCGTACGGCAATGTCCTGACGGAGCCGGAACTTCTGCACCTTGCCGCTGGCGGTCCGCGGGAAGTCCTCGACCTCGTGCAGCTCCTCGGGCCACTTCTGCCGGGCCAGACCGGCCTGTTCGAAGTGCGCGCGCATCTCGTCGAGGGTGGGTACGGGGTGCTCGGGCAGCATCCGCAGGAAGGCGGCGGCGTGCTCGCCGAGCCGTGCGTCGGGCGCGGCGACGACCGCGGCCTCCGCGACGCCGGGCAGCGCGAGCAGCACGTCCTCCACCTCGACCGCGCTGATGTTCTCGCCGCCCCGGATGATCAGGTCGGACTTGCGGCCGGTGATGGTCAGATAGCCGTCCTCGTCCAGCACACCGATGTCGCCCGTGCGGTACCAGCCCTCGTCGTCGAACACCCGCGCCGTCAGGGCCGGGTCGGTGTAGCCGAGGCAGAGGTCGGGACCCCGGCTGAGGATCTCGCCGTCCTCCGCCAGTCTGATCTCCACCCCGGACAGCGCGTCTCCGTCAGTGAACAACCGCTTGGCCTCGGGAGCCGAGTGCCGGGACGAGGTGATCGAAGGATGCTCGGTGCTGCCGTAGGCGCGGAAGACGTGAATCCCGAGGCGGGCCAGGCGTGTGGTGACGGCGACCGGGACCGACGAACCGCCGAGTCCCGCGTACCGCATGAACCGCAGATGGTCGGTGGTGAAGTCGGGGTGGTCGAGGAGGCTCGTGACGTAGTACGGGGCGCCGCCGCCGATGTGGAGCCCGTGGCCGGTCATCAGCCGGAGCGCCCGGCCCGGGTCCCATACGTCGGTGAGGTTGACCGGGGTGCCGTCGAGGACTGGGATCAGGAAGGCGTTGACCATGCCGATGAAGTGGCCGACGGGCGCGGCGGTGAGCTGGTCGCCGCGGTCGGGCGGGTAGCTCGCGGCCAGTTGGCGAGTCTCGTGGCCGAGGGTCTGGTGGCTGTGGACGACGCCCTTGGGGTCACGGGTCGTGCCGGAGGTGAAGGCGATCAGGGCGGGGCCCGTCGGGTCGGCGGGGAGTGTGCCGGTGAGCGGCGCGTCGCTGAGCAGTTCGTCGAAGTCGCGACCCACCACGCCCACCACGGGCACGTCCGCGCACAGGTCCGGCTGGAACTCCAGGTGACCGAACCGTTCGGCGGTGACGAATGCGCGTGGCCGGACCGCGTTGAGGATGTAGCCGACCTCCTTGCGCCCGTAGAAGTGGACGATCGGCACGACGGCCGCCCCGAGCAGGGCCGAGGCCCAGAAGACCGCGGCGGCCTCCATCCAGTTGGGCAGCTGGAAGGCGACGGTGTCACCGGGGCCCACGCCCCGCTCGCGCAGTCCGCCGGCCAGTCTGCGGGCGGTCCCTTCGACGTCCCGGAAGGTGCCGGACCAGGGGCGGACGGCCGAGTGCACCCGGAACGGGACGTCCGGCGCGTGGGCCAGGCCGCGGGCCAGCAGCTCCCCGATCGTGTCCCGGGTCCACCAGCCCTCGGTTTCGTAGCGTTCGACCAGCTCGGCGGGGATCTTTCGCATGTGGGTGCTACCTCCGTACGCGGGCGGCTCTTCGAGGTGGCGATCGGCGGCGCATACGCTATTCTCGGATTTGGAGAATGCCAATATCCCTCGGGGGGAATCGCGTGATCGACCTCGAACTGGACGACGGCCTGGCCGTCCTCACGATCGACCGCCCCCATGCCCGCAACGCCATCTCGCTCGCCACGATGGACGAGTTGGAGAAGGCGCTCGACGCGGCGGCGGGCGCACTGGCCCTGGTGATCAGGGGAGCGGGCGAGAAGGCGTTCGTCTCCGGCGGCGACCTCAAGGAACTGGCCGCCATCCGTACCGAGGAGGACGCGGCGGCGATGGCATGGCGGATGCGGGGCATCTGCGACCGCATCGCCGGCTTCCCCGCGCCCGTGGTCGCCGCGCTCAACGGGCATGCCCTGGGCGGCGGGGCCGAGGTCGCCGTCGCCGCCGACATCCGGGTGGCCGCGGACGACATCAGGATCGGCTTCAACCAGGTGACGCTCGCGATCATGCCGGCGTGGGGCGGCGCAGAACGGCTCGCCGCCCTGGTCGGCAGGGGGCGCGCCCTGATGTTCGCGGGTTCCGGCATGGTCCTCGACGCCGTCGAGGCACAGCAACTCGGCCTGATCGACCGCGTGTTGCCGCGGCCCGCCTTCGAGGAGGGCTGGCGCGCACTGGCCCGGTCCCTGGCGACCGGCCCGGCCGGCGAGGTCAAACGCGTGGTCGGAGAGGGCGGTTCGGCGGACGACGCGGTGCGCGCGTTCGCGCGACTGTGGGCGGCGGACGCCCACTGGGCTGCGGCGGAGCGGCTCACGGCCCGCCGGAGATGAACGACCGGGAGCGGACGGTGGGGCAACCTCTTGCCGGGCGTACGGAACCGGCCGAGGCGGCACGGGCCATCGCCGTCGGAGCCTTGCCGAGCCCGGACCGGGGTCCGCCCCTCCGCGCCGTCCGCTTCAACGGCCCCGACACTCCCTGGTGTCACGACGACATCATCGACGTCGAGACGGGCGCGCGCGATGCCCTGGACGGGGTGATTGTGCTCGGCTTCGACGGCTGGGAGGCCGTCGATCGAGTCAAGTCCCCCTGACCGAAGTGGTGTTCGCCCCCGCAGTGGATGAATTTCGGGCGGCCCGCGAGAGCATGGACGCCCCACAAAGCGTCGCTCGCACCCGCCGAGCGGCCACGGAGGTGACCGATGCGCTTCATCTTCCACTACCCGGAGACGACCGGAACCGACGGAGACGTGCTCGACGCCGGCCCCCTGCACCAGGTCGCCGCCGCGGCCGAGCGGGCCGGCTTCGACGGGCTGTCGCTCAGCGAACACCCCGTGCCCGGCGCCCGCTGGCTCGACAACGGCGGTCACCAGACCCTCGACCCCTTCGTCGCGCTCGCCTACGCGGCCGCCGCGACCGAACGCCTGCGCCTGCTCACGTACTTGGCGGTCGCCCCGTACCGCAACCCCTTCCTGCTCGCCAAAGCCGCCGCCACCCTCGACAAGCTCTCCGGCGGACGCCTGATCCTCGGGCTCGGCGCGGGCTACCAGAAGAGCGAGTTCCACGCCCTGGGCGTCGACATGGACGAACGCAACGCCCTGTTCGACGAGGTCCTGGACGTCCTCCCGCTGCACTGGAGCGGTGAGCGGTTCAGCTACCAGGGGCGGCACTTCAGCGCCCGTGACGTGATCGCCCGGCCCCGGCCCGTGCAGCAGCCGATCCCGGTCTGGATCGGCGGCAACTCGAAGCTGAGCCGACGCCGGGTCGCCGAACGGGCGCAGGGCTGGATGCCGATGTCCGGAGGGGCGCAGCTGAGCGCCACGGCACGGACGCCGGTGCTCGGGTCGGTGGCCGAACTGGCCGTGCAGATCGCCGAGTTGCGTGAAGCGGCGGCCGGGCGCTCCGGCGGGATCGACGTCGTCCACTCCTACGGTGACGTCGAACCGGCCGTCGAGCCCGACCGACACCGGGAGGCGTTCGCCGAGTTGGAGAAGGCCGGTGTCACGTGGACGGTGGTGTCGTGCCCGGCGCGGGCGGCCTCGTTCACGCTGGAGTTCCTGGAGGGCTTCGGCTCGACCTGTCTGCGGTGACGCCGATGCCCCGATGCCCCGATGCCCCGATGCCCCGAAGCCTCGAAGCCTCGAAGCCCCCGAATCTCCGAAGCCTCGAACCTCCGCTGAACGTCAGGTGTTGCGTCCGCCGTTGACGCCGAGCACCTGACCGGTGATGTAGCCGGCCTCCTCCGACACCAGGAACGAGCACGCGGCGGCGATGTCCTCCGGTCGCCCCGGCCGCCGTACCGGCGTGCGCTCCGCGTGGTGGTCCACCGAGCCGCCCAGCAGGCCCCGTTCCTCGGAGGCGCGCAGCATCGGGGTGTCGACGAAGCCGGGCGGAATGGTGTTCACGGTGATGCCCGCCGGACCGAGCTCCAGCGCGAGGGACTTGGTGAAGCCGACCAGACCGGCCTTGGACGCCACGTAGTGCGTCATGAACTGCTGCCCCGAATGGGCGCTGGACGACGAGATGTTCACGATCCGCCCCCACCCGGCTTCCTTCATGTCGGGCACGACCGCCTGGCAGCAGTAGAACGGGCCGTTGAGGTTCACGGCCATGATCCGGTCCCAGGTCTCGTCGGCGATCTTCAGGAACGGGTCGAAGCCGCTCACCCCGGCGTTGTTGACCAGCACGACCACCGGACCGCCCAGCGTGTCCCGCACCCGCTGTACCGCCGCGTTCACCTGCCCACGGTCGGACACGTCGACACCCCCGAAGGCGACCGACTCGCCCCCCTTCTGCCGTGACTCCTCGGCGACCCGCTCGGCCGAGTCCTCGTTCAGGTCCAGTACGGCGGTGGCGAAACCGTCCTCGGCGAGCCGCTGCGCGATCGCGCGCCCGATGCCCGATCCGCCGCCCGTGACGATCGCGGTGCGTCGCTCGCTCATGCCACCTCCTCCTCGCCCGCCAGGGAGGTGCGGTGCATCAGCCGGGCGGAGGCCTCGCCATAGGGCAGGGCCCGGTGCAGCATGCCGGTGTTGTCCCAGATGACGAGGTCGCCCTGACGCCAGCGATGGCGGAGGGTGAACTCCGGCCGGGTGGCCCAGTCGAGGAGCCGGTCCAGCAACTCCCGGCCCTCCTTCGCCTCGCGGCCGACCACCTCGCCGGCCGTGGCCCCGATCAGCAGGGACCTGCGGCCGCTGCGCCGGGTCCAGACGAGCGGGTGCTCGCGGGCCGGGTTGCGGTCCCAGGCGGCCCGTTCCTTCGGCGAGGGGTCCGGGGTGACCAGCAACTGCGAGGCGGTGAAGCTGTGCACGACCCGCACGCCGTCCAGCTCCTTCCGTTCCGTCTCGGACAACGCCTCGTAGGCGGCGAAGGTGTTGGCGAACGCGGTGTCGCCCCCGCCGTCGTCCGCGATCCGACGTGCCGTCAACAGCGTCGCCCTGTTGGGCACTTCCTCCGTCGTCCCGTCGATGTGCCAGTGGAAGGTCGACTCGCGGTAGGCGGCCAGCGGGCTCTTGGACGGGTCGCGGGTGATCCGCTGGATCTCCGGGTGGGTGGCGTGACCGCCCATCGGCAGCGGGACGACCTCGCCCAACAGGCGGCTGAACGCGACCAGTTCGTCGTCGTCGACGTCGGCCTCGCGGTAGATCACCACCCCGCGCCGCTCCAGGGCGGACCGGCACTCCGCCGCGACCCCCGGGTCGACCAGCCGGCTCCCGGACAGGCCCGAGATCTCCACGCCGGTGGTGGGGGTGAGTTCGGTGACGGTGACTGCCATCGCTGAGGCCCTTCTCTCAATTTCGCCAGGGAGATTCTCTGAGATGGAGAACGATGTTTCCGACGCGTCAGATTACCCCGAGGGCGCCCAGCGGCGCTATGCGCGCGTATCGACTCCTGTCACGGCGAAGCCGGCGCCGCCTCGGCCTCCCGTGCCGCCGGATCCCGGTCGACGCGCGGCAGCAACAGCGGTGTCGCCAGCAGCAGTACGCCGGCCAGCGCGATCGCGGGGCGGATACCGATGACGCCGGCCAGGAGCCCCCACACCGCGGTCATCGCCGCGATCGAGGCCTTGCTGGTGACCGACCAGGCGGAGAGCGTACGGGCGATCCGGTCGTTCGCCGTCCGTTCGAGGCGGAAGGTGGAGTACACCGGGTTGAACACCGCCGAGCAGACGATCAGCCCGAACTCGACGGCCATGACGAGCGCCAGGCCGGACACGCCGGGCCCGATGAAGGCCAGCCCGACCGGCCACAGGGCGCGCAGTGTCCCGGAGGTGAGCAGAACGCGCCGTCGGCCGTAGCGGGCGACGAGTCCGCGGGCCATCCGCGAGCCGAGAAGGCCGCCCAGACAGGGCACGGCGAAGGCGAGCCCGTACTGCCAGGGCGGGAATCCGAGGTCGCCGACCATCAGGACCGCGAGCAGCGGCGAGACCGCCATGATCAGACCGTTGTTGAGGACCGTGTTGAAGAACAGCGGGCGCAGATCGGGGTGGCCCAGGATGTACCGCCACCCGTCGAGCAGACCGCCCGTCGACGCCCGGCCCCCGGTCGCGGGCGGCTGCTCCTTGCCGCCGATGGCGCGGAGCCCCAGCGCCGACAGGAGAAAGCTGACCGCGTTCGTCAGCACCGTCAGCACCGGGCCGAACAACCCGATCGCGGCGCCGCCGAGCGGCGGGCCGAGCACGGTCGTGGTCCACATCGTCGCCTCGAAGCGGCTGTTGGCGACGAGCAGGTCCTCCGGCGGCACCAGGGCCTTGAGGTAGGCCCCACTGGCCGCGGTGAAGCTGATGTCGGCCGCCGCGGTGAGAACCGCCACAACCAGAAGTTGTACGAAGGTGAGCGCGCCGAACGCGTAGGCGGCCGGGACCGTGAGCAGCGCCCCGCACCGGACCAGGTCCATCGCGATCATCACCGGCCGCTTGCGCCGGAACTCCATCCAGGGCCCGAGCGGCACCGCGACCGCCGCCCCGACCGCCAGCCCGGCCGCCGCCAGGGTCGACGCCTCCAGGGGTCCGGCATGCAGGACGAGCACCGCGATCAAGGCGAACGCGTCGAAGGCGAGCCAGGTGCCGAGCGAGCTGACGGCATAGGCCCCCCACAACCACCTGAACCGCCGCCCCAGCGACCGTTTCTCCCCCGTGCCCACGAACAACCCCTCCCGCACCCGTTGCCGACCCGCACATCAAAGCGGTCAACCGGGAGCAGATCAAACAACCATCCTGCCCGGCACGCGACAACCGGTAGTTGTCACGCGCAGCCGCCCATGTGGGGCCGGCGAACTCCGGAAGTGGCCGACGAGCCCTGGAGTCGGCGGTAGAACTGACCCCGTGGATCTCGATGCCGTACGCACCTTCGTGGCCGTCGCCGACGCCGGACAGTTCCGGGAGGCCGCCCTCTCCCTGTCGATCACCCAGCAGGCGGTCTCCAAGCGGGTCGCCGCGCTGGAGAGGGAACTGGCCGTGCGGCTGTTCACCCGCACGGCGCGCGGAGCCGTCCTCACGGTGGACGGGCAGGTCCTCCTGCCGCACGCCCGCGACCTGCTGCGCGCCGAGGAGCGGGCCGCGGCCTCGGTGCAACCCGGCCGACGCGCGCTCCGCGTCGACGTGATCGGACGCCGACTCGCACCCGCCGACCTGCTACGGGACTTCCACCGGGCCCACCCCGAGGCCGCCCTCGACGTCGTGACCCTCTTCGACGCCGAGGCGGCGATCGCCGCGGTCCGCTCGGGCACCGTCGACGCGTCGTTCCGCGCGCTCACCCGCCCCGCCCGGCAACTGCCCGACGGACTCTCGGCCGCGCGCGTCCACCACGAGCCGCTCCAACTGCTCACCGGCCCGCGACACGCGCTCGCCGCCGCCCGTGAGGTGACTCCGGCGCGGCTGGCCGGGCACCGGATCTGGATGCCCGGCAATGTCGCCGGCACCGAATGGGCCGTCTTCTACGACGACCTGGCCGCCGCCTTCGGACTCACCATCGAGGTGACGGGCCCCGACTTCGGCACCGAGCCGCTCCTCGACACGATCGCGGACTCCCCGCACCTGGCGACCCTCGTCGGTGAAGGAACGCGCATGGTCTGGCCCGCCGACCATGACCTGCGGCGCATCCCACTGCACGGCCCGACACCGGCGTACCCGCACTCGCTCCTGTGGCGCGCCGACAACCCGCACCCCACGCTCGCCCTGCTCCGTGCCCATCTCGGCACCGCACGCTCGGGCGGTGACCTCTGGACGCCGAAGTGGGCCCGCTGACACGCGCGTTGACAGCCGTACGGTACCGAAGGCCGGTCACTAGGTGATGGCGCCCGCCGCCTTCAGCTCCAGGATCCGGTCCCAGTCCAGCCCCAGCTCCAGCAGGATCTCCTCGGTCTGCGCCGCGAACTCGGGTGCCGGGCCCAGGTGCGGGGCGGTGACGTCGAACTGCACCGGATTCGCCACGAGTTCGAGCTCGCCGGCCGGCAGAATGTACTCGTTCGCCCGGACCTGCGCGTCCACGCCCACCTGTACGGAGTCCTGTACGGGCGCCCAGGGCCCCGCCAGTGTCGCGAGCCGCTCCGTCCACTCCGCGAGCGTGCGGGTGGCGAACACCTCGCGGAGGATCTTGACCGCCTCCTCGGTGTTGGCGGCGATCTGCTCGGCCGTCGCGAAGCGCGGGTCCTCGGCCAGTTCGGGCCGGTCGAGGTGACGGCACACGTCGGCCCAGAACTTGCCAGGCTGGAGCATCACCAGCGACAGATAGCGGCCGTCGGCCGTGCGGTACAGGCCCGTCAGCGGATTGGCGGGGGAGTTGTGGGCCCCGGGCGGCGAGGCGACCCAGCTCCGGTCGAGGTGGAGGGAGAGCGCGATGCCGTGGCCCATCGCCCACACGCCGCTGCCGAGCAACGACACGTCCACGACGGACGGTTCGCCGGTGCGCTCGCGCTTCAGCAGCGCCGCCGCGATGCCTCCGGCGAGGTTCGTGCCGGAGATGGTGTCCCCGTAGGCGGGCACGGGCGGGGTGATCATGCCCTCGGTGCCGGCCGGCGTCAGGCTGGCCGCGGTGCCGGCCCGCGCCCAGAACGCCGTCATGTCGTACCCGCCCCGGTCCGACTCCCGGCCCCGGGGACCGAGCGCGCTGCCGCGGGCGTAGACGATGTCCGGGTTCACCTCGCGGATGTCGGCCACGTCGATGCCGAACTTCCGCCGGGCGGAGGGCAGGAAGCTGGTGAGGAAGACGTCCGCCCGCCGGGTCAGCTCGTACAGCACCTCCTTGCCCTCGGGCCTGGCCATGTCGAGGCCGATGCTGCGCTTGCCCCGATTGGCGTGCTCCACATTGGGGTTGGGGTCGCCCTCGACCTTGAACGTGCCGGTCTGCCGCAGCCCGCGCTGCGGATCGCCGGTGACCGCGTGCTCGACCTTGACCACGTCCGCGCCCCAGTCGGCGAGCACGGCGCCGGCGGACGGCACGAAGCCGTACATCGCCACTTCCAGCACCCGGATCCCGGCGAGCGGTCCTTCACCGCTCATGCGATCACCTCTCCGAAGGTCTTGCGCTCCATGAACTCCTCCACGCCGTGTGGAAATGAGGTTCTCTCAGGCTGAGATCGCGTGAGTATTCAGGTGAGAACCCTACCGTGGCGCCAGGGGTCCGTCACGACCCGAGCAGGGCATTTCCCAGGGCTGTCGCGCGATGACACAAAGTCCGGACACGGCCCTTCCGGCCGACACGTCGTTGAAAGTATGGTTCTCGCATTCGGAAGGGTGATTCTTGCCCACTGCTACAGGACAGGAAAGGAACCCGCCATGGGACGAGTCGAGGGCAAGGTCGCGTTCATCACGGGCGCCGCGCGCGGACAGGGCCGCAGCCATGCCGTACGGCTGGCCGAGGAGGGCGCCGACATCATCGCGGTGGACATCTGCCGCGACTTCGAGACGGTCGGCTACCCCATGGCCACCCCCGAGGACCTGAAGGAGACGGCCAGGCTGGTGGAGGAGCGGGGCCGGCGGATCGTCGCCCGCCAGGCCGACGTACGCGACGCGGCACAACTGCGCGAGGCGCTGGAGGCCGGGCTCGCCGAACTCGGCGGCCTGGACATCGTGGTGGCCCAGGCGGGCATCGCCCCGCTGCACGGCGAGCCCAAGCTACAGGCGTGGTGCGACGCCGTCGACGTCGACCTGATCGGCACCATCAACGCCATCCAGGTCGCCCTGCCGCACCTGCGCGAGGGCGCCTCGGTCATCGCCACCGGTTCGACCGCCGCCCTCATGGAACACGGCATCGTCGACACCCCGGGCGCCAACCCCGGTGGCTCCGGCTACGCGTTCGCCAAGCGGGCCCTGTCGGAGTACGTGCACGAACTCGCCCGCAATCTCGCCCCGTTGAACCAGCGCGCCAACGTCGTCCACCCCACCAACGTCGACACCCGCATGCTCCAGAGCGACCCGATGTACAAGTCCTTCCGGCCCGACCTCGAGCACCCCACCCGGCAGGACGCAGAGCCGGCCTTCTCCGTGCAGCAGGCCATGCCGGTCTCGTTCGTCGAACCGGTCGACATCAGCAACGCGGTGCTCTTCCTCGCCTCCGACGAGGCCCGCTACATCACCGGCACCCAACTGCGCGTCGACGCCGGCGGTTACCTCAAGTGGTACGACTGGCGGAAGTGAACCGACGCCGCCCGATGGAGCCAAGTCGCGCAGAAATAGAGGGAGTTGAAGAAGTGAAGGTCCGGGTCGACCCGGAGCGCTGCCAGGGCCACACGCTCTGCGCCATGATCGCTCCGAAGGCGTTCGAGCTCGACGAGATCGACGGCCATTCCTCGGCCGTCAGCGAAGAAGTCCCGGCCGACCAGGAAGCGGAGGTGCGGGAAGCCGCGCACTCCTGCCCGGAACGAGCCATCCAGCTGTTCTGAAGGGAGGGCGGAACCCATGAGCGAGGCCAGTGGCGACGAGCGCGAGAACGTCAGTAGGCGCGAGCAGGACGACGAGCGCAAGAAGGACCGGGTGCATTTCGACCGGCACACCCCCGAGTACCGGCACCGGTTCGAGGAGATCACCCACGAACTGCACGGCAGGTGCCCCATCGCCTGGACCGACACCCACGGCGGCCACTGGGTCGCCAGCGGCAACCGCGAGGTCTTCGAACTGGCGCGCTCCGCCGAGTACTTGTCCAACGACCACGACGTGCAGGGCATACGGCGCGGCTACAAGGGCATCACCATCCCCTCGCCGCCCCGCGCCCGCGAAGTGCAGGGCGGATTCCTGGAGATGGACCCGCCCGAACAGCGCTACTACCGCCAGACGCTCAACCCCTACCTCTCCCCGGCGGCCGTCGCCCGCTGGATCCCCGTCGTCGACGAGGTGGTCCGCGCCTGTCTCGACGCGAAGATCGAGGAAGGCCGCATCGACTTCGTCGACGACCTCGCCAACGTGGTGCCGGCCGTGCTCACGCTGGCCATGATGGGCATCCCGCTCAAGGACTGGACCGTCTACAACGAGCCCGCCCACGCCTCGGTCTACACCCCGCCCAACTCGCCGGACATGCCCCGGGTCGCGGACCTGAGCCGCGCCATGGGCCAGGCCCTGTACCTGTCCCTCGTGGAGATCCGCGAGAACCCCAGGCCCGGCCTCATCGACGCACTGGCCCGGGCCGAGATCAACGGGAAGACCCCGTCCGACCTGGAGTTGGTCGGCGTCCTCGCCCTGCTGATCGGCGGCGGCTTCGACACGACGACGGCGCTCACCGCGCACGCCCTGGAATGGCTGTCGGACAACCCCGGTGAGCGGAACCGGCTCAGCAGCGAGCGGGACACCCTGCTGGACCCGGCCACCGAGGAGTTCCTGCGCTTCTTCACGCCGGCGCCGGGCGACGGCCGTACGTTCTCCGCCGACTGCGAGATCGCAGGGCAGGAGTTCAAGGAGGGTGAACGCCTGTGGCTGTCCTGGGCGATGGCCAACCGGGACCCCGCGGTCTTCCCCGACCCCGACCGGGTCGACCTGGAGCGCAGGGGCAACCGGCACAGCAGCTTCGGCCTCGGCATCCACCGCTGCATCGGCTCGAACGTCGCGCGCACCGTGTTCAAGCGGATGGTGACGGCCGTGCTGGACCGGATGCCCGACTTCAGCTGCGACCCGGCCGGCACCGTCCACTACGAGACCATCGGCATCATCCAGGGCATGCGTCACCTCCCGGCGACCTTCACCCCGGGCAAGCGGCTCGGTCCGCCGCTCGACGAGACGCTGGAGATCCTCCAACGCGCCTGCGACGAACAGCGCTTGGCCGAGCCGGTGACGGTACGGGCGGGACAGGCGCGGATCGTCCGCTGAACCGCAGGCCGAGAGACGCGCGCGCTGAGCCGCGGGCCGGGAGACGCGTCCGCCGAGACACAGGTCAGAGACGAAGGAGTGCAGGTGGCCGGAGCCCCGGGACGTCCCGTCCCCCTGATCACCGAACAGAACGAGTTCTTCTGGACGTCGGGGGCGGACGGACGGCTACGGATCCAGGAGTGCGCCTCGTGCGCCTCCCTGATCCATCCGCCCCAGCCCGTGTGCCGCTACTGCCGCGGCCACGACCTGGGCGTCCGGACCGTCTCCGGCCGCGCCACCCTCATCGGCTTCACCGTCAACCACCGCTTCGCCCCGCCAGGACTGCCACCGCCGTACGTCGTCGCCCAGGTCGCCCTCGAAGAGGACCCCCGGGTCCGGCTCACCACCAACGCCGTCGAGTGCGACCCCGGCCAACTCGCCCTGGGCATGCGGATGGAGGTCGTCTTCGAGCCCGTCGACGACGACGTATGGCTGCCGCTGTTCCGCCCCGCGGCCGACCAGGGCGACCCGGCGCCGCTCCCCGAGGACGGGCCGCCGCCCAGGTCCCGGCCCATGGCCACCGTCGACAAGTTCGAGGACAAGGTCGCGATCACCGGCATCGGCAGCTCACGGCTCGGCCGCCGCCTGATGGTCCAGCCGCTCTCCCTCACCGTCGAGGCCTGTGGGGCGGCGGTCGCCGACGCCGGACTCACCCTCGACGACATCGACGGCCTGTCCACCTACCCCGGAGCCGGGGCGTACGGCGGCTTCGCCGAAGGCGGCGTCACCGCGCTGGAGTCCGCCCTCGGTATCCGGCCCAGCTGGTACAACGGCGGCGGCGAGACCTTCGGCCCCGGCGGCTCGCTCATCGCCGCGATGCTGGCCGTGGCCGGCGGACTCGCCCGGCACGTGCTCTGCTTCCGCACCGTATGGGAGTCCACGTACGGCGAGTTGGTGAAGCAGGGCAGGATCCCGGCACCGAGCGGCTCCGACCCCGGCTGGCTCAAGCCCTTCGGTGCCGTCTCCGCCGCCCACACCCTCGCGCAGAACGCCCAACGCCACTTCCACCGCTACGGCACCACCCGCGAGACCCTCGGCTGGATCGCCCTCAACCAGCGCGCCAACGCGGCCCTCAACCCCACCGCGATCTACCGCGACCCGATGACCATGGACGACTACCTCCAGGCCCGCCCCATCACCACACCCTTCGGGCTCTACGACTGTGACGTCCCCTGTGACGGATCCGTCGCCGTCGTGGTCTCAGCCGTCGACACCGCCCGCGACCTGGCCCGACCCCCCGTTCTCGTCGAGGCCGTCGGCACGCAGATCACCGAGCGCCTCGAATGGGACCAGAGCACCCTCACCCACGAACCCCAGGTCATCGGCCAGTCCGCGCATCTGTGGACCCGCACCTCGCTGCGCCCCGCCGACGTCGACGTGGCCCAGCTCTACGACGGCTTCACCTTCAACTGCCTCTCCTGGATAGAGGCGTTGGGCTTCTGCGGGATCGGCGAGGCGAAGGACTTCCTGGACGGAGGAAAGAACATCGCACGGGACGGCGTACTGCCCCTCAACACCCACGGCGGCCAGCTCTCGCACGGACGCACCCACGGCATGGGCCTCGTCCACGAGGCGATCGTCCAACTGCGAGGAGCGGCCGGAGTCCGCCAGGTCCCGGACGCCCGGGTCGCCGTCGTCAGTTCGGGCGGCCTCACGCCCAGCGGGGTCATCCTCCTCAGGACGGACACGTGACACGGCCGACGGCGGCGGACGGCGACCCGCCCGTCGTGCCCGGAGTCGTCGACATCGACGGCATCTCCCTCTCGTACCGGGCGAGTTGGGTCTCCGAGCCACGTGCCGTCGTCCTCGCGCTGCACGGCGGCGGGACCAGATCGACGTACTTCGACTGCCCGGGACACGCGCGGCTCTCGCTGCTGCGCACCGGCGCCGCGCTCGGCTTCTCCGTCCTCGCCCTCGACCGCCCGGGCTACGGCGCCTCGCTGCCCGACGCGCGGCAACTCACCGACCCCGCACGCCGGGTGGACCTCGCCTTCGGCGTCCTGGACCGGCTGCTGTCCACGCGCCCGCGCGGTTCCGGTGTCTTCGTCCTGGCCCACTCCGCGGGCAGCGAACTCGCCGTACGGATGGCCGCCGACGCGCGGGGCCGTGAACTCCTCGGTCTGGAGCTGGCCGGCACCGGCCGGCACCACCACCCCCGCTCCACCGGCTTCCTGGAGCTGAACGACGAGGAACTGCGTCCCGCCGGGCGGGCCCGGTCGCTCCTGTGGAAGGTGCTGTGGGGCCCCAACCACCTCTACCCGCCGGACGTGTTGGGCGGCGCGAGCATCGCCGCCGCCTCTCCGGAGTACGAGTCGGCGGCGCGCGGCTGGCGTCATGAGTTCCCCGAACTGGCCGCTCGTGTAAGGGTTCCCGTGCAGTTCAGCCTGGGCGACCACGAGGAGGTGTGGAGCTCCGGGCCCGAGGTGCTGGCCGACATCGCCGCCCTCTTCACCGCCGCACCCCGGGTCCGGACGAACGAACAGCCGGACAGCGGCCACAACTTGAGCCTCGGCCACTCGGCCCGCGCCTACCACCTGAAGGTGCTGTCGTTCGCCGAGGAGTGCGCCGTGGCCCACGAGAGCGACATCGCCGCGCACTCACGGCAGGGGAGGGCCGGATGAGCCACGCCGACACGACCGCGCTGCTGCTGATCCGCCTGGTCCTGGGCGCCGTCATGATCGCGCACGGCCTCAACCACTGGCGCGGCGGCGGCCGCATCGAGGGCACCGCCCGCTGGTTCACCGGCCTCGGCCTGCGCCACGGCACGCTCCAGGCGTGGGCGAGCGTGCTCACCGAAGTCGGCGCGGGGGTCCTGCTGTTGGCGGGCCTGGTCACCCCGTTGGCCTGCGCGGCCGTCATCTCCGTGATGCTGGTCGCCGGCCTCCTCGCCCACCGGCCCAACGGCTTCTTCGTCTTCAAGGAGGGCTACGAGTACGTCCTCACCCTCGCCGTCCTGTCCCTCGCCCTCGCGGTGCTGGGGCCGGGGGACGTCTCGGTGGACGAGGCGGCCGGCATCGCGGTGACCGGCTGGGCGGGCGGCGCCATCGCGCTGGGCGCGGCCGTGGCGGCGACCACCGGCCTGCTCGGCACGTGCTGGCGTCCGAACCCGCCGGCACCGGAGCCGACCCCCACCCCCGCACCCCATGAACAGGAGACCCGCTGATGCGCGTCGGATTCATCGGCCTGGGCAGCCAGGGCGGCCCCATGGCCCGCCGTATCGTCGACGCGGGCTACGAGACCGCCCTGTGGGCCCGCCGCCCCGCCACCCTGGTCCCCTTCGCCGACACCCGCGCCCAACGCGCCTCGTCCCCGGCGGAGTTGGCGGCCGGCAGCGACCTGGTCTGCGTCTGTGTCGTGGACGACGCCGACGTGGAGGAGATCCTCACCGGCGAGCACGGAGTTCTCGCCGGTCTGCGCAAGGGCGGGGTGGTCGCCGTGCACAGCACCGTCCACCCGGACACCTGCCGGCGCCTCGCCGACCGGGCCAGGACCCACGGCGTCACACTGATCGACGCTCCCGTCAGCGGGGGCGGCCCTGCGGCGGCCGAGGGACGGCTGGTGGTGATGGCCGGGGGAGAGCCCGGCACGGTCGCCTACTGCCGTCCCGTGTTCGAGACCTACGCCGATCCCGTCGTCCACATGGGCCCGCTCGGCACCGGCCAGCTCGCCAAGCTCCTGAACAACGTGCTGTTCACGGCCAACCTGGCCACGGCCGCCGACACCCTCGCCCTCGGCCGGGACCTGGCCGTGGACGCCGGCGCGCTCGCCCAGGTCGTCGCGCACGGCAGCGGCGCCAGCTTCGCCCTCACCAGGATCGCGTCGGCCGGCGGCACCCTGGACCGCATCGCCGCCCACGCCGGACCCCTGCTCCGCAAGGACGTCCGGCTGGTGACCGACGTGGCCGAGGCGGCGGGGGCCCGGCCGGACGTCGTCACCGCGGCCGCGAACGCGGCCCTGGATCTGATGAACCAGGGCCGCTCGACGGTCAGTTGAGGGTGTCGGGGTCCGGACCCGTGCGCAGCCCGCGGTCCAGCTCCGCGATCGCGGCCATCTCCTCGTCGGCGAGCACGAAGTCGAAGACGTCGATGTTCTCGCGGATACGGGCGGGCGTCACCGACTTCGGGATCACCACGTTGCCCAGCTGAAGGTGCCAGCGCAGCACCACCTGGGCCGGCGACCTGCCGTGCCGCCCGGCGATCTCTGTCAGCGCGGACTCACCCAGCACCGCGCCCTGGGCCAGCGGGCTCCAGGCCTCGGTGACGATCCCGAACTCGGCGTGCAGCGCCCGCAGTTCGCTCTGCTGAAGGCCGGGGTGCAGCTCGATCTGGTTGACCGCGGGCACCAGCGACGAGTTGTCCACCAGCCGACGCAGGTGCGCGGGCTGGAAGTTGGAGACACCGGCGGCACGGATCCGGCCGTCGGCGGCCAGCTTCTCGATGGCGCTCCACGAGTCGAGGTACAGGTCCCGGGCCGGCGTCGGCCAGTGGATCAGGTACAGGTCGACGTACTCCAGGCCCAGCTTCGCGAGGCTCGCGTCGAACGCGCGGAGCGTGGCGTCGTAACCCTGGTCCGCGTTCCACAGCTTGGTGGTCACGAAGAGGTCGTCGCGGGCGAGGTCCGAGGCGGCGAGGGCGGCGCCGACGCCGGCCTCGTTGCCGTAGATCGCGGCGGTGTCGATGCTGCGGTAGCCCGCCTGAAGGGCGTTGGTGACGGCGGCGGTGGTCTCGGCGTCGGGGACCTGGAAGACGCCGAAGCCGAGCTGGGGGATCTCGACGCCGTTGTTGAGGGTGACGGTGGGGGTCATGTGCGCTGTTCCTTTGCGGTGTTGGCGGTGCGGGGTCGGCCGGTTCGGTGCCGGTCGGTTCGGTCGGTTCAGTGCCGGGCGGCGACGGGCACGCCGTCGGCCGGGGCGGACGCGGCCACGACATGGCCGGTGGCGGTGCGGGTACGGCGGTCCAGGGCCGCGGCGAGGAAGGACAGCAGCAGCGCGGAGCCGGACAGCAGGGCGCCGATCCAGTTCGGCGACGTGTAGCCGAGCCCGGCGGAGATGACGACACCGCCCAGCCAGGCGGCCAGTGCGTTGCCGAGGTTGAAGGCGCCGATGTTGACGGCCGAGGCGAGGGTCGGGGCGGCGGACGCCTGGTCGAGTACCCACTTCTGCAGCGGGGGAACGGTGGCGAAGCCGAGGGCACCGATCAGCGTGAGCGTGATCGCGGCGAGGGCCTTGTTGTGCGCGGTGGCCGTGAAGAGCAGCAGTGTCGCGGTCAGCGCGGCGAGCGCGGTGAACAGCATCGGCATCAGCGCGCGGTCCGCGAACCGGCCGCCCAGCAGGTTGCCCAGGAACATGCCGACCCCGAACAGCACCAGGAGCCACGTCACCGCGCCGGCCGAGTAGCCGGCCACCTCGGTCATCATCGGCGTGATGTAGGTGATCGCGGCGAAGACTCCGCCGTAGCCGAGGACGGTCATCGCCAGCGCGAGCCAGACCTGGACGTTGCGGAAGGCGGCGAACTCGGCGCGTACGTCAGGGGACTTGGGCTGGCCCGCGTCGGGCACGAGCTTCGCCAGACCGAGCAGCCCGACGATGCCGAGCGAGGCGACGAGGACGAACGTGACGCGCCAGCCGGCGGCCTGACCGATGTAGGTGCCCAGCGGGACACCGACGATGTTCGCGACCGTGAGGCCCATGAACATCAGGGAGATCGCGGAGGCCTTCTTCTCCGGGGCGACCAGGTCGGCGGCGACCACGGAGCCGATGCCGAAGAACGCGCCGTGCGCCAGGGAGGCGATCACGCGGCCGATCAGCATCACGCCGAAGCTGGGGGCGAACGCGGACAGCGCGTTGCCGACCACGAAGAGCCCCATGAGGAACATGAGCATCTTCTTGCGGGAGACCTTGGTGCCCAGGACGGTCAGCAGGGGTGCGCCGGCGACGACACCGAGGGCATAGCCGGAGACCAGCCAGCCGGCGGTCGGGATGGAGACCCCGAAGTCACCCGCGACCTCGGGCAGCACGCCCATGATCACGAATTCCGTCGTGCCGATCCCGAAGGCCCCGATGGCGAGGGCCAGAAGGGCGAGAGGCATGGGAGGTACCTTCCAGGCGATTGCGTGTGTCGCTTACGAGCGTCGACAATAATTGCAGACGCGGGATAAATGCAAGTGCAGGGAAGGTCGAGGGCGGGTAGAGCGCGTCTGCAAGCATGTGGTCAAGCGAGAGCCCCCGCGGCGAAAGCACCTCGGGGGCTCGGCGTCAGAGGAGGAGGCGGGGTCAGGGGTCAGGCGGCCACGCGGAGCGTCTCGACCGCCTTGACCAGCGGGGCGAGCTCGGGATTCGCCGCGGCCGAGTCGAGGGCCTCGCGCAGGGCGGCCTCGTTGGTCGGGCGGGCCGCCTCCAGCAGTGTGAAGCCGGACTCGGTGACGTTCGTATAGATGCCACGGCGGTCGGTGGGGCACAGGTAGCGGGTCAGCAGACCGCGGTCCTCCAGGCGCGTGACCAGCCGGGTAGTGGCGCTCTGGCTGAGTACGACCGCGTCGGCGACCTGCTTCATCTGCAGATGCCCGCCGTCGCCGTCGTGCTGCCGGCTCAGGACGTCCAGCAGCGAGTACTCGCGCACGCTCAGGTCGTGCGCCGCCTGTAGGGCGCGCTCGATGTGGGCCTCGATCCTGCCGTGCAGTAGCGAGAGGGCGCACCAGCCCTGGGCGAGGGCGGTGAGTGCCGGGTCCGTCGCGGTCATGGCCTGGGTCCTCCGTCGCGTGATGACTGGGATCCAGGATAGGGGATCGGTGAAATTACCGGCGGAAGCATGTAGCGCGCGTATGCAACGAGTGACCGCCGGTGCGGGTCCGTGCTCGTCGGTACGGCTGATATACACGTCGGGTGACGGACGACTCCCGTGGATTCCAGGCAGGACAGACAGGCCTCGTGGCGCTGATCCCGGAGGCCGAGCCGGTGGTCGGAACGTGGCGCGAGCGCCTCGATCCCGCCGCGCGCGCGGGCGTCCCGGCCCATGTCACCGTCCTCTTCCCGTTCCTGCACGCGGACGTCATCGACGTCGGCACCCGTGCCGCCCTCGGCGAACTGGCCGCCCGGCAACCGGCCTTCGACCTCCGCTTCGAGCGCTGCGGCCGCTTCCCCGGCGTCCTGTACCTCGCTCCGGACCCGGACACCCCCTTCCGCCGCCTCACCGAGGCCGTCGTCGGACGCTGGCCGGAAGCCCCGCCGTACGGCGGCAAGTACGAACCCGTGCCCCATCTGACCGTCGGCCAGGTCAAGGACGAAAAAGCCCTGGACGAGGCGGAGGCGGACATCGGTCCCAACCTCCCTGTCTCGGCTCATGTGTCGGCGGTCGACCTGGTGGTGTTCAGCGGCACGGAGTGGCGCCTTGAGGCGTCGTTCCCCCTAGGACGGACCGGCGTGGCGAGGCAGGCGCGCGACCTCGGTTGACCGTTACGGCCGCGCCAAGTGCCGCATCGCCAGCGCCAGTTGGAGCCTGAGCCGGCCCTGCGGTGTACGTACCGGCCAGCCCAGCAGATGCTCCGCCTGGGTCAACCGGTCCTGGAGCGTGGAGTGGTGGACGTTGATCTCGGCGGCGGCCGCCCGCTGACTCGCCGTCGCGGCCACGGCGTTGAGCGTGGCCAGCAGCCCGGGCACGGCAGCGGCGGCCGCCTCGATGGCGTGCACGTCGGCCGGTGGCTCGGCGCCCGGTGCGATCAGCCCGGCGAGCAGGGCGATGCCGCCCAGCTCGTCGGCGTACACCACGCGCGGGCCGGGGTCCTGCGCGGTGCCGTCGGCCGTGAACCGCAGGGCCGTGCGGGCCTCGGCCCAGGAGTGCGGCAGGTCGAGCACGGGGACGGCGGGGCCGACGCCGACGCGGCCTGCCGGGAGGTCCGCGCCGGCGATCAGCAGGCGGGGTCTGCCGTCGGCCGGGGCGAGGGCGCGTACGCGGAGGGCCGGGTCGGCGGGGTCGACGCCGACGAGACGGGCCGCGTGCAGCCGGGCGTCCTGCGGGACCGTCGCGTCCAGCAGCGTCTCCACCAGGGCCGGGTCGTCGGCGAGCGAGGCGGGGGCGCGGCCCCGGGTGCGGTCCAGGACGAGCCGGACGGCGCCCGCGGCCCGCTCCACGATCACCGCGTCGACGACACTGGGCTGCCCGGCCGGACGCTCCAGCCACAGGGCCGGGGCACCGCCCGGTTCCAGCGCGGCGGACGGCCAGGCGGGGTCCGGCGGGGTGTCGACGTCCTTGCGGGTGCCGTCGGGCTCGACCCGGACCCGTACGCGCCGACTTCCGTCGACGAGCCGCGCCGGGCAGCCGGCCAGCACGGCGGCGCCCCGTACCAGGGTCTCCAGACCGGCCCTGGCCTCGGCCAGGTGATCGAAGTAGGAGATGACCTGCACCGCGGCTCCGGCGTCCGGATCCAGCGCGGTCAGTCGTCCGGCCAGCTCTTTCATACGTTCATGGTCCTCCATGGCGCCGATGCGGGGGAGTCCGCGGCGGTGCGGGATGTCGGGTCCTCGCCCGGGGAGTGGGATGTCGGCGCTTCGTCCGCGGTGGGGGAGGTCGGCGCCTCACCCCACCCGCCGGATCCCCTCACTCGCCGATGAGCCGCCGCAGCCAGTTCAGCCGTGCCGCCCCGGTCGCGCGGGACACCGCCGCCTGCGGCACGAAGCCGTCGTAGCCGTGGAAGCCGCCCGGCCATACGTGCAGCTCGGCCACTCCGCCGGACTGCCAGATCCGGGTGGCGTAGGCGACCGCCTCGTCGCGGAAGGTCTCCGCCGAGCCGACGTCGATGAAGGTGGGCGGCAGGTCGGTGACGTCGTCGGCGCGGGCGGGGGAGGCGTAGGGGGACACGTCGGGGCCGCCGCGCCGGTCGCCGAGCAGTGCCGTCCAGCCGGTCTCGTTGGCCGTGCGGTCCCAGACACCGAGGCCCGCCATCTGGTGGGAGGAGACGGTGTCGTTGCGGTCGTCGAGCATCGGGCACATCAGCACCTGGCCGATCGGCCGCGGACCCTTGCGGTCCCGGGTGAGCAGGCCCAGTGCCGCGGTCAGTCCGCCGCCCGCGCTGGCGCCCGCGATCACGATCCGGTCCGCGTCGGCACCGAGTTCGGCCGCGTGTTCCGCCGTCCAGACCAGCCCGGCGTAGACGTCCTCGATCGGCGCCGGATGCGGATGCTCCGGTGCCAGCCGGTACTCCACGGAGACGACGACCGCGTCCAGTTCCTTCGCCCAGTCGAGGGCCGCGGTCACGCCGATCCGGTTGTCGCCGATGACCATGCCGCCGCCGTGCACGTGGTAGAAGACGGGCCGCGGGCCGACGGTCGCGGGGGCGGCGGGACGGCAGATGAGCAGCGAGATGTCCGGCTCGCCGTCGGGACCCGGCACCGTACGGTCCTCGACCTCGAAGAACCGGTCGAGGGTCAGGTCGAGCTCGCCCAGGAAGTCGACCCCCATTCCCTCGCGCATCGTGGCGATGTCGTCCAGCGTGAGGCCGGGCGAGATCACATCCCCGACCAGCTCCAGCGCGGCGGCGAGCTCGGGGTCGAACGGGGGCGGAACCTGGGTCATGACGTCTCCTCACGCGGGGCGCGGCGGCTCTCGACTGCCATGGTCCGCGCGACGGCGCCGCCGGGCCCGCCGCCGTCCGGCGGAAGGTGCCCGCCGAATGGCGGGTGGACTCCCGAAACCGCCTCATTGCCCGTTGTTCACCTGTCCGTGGTGGAAGGGATCACACGTTCCGACAACGCTGACCGGACCCCCCACCGCACCAGGAGTCCCACCTGTGAACGTCTCCCTCACCGTCTGGCTGCTGACCGTACTGGCCCTGTGCCTGCTCGTCGCCGTCGACTTCTTCATCGGCCGCAAACCCCACGACGTGTCGGTCAGGGAAGCGGGGGTGTGGACGATCGTGTGGGTCGTCCTGGCCTGTCTCTTCGGGGTGGGCCTTCTCGTCTTCGGCGGGGCGGGGCCCACGGGCGAGTTCTTCGCCGGGTACGTCACCGAGAAGTCGCTCAGTGTCGACAACCTCTTCGTCTTCGTCCTGATCATGGCGAAGTTCGCGGTGCCCTCGCAGTACCAGCAGCGGGTGCTGATGGTCGGCGTCCTCGTGGCCCTGGTGCTGCGCGCCGGCTTCATCGCGGCCGGTGCGGCGATCATCTCCACCTTCTCCTGGGTGTTCTACCTCTTCGGCGCCTTCCTGATCTGGACCGCCTGGAAGCTCATCCAGGACGCGCGCAAGGAAGGGCACGAGGAGGACTACGAGGAGAGCAAGCTGCTGAAGGCGGTGGAGAAGCGGTTCGGCGTCGCCGACCGATACCACGGCACCAAGCTCTGGGTCGAGCAGAACGGCAAGCGGGTCATGACCCCGATGCTGGTCGTGATGCTCGCGATCGGCTCCACGGACGTGCTGTTCGCGCTCGACTCCATCCCGGCCATCTACGGACTGACCCAGGACCCGTACATCGTGTTCACTGCCAACGCCTTCGCGCTGATGGGCCTGCGGCAGCTGTACTTCCTCATCGGCGGACTGCTCAAGAAGCTGGTGCACCTCAGCTACGGCCTGTCGATCATCCTGGGCTTCATCGGCGTCAAGCTGGTGCTGCACGCACTGCACGAGTCCGGCGTGCACGTCCCGGAGATCTCCATCCCCTTCTCGCTGGGCTTCATCGTGCTGGTCCTGGCGGTCACGACGTTCACCAGCCTGCGGGCGTCGAAGAAGCAGGAAGAGCGTGAGGCGGCGCGCCCCCCGGCGTGAAGCGGCGCGTCCTTGACTTCGAGAGTGCTCGAAGATCTAACGTCGCCGGGGTCGGCACGGATCGGCACGGGCCGGGGTGAACGGAGACGGACATGCGTCTGGGTGTGCACATCAACCGGTTCGACCACAGCGGGGGAGGCCCCGCGCTCGGGGCCGAGCTCGCCGCGGCCGGCCGCGCGGCCGAGGTGGCCGGGGTCAGCTGGCTGTCGGTCATGGACCACTACTTCCAGATGGAGTTCAACGGCGGGGCCGAGGCGCCGATGCTGGAGGCCTACACGACCCTCGGCTACCTCGCGGGCCAGACCTCCACGGTGCAGCTGGGCGCGCTGGTCACCGGCGTGACGTACCGCCACCCCGGGCTGCTCGCCAAGATCGCCACCTCCCTCGACGTCCTGTCCGGCGGCCGGGCCACCCTCGGTATCGGCGCGGCCTGGTACGGCCGCGAGCACGAGGGGCTCGGCGTGGCCTTCCCACCGCTCGCGGAGCGCTTCGAGCGCCTGGAGGAGGCCCTGCGCGTCTGCCTCCAGATGTGGGACCCGGACGACAACGGCCCGTTCGAGGGCAAGCACTACCGGCTGGCCGAGACCCTGTGCGTACCCGCCCCGGTCAGCGCTCCCCGCCCCGAGATCATGATCGGTGGTGGCGGCGAGAAGAAGACGCTGCGCCTGGTCGCCCGCTACGGCGACGCCTGCAACCTCTTCACGACCTCCCCGGACGAGGTCCGCCACAAGCTCGACGTGCTGCGCGCCCACTGCGACACCGAGGGACGCGACTACGACACGATCCGCAAGACCGTCGCCTACAGCGGAGAGGCGGTCAACGAGGGCGACCTCGACGCGGCCACGCGGGACATCGAGGGCTACACCGGGCTCGGCATCGACACGGTCATCCTCTCGCCGCGCCTCGGTGAGACCTCCGGCTGGATGGAGAGCTTCGTGGCACCGGCCGTTCAGCGGCTGGCCGGGCTCGACTGAGCGGTGGCGGGGCGGCTGCGCGAGACGATCCGCACACCGCGGTCGTCGACGCTCCTGACCTGGAGCGAACCGCAGCCGCAGCGCGTCCAGAGGGTGAGGCCGCCGGCGGTGGCGTGCCGGGACAGCACCCGGAAGGGTTCGGCGGCGTCGGGCCATCCGCAGTGCGGGCAGGCGGCGCCGGTCGGGCCGGGCATGGGAACTCCTCGTATCTCGTGGCTGGTTGACCGTCGCGAAACACCCAGCGTGCGGCCCGACCTTCGTACACGTCCAGGTTGACTTTCCGGACCCGACCTTGAAGCGTGGGCTTCATGATTGATCTGCGCCGGCTCCACGTCCTGCGCGCGGTCGCGCACTACGGCACGGTCACCGCGGCCGCCCGCGCCCTGCACTTCACCCCCTCCGCCGCCTCCCAGCAGATCCGCGGGCTCGCCCGCGACCTCGGCGTCGACCTGCTGGAGCCGCAGGGCCGCGGGGTACGCCTCACCCCGGCCGCCGAGAGTCTGCTCGCGCACGCCGACGCCATCGAGGCGCGCTGGGAAGAGGCCGAGCTGGATCTCCGCGCCGAACACAGCGCCCCCGGCGGCCCGTTGCGGGTCAGCGGCTTCCCGACGGCCGTGTCGGTGCTGCTCGCCCCGATGGCGGCCCGACTGCGGGAGCGGCATCCGCGGCTGTCGGTGCGCATCCGGGAGGCGGGCGTGCCGGACAGCTTCGACCAGCTCTTCGAGGGCGAGGCCGATCTGGCGGTCGTGGAGGCCACGCCGTACAACCCGCCGTTGAGCGACGCCCGCTTCGACCAACAGCCTTTGCTGGACGACCCGTTCGACCTCGTCGTACCCGAGGACCACCCGCTGGCGGGGCGTGAGCGCGTCGACCTCTCCGACGCGGCCCACGAGGACTGGATCGCCCCGATGCCCGACAGCCCGTGCAGCCCGCACGTGCTGTCGGCGTGCGGTGAGGCCGGGTTCAGCCCAGGCGTCGTCCACTACACGGTGGAGTGGAACGTCACCGCCCACCTGGTCGCCCACCGGCTCGGTGTGGCCCTGATCCCGAGGCTCTCCCAGCTCACCCCGCACCTGCCGATCACCCGCGTCCGCTGCACGGGCAACCCGCACCGCAAGCTCCTCACCTCCACCCGCACGGGCGGCCGGGAGCGTCCCGCGGTCGCCGCCGCGCTGCGCGAACTGCGGGAGCTGGCGCGGACGGCGGTGGCCTGAGGCCCCAGCGGCCGGGCCGACCCGAACCACAGCCCTCGGCCGCGATGAGTTCCGGCGCCTTCGCGAGTCTGTTCCGGTGTGCGTCGTAGCGCGTCGTACGACGACGCCCGGCATCGGACACCACGGAGGACACCATGACGACCACACCCGGCAACGCGAGCGGCGACCTTCCCGGCAAACCGCCGGTCGTCGATCTGGCCACCTGGCAGGCGGCGCGCGAGGAGCTGCTGGTCCGGGAGAAGGCGCACACCCACGAGGGCGACGCGATCGCCGCGGCCCGGCGGCGGTTGCCGATGGTCGAGTTCGACGGCAGGGTCGAGGTCACCGGCGCCGACGGACCGGTCCCGTTCCTGGACCTCTTCCAGGGCCGCGACGAGCTCGTCGTCTACAAGCACATGTGGTACGACGGCGCCCCCCACCAGGGGCAGTGCGAGGGCTGCACCACCACGGCCTGGCACCTCCAGGACGCCGTCTATCTCCACGCCCGCGGCGTCTCGTTCGCCGTGCTGGCCACGGGCCCGTGGGACGAGATCGCGTCGTACGTCGAGTTCATGGGCTACACCCAGCCCTGGTACTCGGTGCGCGGTGTGGACGGGCCGGCCGGCGGTCACATGGGCTACCTCGCCAGCTACCTGCGCGACGGCGACCGCGTGTTCCTCACCTACTCCACGACGGGTCGCGGCAACGAGCGGGTCAACGGATCCCTCGGCCTGCTCGACATGACTCCCTACGGCCGAGGCGAGACGTGGGAGGACAACCCCGAGGGCTGGCCCAAGGGTGCGCACGCGTGCTGGTCCTGGCGCACGGACGCGGACGGGAACGCCACCTGGGGCGGCACCAGCCGACCGGTGCCGCAGTGGACCCGTCCCGGCGCGGGCCCTGTGGAGACCCTGGGCCGCAAGGGCCCGCACCACTGAAAAGGGGCCGGAGCTCAGAGCTCCGGCCCCTTCGGGTGACTAGTGCGCCGATCAGGCGGCGACGGTCTCGCCCGCGTGCCCGTGCAGACGGGTGAGCACCTCGGTCACCTGCGCGGCGACCTCGGCGTCGTCGGCCGGGTGGGTCTCGGCGAAGCGGACCACGGAACCGGGGATGGAGAGCTTGAGGTCCTCGATCACCTTGCCGCCGGCGATGCCGACGGCCTTGCGGGCCTCGTCCTGCGCCCACACGCCGCCGAACTGGCCGTAGGCGGTGCCGACCACGGCGACGGGCTTGCCGCCGAAGCCGCTGGCGCCGTACGGGCGGGACAGCCAGTCGATGGCGTTCTTCAGGACGGCCGGGATGGTGCCGTTGTACTCGGGGGAGAAGAGCAGGAAGGCGTCGGCGGCCTGGGCGGCGGCGCGCAGCTTGGCGGCGGCGGGCGGCACGTCGCCCTCGACGTCGATGTCCTCGTTGTAGAAGGGGATCTCGGCCAGGCCCTCGAACAGCTCGATGTCCGCGCCCTCCGGGGCCAGCTTCACAGCGGCCTCGGCGAGCTGGCGGTTGTGCGAACCGGCGCGAAGGCTGCCGACGAGCGCGAGGATGCGAACAGACATGGGGGACTCCAGAGGGGGTGCTGAAACATTGCCGTTACGATCCGGACCGAGGTCCGTTTCAAGTTCTAGCACCCTAAGCGGACTGCGGTCCAGTTTTGTTCCCATGCTTTACGCTGTCTTCATGTCCGCTACCCTGCCGCCCATACCGGCGCCTCAGGAGCCCGTCGGCGAGCCGGAGTTGTTGCAGCTCAGCCCCGTCGAGGACGAGCCCTGCCTGCGGGCCGACGCCGCGCGCAACCGGGCCGCGCTGCTGGAGGCGGCCACCCGGCTGATCGCCGAGCACGGCGCGGCCGGGGTCACGATGGAGGCGGTGGCCGCCGCGGCCAAGGTGGGCAAGGGGACCGTGTTCCGTCGCTTCGGCGACCGGACCGGACTGCTGATGGCCCTGCTGGACCACTCGGCGAAGAAGCTCCAGGCCGACTTCCTCGGCGGACCGGCCCCGCTGGGACCCGGGGCTCCGCCTCTGGAGCGGCTGCGGGCGTTCGGCGTGGCGGTGCTGTACCGCACACAGGAGCAGCTGGACCTGCAACTGGCCGCCCAGCCGGAGCCGACCCGCAGGTTCGACCTGCCGCCGACCCGGGCCCTCACGATGCACGTCACCGTTCTGCTCCGACAGCTTGTGCCGGACGCCGACTGCGAGTTGCTGGCGCGGACGCTGATGGGCTACCTCGACCCCGCCCTGATCCACCACCTGACCAAGCAGTGCGGGATGCCGATGGCCCGCCTGGAGGCCGGCTGGATCGACCTCGTCGAGCGCGTGACCTCCGTACCGCCGTCCCGCTGAGTCCGGCTCAGCCGTGGTGCGAGCCGAAGAAGTCGACCAGGCCCTGCGGGGCGTCGTCGCGGAACATCAGGATCCCGTTCGCGGCGGAGTCCGCCGCCGCCTCCTCGCTGCGCGGGAACAGCTTCGCCTCGTAGGCGGCCAGTGCGGCTTCGGTGTCGCCGGGGTGCGCGGCCAGTGCCTGGCCCAGTTCGGCCCCGTCGAGCATGGCCAGGTTGGCGCCCACGCCCGCGAACGGTGACATCAGATGGGCCGCGTCGCCCAGCAGCGTGACCCCGGGCACCCGGTCCCAGCGGTGCCCGATCGGCAGGGCGTGGATGTGCCGTGGCACCAGCGGTCCGTCGGCGTCGCCGACCAGCGCCCGCAGACTCTTGTCCCAGTCGCCGAAGTGCTCCAGCGTGTACGCCTTCGCCGCCTCGGTGTCCGTGAAGTCGACGCCGTCGAACCCGTCCTCGGGGATGCTGAGCGCCACGTAGATGTGCAGGCTGCCGTCGGTCTCGCGGTGGCCCAGGAAGCCCTTGCCCGCGCCGAGCGCCATCAGCATGCCGCCGCCGACGACCTCGGCGCTCACGGGATGCCGCAGGTCGGCGTCCGGGAGGTCCGCCTCGACGAACGAGATGCCGGTGTACTGGGGCCGCGCGTCCGAGAGCAGCGGCCGCACCCTGGACCAGGCGCCGTCCGCGCCGATCAGCAGATCGGTCGTGAAGGAGGAACCGTCCGCGAGCGTCACCTCGTGCCGGCCGCCGTCGAGCGGGCGGGCGCCGGTGACCTTCGCGCCCCAGCGGACGGTGCCCTCGGGGAGGGAACCAAGCAGCAGGTCGCGCAGCTGGCCGCGGTCGACCTCGGGGCGCCCGCCGTTGCCGTCGTCGGGGCTGTCCACGAGGACCGTGCCGTGCCGGTCGAGGACGCGGGTGGCCTCGCCGCCCGGGTGCACCAGGGTCAGGAACGCCTCGTGCAGACCTGCCGCGCGCAGCGCCGGCTGGCCCGAGTCGTCGTGGATGTCGAGCATGCCGCCCTGGGTGCGTGCGGCGGGGGAGTCGTCGAGGTCGAGGACGGCGGCCTCGATGCCGTTCACGTGCAGGACCCGGGCGAGCGTGAGCCCGCCGAGTCCGCCGCCGACGACGGCGATGGGGTGGTGGGGGGTGGTCATGGTGAACCTCCTTGAAAGGGGCGGGACTTGAAGAGATGGCAGGTGGGGGAGAGGAGAGGCAGCGAGGTCAGTCGGTACGGCGGTCCGCTCTATGCCGGTGATCACTGCCCGTAGCGCCCACGTCTGGCGGGCCTCGGGCGGCCCCGACAGCAGGTCGTCCGCGAGTGCGGCGACGCGTGGATGCGTGCGGTCGGACGCGTCTCGCACGGCACGGCGCACGGCATCCCACTCCTCGTCGGACGTGTCCTCCACGTGCTCGGCGGCCTGCGCGGTGGAGTGCTGGAGCAGCAGGTCCACGCCCCACGCGGCCTGTGCCGGCGGGACGCCGCCCTCGTCGAGCAGGGCCAGCAGCGTCTCGATCAGGGTCAGGTAGTGCGGGCCGCTCGGCCGGGCGGTGAGCGCGGAGCGGGCCAGGCTCGGGTGCTCGAAGAGCATCGCCGTGTACGCGGTGAGCACCCGCTCCAGCCGCTCGCGCCACGAGCCCTCGGTCGGGGCGGGTCCGATGGTGCCCAGCAGCTCGTCCAGCACGGCCGCGTGCAGCTCCGCGGTGTTGCGCACGTAGACGTACAGCGAGGCCGGGCCGGTGTCGAGCTCCTGCGCCAGGCGCCGCATGGTCACCTTCCGCAGGCCCTCGGTACGCAGCACGGCCACGGCGGCGGCCACGATGCCCTCCCGGGACAGGGCGGGCTTCGCCGGACGCTCACGGCGGCTGCGGGGGATGTCGGGGCGGTCTGTCATGCCTCCAAGGTAACGAACATGTTCGTTGAGAACAAGTTCGTGACGAACATGTTCGTTGTAGACCGGGTGTGGCCTCGGACACAGGTTCTGCAAAGATGCCTCACGTCATGGTGCAGATACCGAACACGCCCGCGCTCGCGTCCCCCGCCGCGCGCCCCGTGCCCACGAGCGCCGATGTGGCCCGTCTGGCCGGAGTCTCGCGCGCGACCGTCTCCTACGTCCTCAACAACACCAGCGCCGTACGCATCAGCGAGCCCACGCGCCGCCGCGTCCACGAAGCCGCGAAGGAACTCGGGTACGTGCCCCACGCGGCCGCCCGCAGCCTGCGCGCCGGACACAGCCGCCTGGTCCTGATGCCCGCCCCCACCATCCCGATCGGCCCGCTCTACAGCCAGTTCATCAACGAACTCCAGTGGGCGCTCAGCCGCCTCGACTACACCGTCGTCCAGTACGGCACCGTCGGACTGCAGGGCGACGAGGCCGCCCGCGCCTGGGCCGAACTGCGGCCCGTCGCCGTCCTGGTGCCGGGCGCGGGCCTGGGCCCGCAGGGCGTGACCGTGCTCAAGCGCTCCGGCGCCCGGGCGGTCGTCACCCTCGGCCCCGATTCCGTCGAGGGCGCCCACGCCCTGCTCATGGACCACGAGGCCGTCGGCTTCTGCGCGGGCCGCCACCTGTACGACCGCGGCCGGCGCCGCATCGGTGTCCTCGTTCCCGAGGAGGACGGCCTGGAGCTCTTCTCGCTGCCCCGCCTCAAGGGCGTGCGTCGGGCCCTGGACGGCACCGACGCGGCGGTCACCGACCTTCCTCTCGCCTACGACGAGCAGGCCGCCGCGCGCCTCGCCGCCCGCTGGCACGCCCTCAAGCTCGACGCCGTGTTCGCCTACAACGACGAGTACGCGATGCTGCTGATGCGCGCCCTCCAGGACGCGGGCGTACGCATCCCTCAGGACACGGCCGTGATCGGCGCCGACGACCTCGTCCTCGGCCGGCTGCTGCGGCCCCGGCTGAGCACGGTGCACATCGAGCTCCCGTCCGGCCGCGACCTCGCCGAACTGGTGGACCGCGCGGTGCGCGACCCGGGCGCCGGGCCCGAGACGCACGAAGTACTGGGCGCCACGGTCGTCCACCGAGAGTCCAGCTGAACCCTCAGGAGGCGCCCATGCGCACGACGGTCGGCATCATCGGCGGCGGCCCCGCCGGGCTGCTCCTCGCCCGGCTGCTGCACCGCGCGGGCATCGAGTGTGTCGTCCTGGAGGCCAGGACGCGGGAGTACGTCGAGCAGCGCCAGCGTGCCGGAATGCTGGAGCAGGGCACGGTGGACGCGCTGCGCGAGGCAGGCGCCGCCGACCGTCTCGGCGCCGAAGGGCTGGTGCACCAGGGCATCGAGCTGCGCTTCGACCGCGAACGCCACCACATCGACTTCCCGGCCCTCACCGGCGGCCGTACGGTCACCATCTACGCCCAGACCGAGATCGTGAAGGACCTCGTCGCCCTCCAACTGGCCGAGGGGCCACCGCTGTTGTTCGAGGCGGAGGCGCTGGCGGTGGAGAAGCCGGAGAGCGGGACACCCGTCGTCCGGTTCGTGCACGAGGGCCGTGAGCAGACGCTGAGCTGCGACTGGGTGGTCGGCTGCGACGGCTTCCACGGCATCTCGCGGGGCACCTTCCCGGCCGAGGTCGCCCGGTCGTACGCGCACGACTACCCGTACTCCTGGCTCGGTGTCCTGGCCGATGTGGCGCCGTCCTGCGACGAGTTGATCTACGCGCGCGGGGAGGGCGGCTTCGCGCTGCACAGCATGCGCTCCCCGCACGTCTCACGCCTGTATCTGCAAGTACCCAACGACACCGACCCCGACGACTGGCCGGAGGACCGGATCTGGGACGAACTCGCCGCGCGGTTCGCCGTCGACGCCGACTGGAGCCTGAAGCGCGGCCCGATCACCGCCAAGTCCGTGACACCGATGCGGAGTTACGTCCACGAACCGATGCGCCTGGGCCAGCTGCTGCTGGCCGGCGACGCCGCGCACATCGTCCCGCCGACCGGCGCCAAGGGACTCAACCTCGCCGTCTCCGACGTCCGCCTCCTCGCCCGCGCCTTCGCCGAACTGCACCGCACGGGCTCCGAACGGCTCCTGGACACCTATTCCGACGCATGCCTCGCACGCGTGTGGCAGGCCACGCGTTTCTCGTACGACATGACCCGGATGCTGCACACCCAGCCGGACGGGGACGCGTTCGAGAACCGGGTGCAGCTCGCGCGTCTCCGCCGGATCACCTCGTCCCGGCACGCGGCCGCCGAACTGGCCGCCAACTACACGGGACTTCCGCTTCTGGGCTGAGACCTACTCGCCGTTCTGCTCGGCCTGCGCCTGCTGCTCGGCGACGGACTTGCGGACCTCGTCCATGTCGAGCTTGCGGGCCTGGCCGATGACGTCCGTCAGGGCGGCCTCCGGCAGAGCGCCCGCCTGGGCGTACACGGCGACCTGGTCACGCACGATCATCAGCGTCGGGATCGACTGGATGCCGAAGGCCGCGGCGAGCTCGGGCTGCGCCTCGGTGTCGATCTTGCCGAACACCAGGTCCGGGTTCTCCTCGGCGGCCTTGTCGTAGATCGGGGCGAACATACGGCACGGCCCGCACCAGGCTGCCCAGAAGTCGATCAGGACGAATTCGTTGTCCGTGACCGTCTGGTCGAAGTTCTCCTTGGTGAGCTCCACGGTGCTGCTCATGACGTGTATCCCTACTTCCTCGTGTCGGGGCGAAGCCGTCGGCACAACGCGGCCGGCCGGTCACGTATTCCGCGCCCCTACCCGTGTGGCCTCCGGTCACACCACCGAGCAGACTGGCCCCATGACGGAAACGGAAGACATCGCGTACGACGTAGTGGTGCTCGGGGCCGGGCCCGTGGGGGAGAACGTCGCGGACCGCACCCGTGCGGCCGGACTCTCCACCGCGATCGTGGAGAGCGAGCTCGTCGGAGGCGAATGCTCGTACTGGGCGTGCATGCCCAGCAAGGCCCTGCTGCGCCCCGTGATCGCCCAGGCGGACGCCCGCCGGCTGCCGGGCCTGAGCCAGGACGTGCAGGGCCCGCTCGACGCGGCCGCGGTCCTCGCCCGCAGGGACTACTTCACCTCCCACTGGAAGGACGACGGGCAGGTCGGCTGGCTGGACGGCATCGGTGCCGACCTCTACCGCGGCCACGGCCGCCTCGCCGGACCCCGCACGGTCACCGTGACCGGCCCCGACGGCACGGTGAAGACGCTGACCGCCCGGCACGCGGTCGCCGTCGCCACGGGCACCGGCGCCGCTCTCCCCGACCTGCCCGGACTGGCCGAGGTCCGCCCGTGGACCAGCCGCGAGGCCACCAGCGCCCAGGAGGTGCCGGGCCGGCTCGTGGTGGTCGGCGGGGGAGTGGTCGCCACCGAGATGGCCACCGCCTGGCAGGCCCTCGGCTCGCGCGTCACCCTCCTGGTCCGCGGCAAGGGCCTGCTCAACCGCATGGAGCCCTTCGCCGGCGAACTGATCGCCGAGGCGCTCACCGCGGCGGGCGTCGACGTGCGCACCGGCGCCTCGGTCGAGTCGGTCACCCGCGAGAACGGCACGGTCGTGGTCGTCACCGGGCAGGGCGACCGCATCGAGGCCGACGAGATCCTCTTCGCCACCGGCCGCGTCCCGCGCACCGAGGACATCGGCCTGGACACGGTCGGTCTGACCCCCGGCTCCTGGCTCGCCGTCGACGACAGCCTCCGCGTCACCGGCAGCCAGTGGCTCTACGCGGTCGGCGACGTCAACCACCGCGCCCTGCTCACCCACCAGGGCAAGTACCAGGCCCGGATCGCGGGCGCCGCCATCGCCGCCCGTGCCTCCGGCGTACCGCTCCTGGAGACCGACCCCTGGGGCGCGCACGCGGCCACCGCCGACCACAGCGCCGTACCGCAGGTCGTCTTCACCGACCCGGAGGCCGCGTCCGTCGGCCTCTCGCTCGCGGAGGCAGAGCAGGCCGGGCGCCGGGTGCGCGCCGTCGACGTCGAGTTCGCCTCGGTGGCCGGCGCGGGGCTCTACGCGGACGGTTACCGCGGCAAGGCCCGCCTGGTCGTCGACCTCGAACGCGAGATCCTGCTCGGCGTCACCTTCGTCGGCCCCGGCGTCGGCGAACTCATCCACTCGGCGACCGTCGCCGTCGCGGGCGAGGTTCCGATCAGCCGGCTCTGGCACGCGGTGCCGTCCTACCCGACGCTCAGCGAGGTGTGGCTGCGCCTGCTGGAGGCGTACCGGGACAACTGACGTGCGGGACAGGGAAGTTCACGCGGGGACCACCGACTTCAGGTGGTCCCCGCGCCGCGTGTGAGAGGCAGTGCGCGGCCGGGCTACGGCAGTTCGAAGCCGAGTTCCCGCGCCGCCTCCTCCGGTGTCGGCCGGGTCCACCGCTCCGCCATCGCCTCGTTCGAGGACAGCGAGCGCAACTCGGCGCGGTCCAGATACAACAGGCCGTCGAGATGGTCCGTCTCGTGCTGCACGATCCGGGCCGGCCAGCCGCTGAACACCTCGTCCACCGCGCGCCCGTGCTCGTCCTCGCCCGTCAGCCGCACCTCGGCGTGCCGGGCCACCACCGCCTGCCACCCCGGCACACTCAGACAGCCCTCGAAGAACGCGGCCCGCTCGCCGCCGACGGGCTCGTACGACGGATTGACCAGCACCCGGAACGGCTGCGGCACCCGGCCCCGGGCGATGCGCACCTCGTCCGGCACCGGCGCCGGGTCCTCGATCACCGCGATCCGCAACGGCACCCCGACCTGCGGCGCGGCCAGGCCCACGCCCGGCGCCGCGTGCATGGTGACCCGCAGGGCCTCGACCAGACGGGCCAGCAGCGCCGGGTCCAGCTGACCGTCGAAGCGCTCGGTGCCCCTGCGCAGGACCGGGTCACCGGCGGCCACGATCGGCAACGGGCCATCGATCGCGAGGAGTTCCTCGACCAGGTCGACAAGGGGTGCGGGGTCACGGGGAGTTGCCATCGGGCCAGGATGCCATGACGTTCCGCCACGGCCGCCGCGGCCTGTGACGTACGCCACTTGTGTCGCCGGGAACTCGACGCCCTCCGCCCCCGACTACTGGACCGCCACAGTCACACACCGTCCCCGTCCCCCCGGAGATCCCGCCGATGTCCACCGCGCCACCGACCACCACGGACGAGGCCCCGCAACCCGCCGCCGTCCCCGCGCCGACCCCTTCCGGATGGGCCCCGCTGCGCCCCCTCGTGCTGCGCCTGCACTTCTACGCCGGAGTGTTCGTCGCGCCGTTCCTGCTCGTCGCCGCCGTCACGGGCTTCCTCTACGCCGGCTCGTTCCAGGCCGAGAAGTTGGTGTACGCCCATGAGATGACCGTCGCGAAGGTCGGCGACACCAAGCTGCCCATCTCCGAGCAGGTCACCGCCGCCCGCGCGGCCCACCCCGAGGGCACCGTGTCCGCCGTACGCCCCTCCCCGGAGTCCGACGCCACCACCCGGGTGCTGCTGTCGGGCGTCGCGGGCGTCGACGCGGACCACACGCTCGCGGTCTTCGTCGACCCGTACACCGGCAAGGTGCGCGGGGCCCTCGAACAGTACGGCTCGACCGGCGCGTTGCCCCTGCGCACCTGGATCGACGACTTCCACCGGGACCTGCGGCTCGGCGAAACCGGCCGGCTCTACAGCGAGTTCGCCGCGAGCTGGCTGTGGGTCATCGCAGGCGGCGGCCTGGTGCTGTGGTTCTCCCGCCGCCGTGCGCTGCGCAAGGTCCGCGGCACCAGCGGCCGGCGCCGCACGCTCGGTCTGCACGGCACCGTCGGCGTCTGGGCGGCGGCCGGGTTCATCTTCCTCTCGGCGACCGGCCTGACCTGGTCGACGTACGCCGGCGCCAACATCGACGAACTGCGCACCTCGCTCGGCCAGTCCACCCCGTCGGTCTCCGCGGCGGCCGGCGGCGAGCACGCCGGGCACGGGGCGGCCACCACCACCGGGGACGCCGACCACGGCGTCGGCCTCGACACCGTGCTCGCGGCGGCCCGCGCGAAAGGCCTCGGCGACCCCGTCGAGATCGTTCCGCCCGCCGACGAGAACTCCGCGTACGTCGTCCGTCAGGTCCAGCGCAGCTGGCCCGAGAAGCAGGACTCCGTCGCCGTCGACCCGAGCACTGGCAAGGTCACCGACGAACTCCGGTTCGCGGACTACCCGTTGCTCGCCAAGCTGACCCGCTGGGGCATCGACCTGCACACCGGTTCCCTGTTCGGCCTGGTCAACCAGATCGCCCTGATGCTGCTCGCGGCCTCCCTGATCCTGCTGATCGTCTGGGGCTACCGCATGTGGTGGCAGCGCGGCCGGGGCTCCTCCTTCGGCCGCCCCATACCGCGCGGTGCCTGGCAGAACGTGCCCCCGCAGATCCTCGTCCCGTGTGTCGCCGTCATCGCCGTCCTCGGCTACTTCGTCCCGCTGCTCGGCATCCCCCTGGCCGCCTTCGTCGTGGCCGACATCCTGCTGGGCGAGATCGCCCACCGGCGGGGGACAGCGGCGGCCAAATGACGGACGACCCCCGGGCCACCTCGATACGGAGGCGACCCGGGGGTCGGTCATGCGGTGTCGGTCATGTGTTGTCGGCCGTGCCGTGTCGGTCGTGCGGTGTGGTTCAGACCTGCTCGAAGTCGCCCGCGAGCGCCGAGGCGATCCGCAGGTGCGAGTCGGCCTCCTCGTCCCGGCTCTGCCGCTGGAGCGTGCGGCCGAGCAGCAGCCGGGCGTAGTGCTCCACCGGGTCGCGCTCGACGATGATCCGCAACTCGCTCTCCGCGCGCTTGAGTTGGGCCGAGTGGTAGTAGGCCCGAGCCAGCAGCAGCCGGGGTCCGGTCTGCTCCGGCACCTCCTCGACCAGCCCGTCCAGCACCCGTGCGGCGGCCGTGAAGTCCTTGGCGTCGAAGAACAGCTGCGCGCGCTCCCAGCGCTCCGCCGGTGTTCCGTGGTCGTAGTACGTGGTGTCCACTCGTTGCCTCCTTCGGCCTGCTCAACCGGAGGATTTGGTTGAATATTCCACTACCTCGGAGGCGTCCCGGGAGGGGTGGGTGCGTCAGGAGCGGCGCGCGGCCAGTTCCGCGTTGGCCCGCTCGGTCACCTGGGCCAGCACGCCGCCGGCCACCGCCAGGTCCTCGGCCGGGATACCGGCGTAGAGTCGGGCGGATATCTCCCCGACCTCGGCCGACACCTCGGCGTGGAACGTCTTCCCGGTGTCCGTGAGCCGGACCTGCGAGGCCTGGGCCGCCAGCGACCCCTTGGCGATCAGCTCGTCGACGACACCCTGTATCTCGGCGGTGCCGACCTTGAGCGCGTCGGCGACCTCCTCGACGAGGGCGTCCCGTTCGACCGGACCCCCGGTGACCCGGTTCAGGGTGATCTGCTGCTGGAAGGTGGCGCCGTGGAGGGCCAGGACGCTCTCCAGGACGGCGCGGCCCGCGTAGTGGGCGAGGCCGATCACCTGGCCGTTGACGGTGGGTGCGGTGGTGGTCATGACTGCTCCGTCTCGATGTCGTCGTGCTCGATGTCTGCGTGCTCGTTCTCGTCGTGAGTGGAGGCCGCGAAGGGGTCCAGGGGGGCGTCGAGCAGGGTCGCCAGGTCACGCGAGAACTCCTTGGCGCGCGGACTGTCGAGACCGCCGAGCGGCGCCAGCAACTGCCGCAACAGTCCTTGTACGACCTTGATCGCGCGCCCGGTGACCTCGCGGCCCTGCTCGGTGAGTGCCAGTTGTACGGCGCGGGGATCCCGGGGATCCCGGTCCCGCTCGACCAGGCCGGCCGCCTCGAGGGCGCGCGCCAGCTTGGACACGTAGAGCGGCTCGAGTCCCGTGACGTCGGCGAGGCGCCGCTGGCTGGGACGCTCCCCGGCCCGCCGCAGCCCGTACAGCGAGGCCACCATGACGTACTGCGCGTGGGTGAGCCCCAGCGGGGCCACCGCCCGGTCGACCGCGACGCGCCACTTCATCGACAGGCGCCACACCAGCGCACCGGGTGTCGCCTTCTCGGAATCTGTACCGGAACCCTTGCTCATGACAGATACAGTACATGGCGACTATATACATGGCTACTATTTTCACCCGGACTGACGGAACCGCTCCGACGGGGCTAGGTTGTGGGACATGAGCAATCTTGATCGCGAGGCGGTTCCCGCCCTGTGCGGTGGTCGTGGCTTCGTGGTGGCGGAGCCCGTGCGTGAACTTCTCAGCCCGCGCCGGGTGCAGCTCGGCGCGTCGACCGAGGTCCGTCGACTGCTGCCCAACCTGGGCCGCCGGATGGTGGGCGCCTGGTGCTTCGTCGATCACTACGGCCCCGACGACATCGCCGACGAGTCCGGCATGCAGGTCCCGCCGCACCCGCACATGGGTCTGCAGACGGTGAGCTGGCTGCACGACGGCGAGGTGCTGCACCGCGACTCGACCGGCAGCCTCCAGACGATCCGCCCGCGCGAGCTCGGTCTGATGACCTCAGGGCGCGCGATCAGCCACTCCGAGGAGAGCCCCCGTCCGCACGCGCGGCTCCTGCACGGCGCCCAGCTGTGGGTCGCCCTCCCGGACGGCCACCGCCACACCGACCCGCGCTTCGAGCACCACGCCGAACTCCCGGTCGTCACGGCACCGGGCCTCAAGGCCACGCTGATCCTGGGCGACCTCGACGGCGCGACCTCGCCCGGCACGACGTACACCCCGATCGTCGGCGCGGACCTGACGCTGGCCGGCGGAGCGGACGTACGCGTCCCGCTGGAGCGGGACTTCGAGTACGCCGTCCTCGCCATGTCCGGCGAGACCCGCGTCGACGGTGTGCCCCTGCTGCCGGGTTCGATGCTCTACCTCGGCTGCGGCCGCGACGAACTGCCGGTGCGGGCCGAGTCGGACGCCGGGCTGATGCTCCTGGGCGGTGAGCCGTTCGAGGAGGAACTGATCATGTTCTGGAACTGGATCGGCCGCACCCAGCAGGAGATCGAGCAGGCCCGCGCGGACTGGATGACGGGAACACGCTTCGGCGAGGTCAAGGGCTACGACGGTGACCCGATCCCGGCGCCCGAACTGCCGCCGGTGGCCTTGAAGCCGCGGGGCAGGGTGCGCTGACCTGGGCGGTTGAGAAGGTTGAGGGCGCGCAGGGCCATGCTGAGTGGCTCCGCGCGCCCTCTTCCCACGTTTCTCAACGGCGCTTCCTGGACCGGCGGATGAGCAGCAGCGCGATGAACGCGCCGGCCGCGGCGAGCAGGGGGACGCGGTTGGCCCGTGCCGCCTGCAAGCCCTGGTCCGCCTTCTCGAGCACCGGATCCGGGGTCTTCTCCCGCGCGAGCTGCCCGGCCTGAACCGCCTTGTCGCGGACCTGTTCCGTGGCCGCGCCGGCCTTGGCCCGCACCGTCTCCGGCGTTTTGTCCTGCACCACCTGGGCCACGTGTGATGCCTTGTCCCGCAGTTGGGCCTTGGCCTGTGCGGTCTTCTCCTCGACCTGCTGCTTGACGGCGTCCGTCTTCTCCTGGGCGCGGGCCTTGACATCGGCCTTGGCCGCGAGCGCCTCGACGGTCTCGCCGAGTTCCTCGCGGGTCGCCTCGACCTGCCGGCGCAGTTCCTCCGGGGAGGGTGTCGCCTCATCGCCCGTGTGCGGCTTGTCCTGGGTCATCGGTGTGCCTTCTCCTTGATTTCGGCCACGTCGGCCTTGACGCTGTCGATGGTCTGTTCCGGCGTCGGCGGGGATGCCTTGCTGATCTGCTGCCTGCCGAGAGTCGCCATCAGCGCGGAGACCGCGGCCAGGACGGCGGTGACGATCAGCGCCGCCGCCCACACGTCCATGACGAGCGAGAGCGCGGCGATCACGGTGACCACCAGGGCCTGGAGGGTGAGAACACCCATCAGACCGGCGCCGCCGAACAGTCCGCCGCCCTTGCCGAAGCGTTTGCCCTTCTGGACCATCTCCGCCTGGGCCAGGCGCATTTCGTCACGGACCAACTGGGACAACTGCTGCGAGGCACGTTGGACCAGATCGCCGACCGGTTCCTGTGCTCCGTTGCCGGTGCGGGGGGTGCCTTCTGTCGTCATGGGTACTCACCTGTCCTTCTGGGCGATCAACACGCCTTCTCCTGTCACCGCCTGATCGTGTGCCGGGTACCCGGACAACGACTCCTCACCGCTCGGTGGATGGATATCCCGCCCGCGGTGCCCCAGAAATGGCATCAGGAAGTGCGGGGGCTGAAACGCGTCATCCGGGGCACTCGGTAGTCCGCGGCACCGATGGGCGCCGTTTCCCGAAGGAAAGAGAAAATCGTGTACATAGGTCTGGGTACCGTCGTCCTCATCATTGTCATTGTCCTCATCGTCATGATGCTGCGCCGTCGCTGACCCGTGCCTTTTCGACCGCACGATCAGCACTGACCACAGCCCGCCCCGGATTTCTGTGAATCCCAGGGCGGGCATGGTCGCGTTCAGTGGCGGGTTTCGTCGCCGTGGCTGCGCAGTAGTTCCTTCATCTTGGCGACGGCGAATCCCCAGCCCTGTTCGACGGTGGGTTTGGCGGGGACGGCGATCTCGTCCGGATTGGTGAGTACGTCGAGGAGGACGGGGCCCGGCGTCGCGAAGGCACGGTGTACGGAGTCGTCGAGGTCGGCGGGGTCGGTGACCCGGATGCCGGTGATCCCGATGGCGGCGGCGACGGCCGCGAAGTCGGGGTTGTCCAGAACGGTTCCGAACTCGGGGAGTCCTGCCTGTTCCTGCTCCAGCTTGACCATGCCGAGGCGGCGGTTGTCGAAGACGACGAGCTTGACCGGCAGTCGGTACGACTTGAGGGTCATGAGGTCGCCCAGGAGCATGCTCAGACCGCCGTCCCCGCAGAAGGCCACGACCTGGCGGTCCCGGTCCAGGTACTGCGCGCCGAGCGCCTGCGGCATGGCGTTGGCCATGGAGCCCAGGTTGTAGGAGCCGAGCAGCCGGCGCGTCCCGCGCATCTCGACGAACCGCGAGAGCCAGACGGTGGCCATCCCGGTGTCCGAGGTGAAGATCGCGTCGTCGGTGGCGCCGCGGTCCACGGCGGCCGCCAGCGCCTCCGGGCGGATGCCGTGTTCGCGGTTGTCGAGCGCGGAGCGCACCCTGCCGACCAGACCTTTGTCGTGCGTGGGGTCGGCGAGGCGTGCCTGGCCCGCACGCCAGCTCAGGAAGCGTTCCCGTGCCTGCTCCAGATGCCCGCGGTCGCGCGTGCCGCCCAGGTCGCCCAACTCGCCCGGCCCGGTGGCCAGGTGGTCGAGGAGGTCGCGCACGGTGGCACCCGCATCGCCGACCAGGCCGATGTCCACCGGGACGCGGCGGCCGATGTGCGCCGGCTCGGTGTCGACCTGGATGACCGTGCGGCCCTCGGGATACCAGTCGCGGTAGGGGAAGTCGGTGCCCAGCAGGAGCAGGGTGTCCGCGGACTGCAGGGCACCGGCCGCCGCCGGGTTCCCGATCAGACCGGTCTGGCCGACCTGGAAGGGGTTGTCGCCCTCGAATCCCTCCTTGGCCTTCAACGTCAGCACCATCGGCGCCGCGAGGCGGTCCGCCAGTGCGAGGACGTCCTCGCGGGCGGCGCGGGCGCCCTGCCCTACCAGCAGGGTGATCCGGCCCGCGCGGTCGAGGAGTTCGGCGGCCCGGCGCACGGCGTCCGCCTCGGGGCGGGTGGTGGGTGTGGTGAGGGAGAAGCGGACGGGTCGGTCGGCGTGCAGTTCCCGGTCGCCGATGTCGCCCGGCACCGTGAGGACCGCGACACCCTTGTGCCCCAGGGCGTTGCGCACCGCCGTCTCAAGGAGCTGCGGCAACTGGTCGGGATCGGTGATCGTGGCGCGGAAGACCGCCACGTCACGGAAGAGCAGGTCGTTGTCGACCTCCTGGAAGGCGTCGCTGCCCAGCTCGGACAGGGGGACCTGGCCGGCGACGGCCAGCACGGGCGTACGGCTCTTGGCAGCGTCGTAGAGGCCGTTGAGCAGATGGACGGAACCGGGGCCTACCGTGCCCATGCACACCCCCAGGTGGTCGGTGAGCTGGGACTGGGCGCTCGCGGCGAAGGCGGCCGCCTCCTCGTGGCGGCAGCCCACCCACTCCACGTCGTCGGTGGTGCGGATGGCGTCGGTCAGCGGGTTGAGCGCGTCTCCCACGACGCCGAACACCTGGCGTACGCCGAGTTCGCTCAGGGCGTCCACGATGACGCGGGCGACGGTTCGTGCCACGGGTTCCTCCAGGTCGGATACGGGACAGAGGCGGGTCAGGGCCAGGTCAGATCGTGAAGCGGTCGGGGTCGGCGGCCTTCCAGTCGGTCGCCCAGTCGGCGGGCGGCTCGACCAGCAGCTGGCCGGGGGAGAGCCACTCGTACAGCACGTCGTAGGAGCGCACGGTCTGCGGGTCGATGCGCCGGCGCAGCATGTGCGGGTGGAGCTGCGCGGGGTCGGCGACCCCCATGGAGGCCATGATCTGCAGGGCGCTGCCGACGGTGGCCTCCTGGAGGCGTCGTACGCGCGCGGCCTTGTCGCCGACGTCCAGCGCGCGGGCCCGTCGCGGGTCCTGGGTGGTGACGCCGACGGGGCAGGTGTTGGTGTGGCAGCGCTGGGCCTGGATGCAGCCGACCGCGAACATCATGGCGCGGGCCGCGTTGCCGTAGTCGGCGCCCTGGATCAGGCGCTTGACGAGGTCGGCCCCGGTGGCGATCTTGCCGCTCGCGCCGATCCGGATCCGGTCCCGCAGGCCCGCGCCGACCAGCGCGTTGTGCACGGTCATCAGGCCCTCGGTGAGCGGTGTGCCGATGTGGTCGGCGAATTCGAGCGGTGCGGCGCCCGTACCGCCCTCCGCGCCGTCGACGATGATGAAGTCGGGTGCGGTGCCCTCCTCGATCATCGCCTTGCACACGGCGAGGAACTGGCGCCGGGACCCGACGCACAGCTTGAAACCGGTCGGCTTGCCGCCGGACAGCTCCCGCATCCGCGCGATGAAGAGGACCAGTTCACGAGGGGTGGAGAACACCCGGTGGTACGGCGGTGAGACGACCGTCTCTCCCTGGGGCACGTCCCGCACCCGGGCGATCTCCGCGTTGACCTTGGCTCCGGGCAGTACACCGCCGATCCCGGGTTTGGCCCCCTGCGACAGCTTGAGCGACACACACTTCACGCTCTCGCCGGACGCCTTCTCGGCGAACTCCCCGGCATCGAAGTCCCCGTCCCGGGTCCGGCAGCCGAAGTAGCCGGTACCGATCTCCCAGACCAGGTCACCGCCCGGGCGCAGGTGGTACTCCGACAGCCCGCCCTCACCGGTGTCGTGCGCGAAACCCCCTGCCGCGGCGCCCTGGTTGAGCGCCAGGACGGCGTTGGCGGAGAGCGAGCCGAAGCTCATCGCGGAGACGTTCAGCAGGGCCATGTCGTAGGGCCGGGTGCAGTCCGGGCCGCCGATCCGTACGCGCGGCGGGCGGTCGGGCACCGGGCGGGGCGCCATCGAGGGCACCAGGTACTCGTATCCCGCCCGGTACACATCGCGTTCGGTGCCGAACGGCTCCTCGGCGGCGGTGCCCTTGGCGCGCTCGTAGACGATGCTGCGGACGTCCCGGTCGAAGGGCCGCCCGTCGAAGTTCCGCTCCACGAAGTACTGCTGCAGCTCGGGCCGGATGCGCTCCAGCAGGAAGCGGGCGTGTCCGATCACCGGATAGTTGCGCAGCACCGAGTGCCGTCGCTGGACCAGGTCCCACACCCCGATCACGCCGATCGAGGCCAGTGGCACAGCGGCCGCCCACCACCAGGGTGACGCCACCACGGCCACACCGACCACTGCGAGGGCGGCGCACACGACCACCGCGACCGTTCCGGTTCTCAGCACGAGCCACGAGTAACCCGTCTGACCCGTCTCATGCGCACCGCCCGCGCCGACCGGGCCCTCCTGGACGTGAAAACGGTTGTGTTGATTCTTGTACTTATCTCGCCCTGATATTCGATGGCGTGGGGTTCGCCATCAATAAATGGATGAAGGTGTGGGACGGAAAACGATGGGCACCCGGCCTGCCGAGGGTCGCCCACCGGAATGCCGGACGGGCTTCCTCGTATTCACGCATTGCAAGGGGAGGTTTTGTATGACGGACAACATGTGGGGTTACCAGGCAGAGTCGGGTCACCAGACGGGGATGGACCTGACCGGGTTCAAGGTCGAGGCGAGCGACGGCTCGATCGGCAAGGTCGACAAGCACTCCGAGGACGTCGGGGCCGCGTACATCGTCGTCGACACCGGAGTGTGGATCTTCGGCAAGCAGGTTCTGCTTCCTGCCGGTGTCATTTCCTCCATCGACGTCGCGGAGCGGACGGTCCACGTCGGCCGCACCAAGGAGGAGATCAAGAACTCCCCCGAGTTCGACAAGGACAAGCATGTCGGTGACGCCGGCTACCACGAGCAGGTCGGCGGCTACTACGGAGACCGGCACGTCTGATCGTCACTCCGCAGTACAAGAGGGCGGGTACCGGCGTTCTGCCGGCGCCCGCCCTCGGCGGCGTCCGGACGGTCCGGACGTCGTTCCACACCCTCGTATGCAAGGCAGCCAAGGAGAGTGAGCCTGATGGCCACCGTGTCCCTCACCGACGCGTCCAAGGAGGACGCCGCCACCGTGTTCGGCGTCCTGCGGATCGGGTTCCCCACCGACCGGCCCGCCGACGACATACCCCAGGAACAGCCGGGGGACCAGTCCGCCGTCTGGACCGCGGAGTTCGAGCCGACGCAGGAGTGGGTCCCGACCGGCCCCATGCAACTGGAGGGCACGGTCACCGCCACCCTGCAGGGCAGTTACGTCGCCGTCGACCAGCTCCGCGAAGCCCTGGACGTCGCGTTCGCCGTGCAGGAGCGGGGCACCGCCTCGGGAGACCAGGAGAAGGAGGTCGACCTGCGGCTCGGAACGAAGCAGCGCTGAGGCGGGTGCAGTACCCCGCGTAGGCGACCCACGAGGAGATGAGCAGCATGGTGCAGATCGGCTACACGATGATGACCGAACAGGCCGGCCCGCGAGGGCTCGTGGGCCATGTGGTCGGCGCAGAGCGCGCCGGCTTCGACTTCTCGGTCACGTCCGACCACTACTTCCCCTGGCTGGAGTCCCAGGGCCACGCCTCCTACGCGTGGAGCGTGCTCGGTGCCGCCGCGCAGGCCACCGAACGCATCCCCCTGATGACGTACGTGACCTGCCCCACGACCCGCTACCACCCGGCCGTCGTCGCACAGAAGGCCGCCACGGTGCAGCTCCTCTCCCAGGGCCGGTTCCGGCTGGGGCTCGGTTCCGGGGAGAACCTCAACGAGCATGTCGTGGGCGGCGGTTGGCCTGCCGCGCACGTCCGGCTGGAGAAGCTGGAAGAGGCCGTGGAGATCATCCGGTCCCTCTTCGCGGGGGAGAACGTCAACCATCACGGTGTCCACTTCGACGTGGAGAACGCCAAGTTGTGGGACCTGCCCGACACGCTCCCGCCGATCGGGGTCGCCGTCTCGGGCGACCGTTCGTGCGAACTCGCGGGCCGCCTGGCCGACTTGGTGATCGCCACCGAGCCCAGGCCGGAACTGATCTCCGCGTTCGACCGGCACGGCGGCACGGGCAAGCCCAAGGTCGGCCAGCTGCCGATCTGCTACGACACCGACCGTGACGCGGCGATCGCCCGCGCCCACGACCAGTTCCGCTGGTTCGGCGGCGGCTGGCCGGTCAACTCCGAACTCCCCGGACCCACCGCGTTCGAGGGCGCCACCCAGTTCGTACGCCCCGAGGACGTGGCCGAGTCCATCCCCTGCGGCGACGACGTGCAGGCGGTCGTCGAGGCCGTACGTCCCTACGTCGACGCGGGGTTCACCGAGGTCGCGCTCGTCCAGATCGGCGGCGACCACCAGGAGCCCTACCTGGAATGGGCCGAACAGAAGCTGCTCCCCGCCCTCCGGGAACTGTGAGAGGGCATCCGCGATGACCACGAAACGTGCCACCAAGCGGGCCGCGATCTTCGACGTGGACGGAACCCTCGTCGACACCAATCACCTGCATGTCGTGACCTGGTGGGAGGCGTTCCGGCAGGCCGGCCATGGCGTTCCCATGCGGGAGATCCACCGGGCGGTGGGCCTCGGCGGCGGCGACCTGATCGAGCACCTGCTCGGGGATGACCGCGATCCCGACGGCGACGAGCGGCTCGTAACGGCCCACCACACCCTCTACGCCACGTACTTCGACCGGCTCCCGGCGTTGGAGGCGGCGGGCGACCTGCTGCGAGCACTGGCCGGACGGGGCTGGGAGATCGTCCTGGCGACCTCGGCGAGTGGCGCGGAGCTCTCCGCGCTGCGGCGTGCCATCGACGCGGACGACGTGATCGGCGGGGCGGCGAGCGCGGACGACGTCGCCGACGGCAAACCCGCCCCCGACCCCGTGCGACTGGCCAGGGAAGTCGCCGGGGTACCGAGCGAACGGGCCGTGTTCGTCGGCGACACCGTCTGGGACATGAAGGCCGCTGCCCGGGACGGGGTGACTCCCGTGGCAGTGCTCTGCGGCGGGATCCCGCGCACGGACCTGGAGAGCGCCGGTGCTCAGGCCGTGTACCGGGACCCTGCCGATCTCCTCGGACACCTGGACTCAAGCGTCTTCGCCGCAACCGAGAGGCAGTGACCGAAGGCCGCGGAGGTGTGAGGTCAGTGCGCGGTGAGCACGGAGTCGTCCTGGGGGCGGGCGCCGGGCAGTCGGCGGCGTGCCGCGGCCAGGGCCGAATCGACGTCCCGGGTACCGGTGGACACACACAGCGTGTAGGCGACGTCGTCCATTCGGCGTCGTGCGGCGGGGCTGCCGTTCTCGGCATGCAGGGCGCACAGGGTCTCGTACTGCTCGACGAGGTCCTTCAACACCGCGGGGTGGGCCATCAGCACCAGGGGTCTCCCATCGCTTGAACCTGACATTCGCGATCCGATTACCCCCGACCCCTCTGCCCATGCACGCAGGTCCGCGCGGCCGACGTCGCCACCTGATCAGCGCACGGTCGTTAGCCGTCCAGAGAGTCGTTCTTAGGTGGCGGGAGAGCCAGCATGAGGCAGTTTCCCTTGGAGGCACTCGACTTGGCGCCCGGGCGCCTGGTGGAGTGGCAGCTCGGGCGGACGGGGGAGCAGGCCGGCAGCGGCGGCGACGGGCCGGTCAGACGGGCCTCGTTCAATCAGGACAAGCATTTCAGCGTGGCCGAGGAAGGCCGCAAGGCGGACGATCTGTTCTCCTCCTGGCTCGCCGTCGCGTTCGAGGTGTCGGGGACCCTCGACCGGAGCGCGCTGGAATCCGCGCTGCTGCATTTCGTGCGGCGGCACGAGGTGCTGCGGTGCGAGTTCCGGCGGCTGGCGGGCGAGTTGGCGTGCGAGCCGCTCGGTCCGCGGGACATCGGCCTGACGCCGGTCGAGGTGGGGGAGTTCGAGTCCACGGACGAACTCCGGACGTTTCTGTCCGAGAGCTTCAAGAAGCGGATCGACACGCTCTCCTGGCCGCTGTTCCTGATGGGAGCGGTGGTGCGGGACGAGTCGTCGACGGTGTACCTCGCGTTCGACCACATCGTCTGCGACGGCATGTCGATGCCGAACGTCGTCAGCGACATCCAGGCCGCGTACGCCGCGTACGCGGCCGGCGGTGACGTCGTACTTCCCAGTGTCGGCAGCTACTTGGACTTCGCGCAGGAGCAGCGCCGGCGGTACCTGTCGATCAGCGAGTGCGACAGGCGGCTGGACTACTGGAAGTCCTTCATCGCGCGCAACGGTGAGTTCTTCCCGCGGTTCCCGCTCGATCTCGGTATCGATCCGGGACGTACGTATCCCACGGTGAACGAGGCGTTCCCGCTCCTGGACGCCCGGCAGACCGCCCAGTTGGAGAACCGTTGCCGCGCGGTCGGCGGGAAGGCGTTCATGGGGGTGCTGGCCGCGGTCGCGATCTCGCTCCGGCAGGCGGGCGGTCCCGGCGTCTACCGGGGGCTGATGCCGGTCAGTGAACGCGGCAAGGGCGACTGGCTGGGCTCGATGGGATGGTTCGTCAACACCATGCCCATCGAGTTCTCCGCGACGGAGGAGCAGAGTTTCGCCGAGGTGGTGGCCAATGTGCGGGCCGGCTTCGCGGACATGCTGCGCAGCATCGACGTGCCGTTCGTCAGGGTGTGGGAACTGCTGGCGCCGGACGACTTCGCCAAGCGCACCTGGCCGTTCCCGGTGAACTTCTTCTCCTACGCCGACATGCGGAAGTGCCCGGGAGCGGAGAACCACGAGAGCTGGCGGCCCACGACCCACGTATGGGCATCACGCTCCAACGGAACCTCCTCCTGGTTCCAACGGGACACCGCCGGCCTCCACATGAACTCGATCTACGCCGACACGCCCCAGTCCCGCCGTACGATGACGGAACTTCGCCGCACGCTTCAGCAAGTGCTGCTGGAGATCTCGGACTTCGGCACGATCCCGGCACCACGGAGCGAAACGACGGGCGCGCGCGTGGCGGTGTCGACGAGGTGAGGCGGGCGCCGGCAGAACGCCGCCCCCAAACCCTTCGCCCCTGCCTCGCCCCTTCGCCCCCGCTCTAGCCCTTCGAGTCCGGCTTCCACTCCTGGACGAGGAGACCAAGCAGGACCTCGTCCAGGAACTCGCCCATCACCCAGCCCGCGGAGCGCAGCACGCCCTCACGGACGAAGCCGTTGCGCTCGGCGGCTCGCAGCATCGCCTCGTTGTCCGACAGTGTCTCGATCTGCAGCCGTTGCAGGCTGCGTACGACGAAGCCGTAGTGGCACAGCACCGCGACCACGTCGGTGCCGTACCCCTTGCCTCGGGCGGAGGGCAGCAGCCCGAGCCCGAGGTGCGCGGACCTGTTGTGGGTGTCGATCTTCCACAGCGTCGCGTCGCCGACCAGCGTGCCGCCCTCCAGCTCCACCACGGAGAACGGGGCGTACGCCTGCTCCTTGTCGTCGACCGCGAACGGCGAGTCCTTCGAACCCGGCGTGATCGGCCGCCACGGCCGTCCGTTGGACCGGGAGAAGTTGGCCACGTCGTCGTGGAGTTCGGCCTGAAGGATCGGAATGTCGTCCTCGTGCCGGGCCCTGAGCCCGACTTTGCTGCCCGTTAGCATGCGAGCTTCCTATCCGAGCGGCTCGACCGGCGGCAAACGAATAAGCGGGCGCGATCATGCCGCCCGGCCATGAAAGCGCCCGATGGTCGCCAGCCCCGAGCCCGGACAGATCCTGCTGTGCGGGCTGCCCGGGTCCGGCAAGACGACCCTCGCCGCGCGCCCGGCTGGAGGAGTACGTGAGGCTCTTCCAGGCCCCCGACACCGACGAGCTGGGGCTTTACGATGTCCCGCCTCCGAGCCGACGCGGCTGACACGGCGGCCGTGGGCGACCGGGGCCGATTCTTTTCCTGCACGACCCTTGCCGTCGTTCGCGGCCCCTCCCTACAGTCTCGTCCCAGTCAGTCGATACGCATCGACACCGCGATCGACACCGGATCGACGCGGGAACCGAGGGAGGTGCTCCGCATGGTCACGAGCCGGGACGTGGCCCGGTTGGCGGGCGTCTCCCAGAGCACCGTCTCCTACGTCATGAGCGGGCGCCGCTCGATATCCCCCGAGACCCGGCGTCGGGTCGAGGAGGCCATCGAGACGTTGGGGTTCCAACCGAACGCCGGTGCGCGGGCGTTGGCGAGTCAGCGCAGCCAAGTCATCGGCCTGGTCGTGCCGTTCGCGCCGGGGGCCGACATGACGGGCGTGCTGCCCTTCATCGAGACGATCACCAAGTGCGCCCGGGAAGAGGACCACAACGTCATCCTGGCCACCGAGGACGAGGGCGCCGAGGGCCTCACCCGGCTCAGCGACCAGTCCCTGTGCGACGCGATCGTGCTGATGGAGGTCGGGTCCAAGGACCCGCGCATTCCCGTGGCGGCGAACCTGAGCGTGCCGGTCATCCTGATCGGCGTGCCGGACGATCCCGCGGGCCTGTACTGCGTCGACCTGGACTACACGCTGGCCGGACGCATGGCGGTGGACGAGTTGGCCGCCTCCGCGCACGACCGCGTCGTCCTGCTCGGCTACCCCCGTGATGTCATGGCGCGCGACGTCAACTTCGTCCGACGCTTCCTGCGGGGAGCCGAGGAGTCGGCCGCCGCGCACGGCATCGCCTACGCCGAGGTGAGCCCGCCCGACACCAGCCGGGCCGGGGCCGAGGCCGCCCTGGACGAGGCGCTCGCGCAACCGCTGTCCGGCGGGGGCGAGCGGCTCGGACTCGTCGTCCCCGACCCGCAGTTGATCCAGCCGACCCTCCAGAGCCTGCTGGACCGCGGTCTGGTGCCGGGCCGCGACCTGTCCGTCATCGGACTGTGCACGGACCGCACGGCCGAGACCTCCACACCCCCCGTCACCAACCTCTCGCTGGAACCCAGGGACGTCTCGCGCCGCGCGATGCGGATCCTGTTCCGGCTGCTGAACCGCGAGAGCGTGCCCGCCCCTTCGACCGTCGAACTGGTCACCCCGCGTCTGACCCTGCGTCAGACCAGCCTGTCCGCCCGCTGATCCCCAGTGTTCCGTGTCAAGGGGGATGACGCGTCATTGCTGTCGATACGCATCGACACCCCGCGCGGTCCGCCGAGACAGCGCCGACCGAGGAGAGAAAGAACATGGCTCAACGACGAGCGATCTCCAGCAGAACGACACTGACGGTGACCCTCGCGCTCATGGCGCCGCTCTCGCTGAGCGCCTGCGGCTCGAACAGCGGATCGTCCGGCGGCGCCGACACACTGCGGGTGATGGACTACTACGCCGATCAGCCCGACAAGGGGATCTACGCGAAGGTCCTGGACGCGTGCGGGCGGCAGAACGGCGTGACGATCAAGCGGGAGGCCGTGGCCGGCCCCTCCCTGATACCCAAGGTGCTGCAACAGGCCTCGTCGCGGACCCTGCCCGACGTCCTGATGCTCGACAACCCCGACCTGCAACAGATCGCCGCCAGCGGCGCCCTCGCCCCGCTCGGCGACTTCGGCCTGAAGGCCGACGGATACGCCAAGGGCGTGGTGGACGCCTCGACCTACCAGGGCAAGCTCTACGGCCTGCAACCGGTCACCAACACCATCGGCCTGTTCTACAACAAGGACATGCTCGACAAGGCGGGCGTCAAGCCGCCCACCACCTGGGCCGAGCTCAAGTCGGCCGCCAAGAAGCTCACTTCGGGCAAGCGCTACGGCATCGCCTTCTCCGCGCCCGCCACCTACGAGGGCACCTGGCAGTTCCTGCCCTTCATGTGGTCCAACGGCGGCGACGAGAAGGACATCGCAACTCCCCGGACGGCGCAGGCCCTTCAGCTCTGGGTGGACCTGGTCAAGAGCGGATCGGCCTCCAAGTCCGTGGTCAGCTGGGGCCAGGCCGACGTCAACGACCAGTTCGCGGCGGGCAACGCGGCCATGATGGTCAACGGCCCCTGGCAGTTCCCGGTCCTCGACAAGAAGACGAGCCTGCACTACGACGTCGTCCAGATCCCCGTGCCCAAGGCGGGCGGAACTCCCGTCGTCCCGCTGGGCGGTGAGACCTGGACCGTCCCGCAGACCGGCAACGCGCAGCGCCAGGACAAGGCGGCCAAGGTCGTCGCCTGCCTCAACTCCGACAAGAACCAGCTGGCGCTGGCCGAAGAGCGCCAGACCGTGCCGACGAAGACCGCGCTGATGGACAAGTTCGCGGCGGATCAGCCCAGGATGAAGGCGTTCACCGACCAGGTGCGCAACGCCCGTGCCCGCACGGGCGAGTTGGGCAAGGACTGGCCCAAGGCCGCCACCAAGATCTACACCGCCATGCAGACCGCGCTCACCCAGGGGGCGACTCCGGCGAAGGCACTGAAGCAGGCCCAGGATGGCTGACGTACTGCGCCGAGCGGTGCGGGCCAAGGAGCGTGCGGTACCGGCCACGGACAGCGCCCCGGCGGGCCGGAGGCTCGGGAGCCTGCGGAAACGCGGCCGGCGGGGCCAGTCCCACCTGCTGTTCCTGCTGCCCGCCCTGGCCTACATGGTGGCCTTCTTCGGCTACCCGGTCGTGAAGAACGTCGTCATGGGGTTCCAGCACTACACGACGAGCACCTTCTACACCGGCGAGGCGCCCTGGGTCGGCCTCGCCAACTACCGCGCCGTCATCTCGTCCTCCGTCTTCGACAAGGCACTCCTCAACACCGTCCTGTTCACGGTGGGTTCGATCGCCGGGCAGTTCCTCATCGGCCTGGCCATCGCCCTGTTCTTCCGCCGCGGGTTCCCGCTGAACGGCGTACTGCGCTCCCTGCTGCTGTTGCCCTGGCTGGTGCCCCTGATCGTCTCCAGCGCGGTGTGGCGCTGGATCCTCGACCAGGACAACGGCGTCCTCAACCGCTTCCTCGGCGCCCTGCACCTCGTACAGGACCGCCCCGGCTGGCTGACCAGCACCTCGCTGGCGCTGTTCGCGGTGATCGTGGTCAACATCTGGATCGGGATCCCGTTCAACGTCGCGATCCTCTACGGCGGACTCCAGGACATCCCCGAGGAGTTGTACGAGGCGGCGGCCCTGGACGGGGCCACGGGCTGGCGGGCGTTCCGGCACGTGACCTGGCCACTGCTGCGTCCCGTGGTGAGCGTGGTGCTCGTGCTCGGCGTCGTCTACACGGTCAAGGTGCTGGACGTCATCCTCGGGCTCACCAACGGCGGACCGGCGAACGCGACGCAGACCATCGCCAGCCAGTCCTACCAACTCTCCTTCCAGCAGTTCGACTTCGGGCAGGGTGCCGCGCTCGGCAACATCCTCATCGTCATCTCGCTGGTCTTCGCCGTCCTCTACCTGCGCGCGAACCGACGCGCCGTCGAGCAGTGAGGCCGTCATGGCAACTGTCACGCACACACCGGTCCGACCGGCCACGCCCCCACCCGTCCACCGGCGGCGCTCCCGGCGGCCCTGGCGATACACCGCGATCGGCGCGCTGATCCTGGCCGTGATGCTGTTCCCGGTCTACTGGATGGTCAACGTCTCCCTCCAGCCGGCCAACACCGCGGTCAGCACACCCTGGTTCCCGACCCACCTGAACCTCGACGGCTACACCACCGCGCTGAGCCAGCAGGGGTCGAACCTCCTGACCAGCCTGCTCGTCGCGGTGGGGAGTGTGGTGTTCAGCCTGATCATCGCCAGCCCGGCCGCGTACGCGCTCGCCCATGTCGACGCGCGCTGGGTCGGGCCGGTGCTGTTCGGGATCCTGATCAGCCAGATGGTCCCCGGCATCGTCGTGGCCAACGCCCTCTACAGCGCGTACAACGACCTCGGGCTGCTCAACTCGATCCCCGGCCTGGTCCTGGCCGACTCCACCGCGGGCATCCCCTTCGCGATCCTGATCCTGCGGGCCTTCATGGGCAACATCCCCGCCTCGGTGATCGAGGCGGCTCGGGTGGACGGGGCGGGGAGGGTCCGGGCGTTCGTTTCGATCGTCCTGCCGATGAGCAGGAATGCCCTCATCACCGCGGGGCTGTTCACCCTCCTGTTCACCTGGAGTGACTTCCTCTTCGCGCTGACCCTGACGACGACCGAGGACGTCCGCCCCGTGACCCTCGGCCTCTACCAGTACCTAGGCGCCCACGTCAGCGACTGGAACGCGGTGATGGCCACCGCGACCCTCGCCTCGGTCCCGGCTCTCGTCCTGCTCCTGGTGGCACAGCGCTACATCGCCACCGGCGTGACCGGCGGAGCCGTCAAATGACCCGCCCCCAGGGCGACTTCGGAGAAAGGCAGAACACTCCTGTGACCACGTCTTCCGCACCGCCCCCGGCCCCGATCCGCGTGACCGTGTGGGGGGAGAACCGCCACGAGAAGATCGAGGAGCACGTGGCCAAGATCTACCCGCAGGGCATGCACACCACGATCGCCGAGGGCATCAAGGAGAACCTCGGCGACGCCTGCGCCGTACGCACGGCCACGCTGGACGACCCCGAACACGGCCTCGCCGAGGAGGTGTTGGCCTCGACCGACGTCCTCACCTGGTGGGGACACGCGGCACACGCCGAGGTGTCCGACGAGGTCGTCGAACGGGTGCACCGGCACGTGCTGTCGGGCATGGGCCTCGTGGTGCTGCACTCCGGCCACTGGTCGAAGATCTTCGTCAAGCTCATGGGCACCAGCTGCACCCTGCGCTGGCGCAACGAGCACGACCGCGAGCTGGTGTGGACGGTGAACCCGACTCACCCCATAGCCCAGGGAGTTCCGCATCCGCTCGTCGTCGACGAGGACGAGATGTACGGCGAGTTCTTCGACATCCCCGTTCCGGACGAGCTGGTCTTCGTCAGCTCGTTCACGGGCGGCGAGGTGATCCGCAGCGGCTGCACCTTCCGCCGCGGCCACGGCAGGATCTTCTACTTCAGCCCCGGTGACCAGGACTACCCCGTCTACCACAACAAGGACATCCGACGGGTGATCGCCAACGGCGTCCAGTGGGCGCGCACGGACCGGCCCGAGCGCGCCGTACCGGTGCTGCTGCGCTACGACACCGACGACTTCTTCAACGGCGTGGACTACTTGGGGCCGCTTCGATGACCCACCGGACGATTCCCTGCGGGCCCGACAACCCCCTGCGCGTGATCGTGGTCGGCGCCGGCTCCATGGGACAGCAGTGGCTGACCACCGTCACCGCCGCACCCGAGGCCGAACTCGTCGGCATCGTCGACCTCGATCTGGACGCGGCCCATCGGTCGGCCGCCGCTGTGGGCCTGCCGGACCTCCCGGTCGGCACCGACGCTGTCGCGCTCGCGGCCGACACCGGCGCCCAGGCCCTCGTCAACGTGACGGTCCCGGTGGCCCACCACCCCGTCACCACCGCCGCGTTGTTCGCCGGACTGCCCGTCCTCGGCGAGAAACCGATCGCCGACACCCTGGCCCACGCCCTGTCCCTGGCCGCCGCGTCCGAGGTGAGCGGCGAGCTGTTCATGGTGAGCCAGTCACGCCGCTGGAACCCCCAACTCTTCGCCCTGCGCGCGATGTTGGGAGAACTCGGCGCGATCGGCACGCTGACGACCGAGTTCTTCAAGGCACCGCACATGGGCGGATTCCGCGAGGAGATGGCGTACCCGCTGCTGATCGACATGGCCATCCACGCCTTCGACTCGGCCCGCTTCCTGCTCGGCGCGGACCCGGTCTCCGCCTACTGCCAGGCGTACAACCCGCCGTGGAGCTGGTACGCCGGCGACGCCGCCGCGAGCGCCGTCTTCGAGATGGAGAGCGGTGCGCGCTATGCGTACAACGGGAGTTGGTGCAGTCCGGGCGCCGAGACCTCATGGAACGGGGTGTGGCGGGCGAGTGGCGAGAAGGGCTCGGCGCAGTGGGACGGCGACCACGAGCCCGTGCTCGTCGCCGACGTACAACCCGCCGAGCGGCCCCGCTCCCCGTACTCCGACATCGCCGGGGCGCTGCGGGTCTTCGTCGAGTCGCTGCGGACCGGCAGCGTGCCCATGGGCGAGGTGCACGAGAACACCATGAGCCTGGCGATGGTCGAGGCCGCGGTGGAGTCCGCCAGGACCGGCCGGCGCGTACTCGTCGACGACGTGCTCGACCAGGCGTACGCGGCGGCCCTGGGTGAGGAGAGCCGCCCCGACGTACGCGCCGCCCTCGCCGCCTGGCCGTCGGTCCGCGGCGCCCTCGGCCCGCACCGGACACCGCCCGCCGCGTCCGCCTGACGCCCTACCGATACGGAGATCCCGTGCCCCGCCCTTCGCCCGACCCCGTGCCCGGCCGCCCCTGCCTCGGGGTGGCGATGATCGGCCACTCGTTCATGGGAGCCGTGCACTCCCAGGCCTGGCGCACCGCACCTCGAGTGTTCGACCTGCCCTTCGACGTCGACATGACCGTCGTCTGCGGCCGTGACCCCAAGGGCACGGCGCGGGCCGCCGAGCGGCTGGGGTGGGGCGACTGGGCGGTCGACTGGCGGCAGGTGGTGTGCCGCGACGACGTGGACGTCGTCGACATCTGCACGCCCGGCGACTCGCACGCCGAGATCGCGATCGCCGCCCTGGCCGCCGGCAAACACGTGCTGTGCGAGAAGCCCCTCGCCAACACGGTGGAGGAGGCCGAGCGGATGGCCGCGGCAGCCCAGGAGGCCGCGGAGGCGGGCGTCCGGTCGATGGTCGGCTTCAACAACCGGCGGGTCCCCGCGCTGGCCCACGCCGCGTGGCTGATCGCCGAGGGCGTGATCGGCAAGGTGCGGCACGTCAGAGCCCAGTACCTCCAGGACTGGATCGTCGACCCCGAGTTCCCGCTGGTGTGGCGGCTGCGGAAGGAGAAGGCCGGTTCCGGCGCGCTGGGCGACCTCGGCTCGCACGTCATCGACCTGCTCCAGCACCTGACCGGCGAGCGGCTCACCGGAGTCTCGGCGGTACAGGCCACATTCGTCACCGAGCGCCCGCTGCCGACGGAATCCAGCGGGCTGTCGGCGAGTGCGGGGGAACAGCGCGGCCAGGTGACCGTCGACGACGCGACCGCGTTCACGGGTCGGCTGGAAGGCGGTGCCCTCGTCGTGGTCGAAGCGACGCGTTTCGCCACGGGACGCAAGAACGCCATGCGGATCGAGGTGAATGGATCACGAGGGTCGCTCGCCTTCGACTTCGAGGCGATGAACGAGCTCCAGCTGTACGACGCCACCGATTCGGAGACGGAGGCGGGATTCCGCCGGATCCTGGAGACGGATCCCGAACACCCGTACCTGAGCGCCTGGTGGCCGCCCGGTCACGGCTTGGGCTACGAGCACGCGTTCGTCCACCAGGTCCACGACTTCCTGACGGCGCTGGCGGAGGACGGGAGCCGGCCGAGCCCGTCGTTCGCCGACGGCCTCCAGGTCCAGTGCGTGATGCGGGCCGTCGAACGCAGCGCCGCGGACTCCTCACGCTGGACGAGCGTCGACTGATCGGCGGGGGTGCGGTGCGCGAGTGTTCGCCTCGCGCGCGTGGCGGACCGAGCAGCACGCGCGCGGGGGCTGCAAAAGCTTGGCGCGCGCGTGAGCGGCACCTTCACCCCGTGTCGAGCAGCCGCAGCCCCAGCGGGGTCGCCGAGTGCAGGACGTATTTGCCGGCCCGTTGGCTGTCGACCAGGCCGCCCTCGCGCAGCACGCCGAGCTGGTGGCTGACGCTCGGCAGGGAGAGGCCCACCGCCTCGGCGACCTCGGAGGTGGTCCGGCCCTCCCGCTCGGCCACGTCGGCCAGGACCGCCGCACGCGTGCGTCCCAGCAGACGTACGAGCGACTCCCCGGTCCGGCGCGAGACGTCCAGCGGGGTCTTCGACACCGGGTACACGAGCACCGGCGCCAACTCCGGGTCCGCCAGCGCGGTCGGCCGGCCCCAGCAGAAGTACGAGGGGACCAGCAGCAGCCCGCGCCCTTGGAGATGCAGGTCGCGGTCCACGGGGTAGTCCACCTCTAGGACCGGGGAGCGCCAACGGGCATGCGGATGCAGCCCGTTCAGGAGCGCGACGGTGCCGCCGTCCAGGAGCGTCTTCGTGCGCCGGTCGAGGTCGTCGCCGACCATCGCGCGCACCTGGGACCAGTGCGGCTCCACCAGGGTGCGGAAGTAGACCCCCAACGCGCGCGTGAGGGCGGCCAGGCCGCCGTCGCCGGGGCGGCCGAGCCCGGTGGTCCAGGCGGGCAGCGAACGGGTCCCGCTCAACCGCGTCAGCTCGCGCACCACGCGTCGGCGCGGAGTGGCACGCACCTCGTCGAGGCCGGCGGTCAACTCCGCGCCGGAGATCGGGGGAGTGAGGAAATCGGGGATGTAGCCCACGCTGGGGATCAGTGACCGCAGCGGCTGCAGGGCCTCTCTCAACGCCGGTTCACCGGCGATTCTCGAACGCGCCGAACGACGCCACTGACCGAATTCCAGCGGTCCCTGTCCGGTCTTCAGCCGACACATACTGCAGACCAGCTCCCACAGCGGGTCCGGGCGCCGCAGGATCCGGATGCTCTGCAGGTCGTGGGGGGTGAAATGAATACGGAGCATTACGTCCTCGTTCGCTGGGAACATGCCGGACGCGAGCCGCCCTGCTCCCGCCCGGCGATTCCCGTTATATCAACGAACGCAATTCCGTGGCCCCTTCATGCCCGGCCGCCCGAACCCCGTTGTCAGTGGCGCGTCCTACGCTCGAAGCATGACCTACAGCGTCTGGCACAGGGGCCTCGGAATCACGCTCGACCTCACCGAGGCCGATCTCGGGCACCCGGAATACCCGGGGCTGCTCGACGAGATCTACGGCAATTACCAGCCGGATCTTCTGTACTGCCTGGAAGCCCATGAGGACGAGGGCTTCATCTGCCCCGGCTTCATGGCCATCCGCAAGGTCGACGGCCGTCCGCACGGGATGCATGTGGCCAAGGGCGAGCGCCCCGAGACGAAGGCCGAGAGCGATCTCCACAAGGCACTCGAGGAATACACCGCTCAGGTCGCCGGGGGAGAAGGGTTCCGCGTCACCCGCCCGGACGGCGGCCGGCGCGGGAAGCGGCGCACGGACGTGACCGTGGAGGGCACCGACAGCAGGCGGTTCGGCTACGAGATCCAGCTCTCGGCGATCGCGGGCGGATCCGTCGACGAGCGCACCCGCGGCGCGCGCGAGGCCGGGCTCACCCCGCTGTGGCTGGTCAACAACGAGAACGCGATCCCCATCGACCGCGCCCCCTGGGCCCGGCTGAACGTACAGAGCTGGCGTGACGTGACCGACCGCGCGGCCCTGCCGGTGCGCGGCGGCATCAAGCAGCTGCACATGTCCCGCTGCGACTGGACCAACCCGGTCCCGTGCCCACGCCAGGGCACCAGCAGGTGCGGCGGCCGGCACGGGCTGTGGGAACCGGTGCGCGGTCTCTACTACGACGACGTCATCCGGCGCACGGCCACCGGTGAACTCGTCTCGCTCTACCTGCCCCACCCGGCGGGCCGCCGCGGCTGGCACATGTGGGTCACCCCGGCGGACAAGGAGGAGTTCCTCGAAGGCCGCCCGGAACCCCTGCCTGGGGTGCCGACGCAGCGCCGGGGAGGAGCGGCGGATCCCGTACGCCGACCACTCGATCCGGGGAGCGGGGACGGCGCGGAGGCGGACGTCCGGGCGGAGCTCGCGCGGGCGCGTGACGACGAACGGCCCCTCGACGCCTCGCTGTGGCACACGGAACCGCCCTCCTGGGAGTTCTCCCGGCCGTTCACCGTGGGCGAGTTCGTCATACCCGGCGATCTGGTCGCCGCCCGGCGCACCTTCACCAGGGCGCTGGCCCACTGCCAGGACATCGCCTCGCACCTGCCCAGCGGCGCCGATGTCGCGGCGGGGCGGGCCGAAATCACGGGCGAGCAGCGGGAGCGGCTGTCGGACGCGCGTGAGCGGTGCCGCCGGCTGGCCGAGGAGATGCACACCCACACCTGGTGGGAGACGGTCGGCGACCGGCACGCGGCGAGGGAGGCGCTGGTGCACGCGGCGACACACGACTCGGTGTCCTAGGCGGACGGCGTCTCGAGTGCGGCGGCGCCTCGGACAGGTCCTGGACTTTTAGTCCAGAGCTTGGACATGTAGTCTAGTTCTCGGGCGCGGCCCGGAACCACCGGAGCCGCCGAACCACAGAGCCGCGGAAGAACGGGGGCACGTCATGGTCGCCGACAAGGCACAGGCGCTCACCGTCGAACGCGACGCGATCATCGCCGCCCTCGGACCGGTCGTCGACGGCCTCGTGGCGACCTTCGGGCCGATGTGCGAGGTGGTCCTGCACGACTACCGGCGGCCCGAGAAGTCCGTCGTCGCCCTCGCCGGCTCGGTCACCGGACGGGCCGTGGGCGGGTCGATGAGCGAGATCGGCCTGCGGATCGTCGCCCGCGGCGACGCGGCGGCCGACGACCTCAACTACGTCACCCGCACCCCGACCGGCCGACTCGTGAAGTCGTCCACGATGGTCCTGCGGGACTCCACGAGCGCGGTCTTCGGCGCGCTGTGCGTCAACGTGGACATCACCGCCGTAGGAGAGGCCCACGCACTGCTCGGCGCGCTGGCCGGCCTCGGCCGGGGCGCCACCGAGGCGCCGGTCACCACCTTCGGCAACGACGTCGACTCCGTCGTGGACGCCATCCTCGACACCCACCTCGCCGGCCAGCACCGGACCTGGGCCGGGTTGGACCGCGCCGGACGGCTCGACCTGTTCCGGGGCCTCGACGAGCACGGCGTGTTCGCGGTGCGCCGCGCCGTCGAGCAGGTCGGCGCCCGCCTCGGCATCTCCCGCGCCTCCGCCTACAGCTACCTCTCCCAGGCCCGCGCCGCCGCGGCCTCGACGCCCGATCCCGATGGAGGACCCGCGTGACGACCACCACCCCGCCGATCACCCTCGACGCCGTCCGTGACGCCGCCGCACAGATCAAGGGCATCGCCCACCGCACCCCCGTGCTCCGCTCCCGCACCCTCGACGCGCTGGTCGGCGCCGAGGTCCACATCAAGTGCGAGAACTTCCAGCGGATCGGCGCCTTCAAGTTCCGCGGCGCCTACAACGCGGCCTCCCGGCTCACCCCCGAGGAACTGGCCCGCGGCATCGCCGCCTACTCCTCCGGCAACCACGCCCAGGCGGTCGCCCTGGCGGCCCGGGAGCTCGGCAGCACCGCCGTCATCGTCATGCCCGAGGACACCCCGCGCTCCAAGCGGGACGCCACCGCCGGATACGGCGCCGAGATCGTCACGTACGACCGCTACACCGAGGACCGCGTCGCCGTCGGCGAGGCACTGGCCGCCGAGCGCGGCCTCGCCCTCATCCCGCCGTACGAGCATCCGCACGTGATGGCGGGACAGGGCACCGCGGCGCTCGAACTCCTCGAGGAGACCGGGGAGTTGGACGCGCTCGTCGTGCCGGTCGGTGGCGGTGGCCTGATCGCCGGGAGTGCCACGGCGGCCAAGGGCCTGCACCCCGGGATCCGGGTGATCGGTGTCGAGCCGGAGGCCGGGGACGACACCAAGCGGTCCCTGGAGGCGGGGAAGCGGGTCGGCATCCCGGTGCCGCGCACCATCGCCGACGGCCAGGCCGCGGACATCCCCGGCGAGCTGACGTTCTCGGTGAACCAGCGGCTCGTCGACGAGATCGCCCTGGTGTCCGACGACGAGATCCGGGCCGCGATGCGGTTCGTGTTCGAGCGACTGAAGATCGTCGTGGAGCCGAGCGGGGCGACCCCGCTGGCCGCGCTGCTCAGCGGGCGGGTGGGTGCTCTGCCGCGCCGGATCGGCGTGATCGTCTCCGGCGGCAACATCGCCGCCGACCGCTTCGCGGAGCTGTGCGGCCACTGATCGGTGCGCAGGGTGGGCGCCTGCCGGCATCCCCCGAATGGCGCCATCCGTTTGACAGACCGACGATGGAGTGGTGGGCGGGTTCGAACGGAAGGGAGCGGTCATGATCGAGATCAAGTCGGTGGACAAGCCCGACGAACGGCGCGATTTCCCGCGCGGCCACCTGGAAGCGGTCCATCTCACCGGGCTCGACTTCGCGGTGGGCACCTTCGAACCCGGCTGGCGCTGGTCCGAGTCCGTGGCGCCCATCGCCGGCACGGAGAGCTGCCAGGTCCATCACAACGGCTACGTCGTCCAGGGACGCATGGGCATGCGCATGGAGAACGGCGGTGAGAGCGAGGTCGGACCGGGCGACGTCTTCGTGGTTCCGCCCGGGCACGACGCCTGGGTGATCGGCGACGAACAGGTCATCGTGTACGACTTCGCCGGCGGTATGGCCCAGGAGTACGCGAAGGCGAAGGACTAGGCGCCGCGTTCGTCGCGTTCCGTCCGGAAGGTCGCAGAAAAGGTCGGAGAACAGGCTCTCGCGCGGCCCTTCTCGCGGCGTTCTCACACCGTGATGACGATCTTCGAGCGCGCGTGCTCCACCTCCATGTGCCGCATGGCCTCCGGCACTTCGCTCAGTGGATAGGTGCGCTCGACGACCGGCGAGAGCTGCCCGGACTCGGCGAGCCTGCGCAGCTCCGCCAGGTTGGCCTTGCTCTGTTTCGCGGGGAGTTCGCGCAGCCGCTGACGGACGAAGGGCGCGGCCAGCCGCCCCTTGATGAAGAGCGCCATCGGCCCGATCAGACTGCCGCCCTCGTAGAAGCCCCCGCCGGACAGGACGAGCGTCCCGGTGGGTGTCAGGGCGCGCCGGAAGTCGGTCAGTGAGCGGTTGCCCACCAGGTCCAGGACGACGTCGTAGCGGAGCCCGGCCCGGGTGAAGTCCTCCTGCGTGTAGTCGACGACGTGGTCCGCGCCGAGCGAGCGCACCAGGTCCACGTTCCGGGTGCTGCACACGCCGGTCACCTCGGCGCCGTACGACTTGGCGATCTGCACGGCGAACGTGCCCACACCGCCGGACGCGCCGTTCACCAGCACCGACTGCCCCGCCTCGACCCCGGCGACGTCCCGCAGGCCGATCAGCGCGGTGTTCGCCGCGAGCGGTACCGCGGCCGCCTGCTCGAAGGTGAACCCGGCCGGTTTCACGTCCACCGAGTGGTCGGCGGCGCAGACGAACTCCGCGAACGCGCCGTCGGCCTCGCCGTACACCTCGTCCCCGGGCCGCAGCCCCTTGACCGCGCTGCCGACCGCCTCCACGCGCCCGGCGAAGTCCCGGCCCCTGATCCGCGCCTTGGGCCGGCCGAACCCCATGCTGAGCCGCGCGATCCTCGGATCGCCGCGCATGAAGTGCCAGTCGTAGGCGTTGACCGAGGCCGCGAGCACCCGCACCAGCACCTCGCCCTCGTCCGGCACGGGCTGGTCGACCTCCTTGAACTCCAACGTGTCCGCCGAGCCGTACCGGTCCTGAACGACTGCCTTCATGGGATCCCCCTCCATCACTGGGGAGAGTAGGGAAATTCCGCCGCCCCCGATATCCGGGACGAGCCCTACGTCTCCGGGATGACGCGCGCTCCCGCTTGCCCTTGGAAACCGATCGGTTTACTGTGGTCGAGACATGGAAACCGATCGGTTTCCAGTCGGTCCGCCCATCCAGTGTTCGCACAGTCGGGAGAACTCCCATGACCACCATCGAAGGTTCCGTCGCCCTGGTCACCGGCGGCAGCCGAGGCATCGGCAAGTCGCTGGTCGAAGCCCTCTACGAGCGAGGTGCCAAGAAGGTGTACGCCACCGCCCGCGACCCGCGCACGGTCACGCACCCGGACGCCGTGCCGCTGGCCCTCGAGGTGAGCGACCCCGACTCCGTGGCGGCCGCCGCCGCGCAGGCCCAGGATGTGACCCTGCTCATCAACAACGCGGGCGCGTCCGTGAACGCGAACTTCCTGGACTCGCCCATCGAGGACGTCCGCCGCGAGTTCGAGACCAACTTCTACGGACCGCTGCTCGTCACCCGCGCCTTCGTTCCCATCATCGAGCGCAACGGCGGCGGACACATCCTGAACTTCCACTCCGTGCTGTCCTGGGTCGGCCTCCTCGGCTCCTACAGCGCCTCCAAGGCGGCCCTGTGGTCCCAGACCAACTCCCTGCGCCTGGACCTGAAGCCGCGCGGCATCGAGGTCACCGGTCTGCACGTCGCGTACGTCGACACGGACATGGCCGCCCACGTCGACGCGCCCAAGTCCACTCCCGAGAGCGTCGCCGCCCAGGCCCTCGACGGTGTCGAGGCCGACGCCTGGGAGGTGCTCGCCGACGACCTCACCCGCCAGGTCAAGGCCGGCCTGGCCGTCGACCCCTCGGTGCTCTACGCACAGGTCGCCGCCCAGGTGTAGTGGCGCGTCAGGGCGCTCACACCGGCAGCAGACGCGCCACCAGCGCGCCGAGCTGCCGGGCGTTGCGGCACTCGAACATCTCCACCAGACCGGCGTAGTCGAGTGCCGCGGAGTCGCCCGTGCCCCACTGGGTGCGCGGCTCGGGGTTCAACCAGTAGACGCGGCGGGCCCGTTCGGACACCCGTCGGACGGCCGCCAGGTTCGGGTCGCTCATGTTCGTGCGGGCGTCACCGAGCACGAAGACCGTCGTCCGCGGGCCGACCGCGTCGCCGTAGCGCTCGGCGAACTCGCCCAGAGCGACGCCGTAGTCGCTGCTCTCGTGCCAGCCGGTGAGCGTGGCCTGGGTCCTGATGTGGGCGCCCAGGCCCTCGGGGTCGGCCGTGCCGTGCGTCAGGAGGCCGGTCACCTCGTCGATCCGGTTGACGAAGGCGAACGTCCGCACCTTGCTGAACTGGTCGTGCAGCGCCTGCACCAGCAGCATCGTGAAGTCCGAGAAGCCGGACACCGAGCCCGACACGTCGCACAGCAGGACGAGTTCGGGCCGCACCGGCCGGCGCCTGCGCAGCACCGGCTTCATCGGCACCCCGCCCGTGGACAGCGAGCCGCGCAGGGTGCGCCGCAGATCGATGGTGCCCCGCGCGGCCCGGCGCCGACGCGCCGCGAGCCGGGTGGCGAGCTTACGGGCCAACGGCTGTACGGTCCTGCGCAGTTCGGCGAGCCGGTCCTTGCCGGCGTACAGGAAGTCCACCCGGTCCGCCGTCGGCGCCACCGCGCGCCGGGCCAGCTCGTCCCGGTCGCGCCGCTCGGCGACCCGTCGCCGCGCCTCCGCCGCCACCAGCCGCCGGAACGTCTCGATGCGCCGCCGGATCTCGTCGTCGAGCAACCGGTCCGAGAACCCCGAACTGCCGTCCCGCGCACGGACGTCGTCACGGACCCGGGCGAACAGCGTCTGCGGTCTGATCCGTTCGAGCGTCTGGTACGAGGACCAGCCGTCCGACCGCGGTGACGTGCCGTAGCCGCCGAAGCCGTCGACCGCCTCCGCCGCCAACTGCCCCATCAGCGCGACGTCTTGGGCGGCCAGCGCTGCCGCGAGCCGGTCCCGCAGGTCCTCCCGGCCGGCGGACTCCGTCTCCGGGGCGCCGACGCCCCGCGGGAAGTACAGGTCGAAGACGGGGTCGAACACCTGGCGCTGCGCCGGGCCGTGCAGCAGCGTCGCGGCCAGCCCCTCGCGCAGCAACTCGCGGTCGGCGAGGCCCAGTTCGGCCATCGCCTGGGCCGCGTCGACGGTCTCGCCGGTCCCGATGCGCATGCCGTGCGCGCGCAGCGCCCCGACCAGCGAGGTCAGCCGGTCGGCGACCCCGGGGGCGGTCACACGGCGTCCAGGTCGAGCTTGGCGGCGGCCTTGAGGACGTCGTCCTGGTGCTTGAGGAGAACGCCCAGGGTGTCCCGTACGACGGTCTCGTCGAGGGTGTCGGCGCCGAGTGCGAGCAGGGTGCGCGCCCAGTCGATGGTCTCGGCGACCGAGGGGACCTTGCGCAGGTCCATGGCGCGCAGCGCGCCGACCACCCGGACCACCGACGCGGCCAGCGTCTCGTCCAGGGCGGGCACCTTCAGCCGTACGATCCGGCGCTCCAACTCCTCGTCGGGGAAGCCGATGTGGAGGAAGAGGCAGCGGCGGCGCAGGGCCTCGGACAGCTCGCGGCTCGCGTTGGAGGTGAGGACGACGAAGGGGCGGCGGGTCGCGGTGACCGTGCCGAGTTCGGGGACCGTGATCTGGAAGTCGCTGAGCACCTCCAGGAGGAGGCCCTCGACCTCGACGTCCGCCTTGTCGGTCTCGTCGATCAGCAGCACCTTGGGGTCGTCCCCGCGGATGGCGGTCAGCAGCGGACGGGGGAGGAGGAACTCCTCGCTGAAGATGTCCGTGCGCGTCTCGTCCCAGGACTCGTCCCGTCCCGCGCTGATGCGCAGGAGCTGCTTGGCGTGGTTCCACTCGTACAGCGCCCGGGACTCGTCGACGCCCTCGTAGCACTGCAGCCGGACCAGCCGGGCGTCCGCCACCTCGGCCACGGCCTTGGCGAGCTCGGTCTTGCCGACTCCGGCGGGTCCCTCCACCAGCAGCGGCTTGCCGAGCCGGTCGGCCAGGAAGACGGTCGTGGCCACCGCGGGCGAGGCGAGATAGCCGGTCTCGGCCAGACGCGCGGAGACGTCGTCGACGGATGTGAACAGCAACGGGGCCTCCAGGTCGGCGCGGCGCGGAGTCACTATCTAAGCGCTTGTTCACCCAGTCTGTCACGGGTCCCCGGGACCGCCCCAGCCGGATACCGATCGGTTTCCATACCGGCCCTCGCGGAGGTAACCTCGGTGTATGACCACGACAGACAAGGCGTCGACGAAGGACCGGCTGCTCGACGCGGCGGCCGAGCTCTTCTACCGCGACGGCGTCTCGATCGGTGTCGATGCACTGTGCCGGGAGGCCGGCGTCTCGAAGCGGTCGATGTACCAGCTCTTCGCCGGCAAGGACGAGGTCCTCGCCGCGAGCCTGGAGCGGCGCGCTCCCGAGGTCGCGGCCCAGCTCGCCGAGGGGCTGGAGCAGGTTGTCACTCCGCGGGAGCGCATCCTGCACGTCTTCGAGCGGTCCGAGTGGCTTTCGACCGGCCCCGACTACCAGGGCTGTCCCTTCCTGGCCGCGCTGGTCGAACTGAAGGACCCCGAGCATCCGGCGAGCAAGGTCGCCGGCATCGCCAAGCAGCAGCTTCAGGACGGGTTCCGCGCCGAGGCGGAGCGCGGTGGCGCATCGGACCCGGAGTTCCTGGCCCGGCAGCTGATGCTCGTCTACGACGGCGCGAGCGCCCGCGCCGGCGCCCGGATCGAGACGCTGGACGGGCTGAGCATCGCGACCGCGGCAGCGCTGCTTGACGCGGCCGGCGTGAAGTAGCAGGGCCGGGGGCGCGGCAGCCGAGTGCCGGCCGGGCACAGACGAAGGGGCGGCCGCCGAAGCAGCCGCCCCTTGCCGAGGTCGCGGAACCGGTTCCGGGGACCGCCGAAGCCGTCGGCCCCCGGTACGGACACCCGTCACGCGGCGACCGCCACCGCCCCCACCGCCGGGGCGCGCAGCACGCGCCGTGCCGTCGTCAGGCCCGTCCCCAGCGTCACCGCCGTCGCGACCGCGACGACCGCGAGCCAGATGCCGAGCCACTGGTCGGGAAGCACCGCATCGGACCGGACGACCGTGAACGGGACGACCCCCGCCAGCGCGGCCACCGTGCCGAAGACGACACCGACGACGGTCAGCAGCAGCCCCTCGGCACCCACAACCGCCAGCACCTGCCGGGGAGTCGCGCCCGCCAGGCGCTGCTGCCCGAACTCCCGGCTGCGGTAAGTCGTCGCCGCGTAGAGGGAGTTGACCAGCATCACGCAGACGAAGACCACGATGATGCCGACGACCGTGAGGTTGAGCGTCTCCAGGTTCTTGTCCTCGACGGACTTCTTCAGCCCCGAGGCGGCCACCGCGTCGCTCTCCACCGCCTGCATCGTCAGGGTCGCCGAGGCCACCGCCGTGAACAGCACCAACGACATGAGGATCCCGGCCAGTTGACCGGTCCGCTCCCGCAGGTTCCGCACGGCGAGCCAGCCGGCCGCACCGGACAGCGGCAGCCGGTCGAGCACCGCCTTCAGCAGCCGCGGCGACAGCAGCGCGAACCCCACCGACAGCAGGATCGCCCCGTAGGCCGGTGCCGCCATGAGCGCCGGGTCCGTCGCCGAGAACGCGAACGTCGACATCACCGACACGGCACCGACGGCCAGTGCCGCCCAGGCGAGGAACGTCCGTGCCCGCCCCCGCGGTTCACTCCGCCGCGTGGCCCGCCGTACGGCCAGGAACGCGGCCCCCGCCGCCGCGAGCAGCGTGATGTCGACGCCCGACATCAGCGCGACCGTGCCGAAGGAGTACTCGACCGACCCGGAGACCTGACCGCTGTCCTGGAACATGTCCAGCAGCCATCGCCCGCCGAGCATCGCAGGACCGATCGCCAGCACCGCGCCCACCAGGGCCACGACCGCCGCCTCACCCACGATCATCCGCTTCAGTTGTGCCGGAGTCGCCCCCGAACTGCGCAACAGCTCCAACTCGGCAGCCCGCTGGCGCACGTTGACCGTGAGCGTGGAGGCGACCGCGAAGAACACCAGCAGCGTGCCGTAACCGCCGACGACGCTCGCGGTGGTGGTCAGCGTGTCCCGGCTCACCGAGTCGACACCGGTCCCCGCGGCCGTGTCGTGCAGGGAGTTGAACGTCATGATGATGGTCGCGCCCAGGAACGCCGACAGCAACGTGGCGAGGAACCGCCCGGGACGCTGCCGTATCGACCGCATGGCCAGTACGAACATCGCTCACACCCCCACCGTCACGTCGTCGCCCAAGTGCGCGAGGCGCTCGGCCACCGCGTCCGCGGTCGGTGCGTCGAGCCGTCCGACCAGCCGGCCGTCCGCGAGGAACAGCACGGAGTCGGCGTAGGAGGCGGCGACCGGGTCGTGCGTCACCATTACCACGGTCCGGCCGTGCACCTGGACCGCCTCCCGCAGCAGCCGCAGCACGTCCCGCGCGCTGCGGGTGTCCAGTGCGCCGGTCGGCTCGTCCGCGAAGATCACCCGCGGCTCGGTCACCAACGCCCTTGCGATCGCGACCCGTTGGCGCTGACCGCCGGAGAGCTGAGCGGGACGGTGGCCGAGCCGGTCGCCGAGACCGACCTGTTCGAGAACCTCCCTGGCCCGCCGCCGGTCGACGCGCCGACCGGCCAGCTTGAGCGGCAGCACCGTGTTCTGCGCCACCGTCAGCGTCTCCAGCAGGTTGTACTGCTGGAACACGAACCCGATCCGCCCGCGCCGGAACTTCGTCAGCTCGGCCTCGCCGCCGCCCGTCAGCTCCGTACCGTCCACCTGCACGATCCCGCTGTCCGGCCGGTCCAGGCCGGCCGCGCACTGCAACAGCGTCGACTTGCCCGAGCCCGACGGCCCCATCACCGCGGTGAAGGTGCCCCGGGCCAGCCCGAGCGTGACACCGTCGAGCGCGGCCACGGCACCCTCGTCGCTGCCGTACGTCTTGCTCACCTTCACCAGCCGCAGTGCCTCGGCGGCGGGTCCCTTGTCGTGACCGCGCCGCGATCCCGTACGAAACATCGTCATCACTCCCCGTCCGGCACGCCCTGTGCCCTGGTGAAGAACCTACGGAGAGCGAGGTCGGAGCACATGGGGCGCAGAACCCGTATCGCGGGGTGTACTCAGCGACACCCCTCGGGTGGTCCTGCGGTCGTCGGGGAGGCTGTGACAGGTCTGTGACCGGAGGTATGGCTTCCGTCACAGCCTTCCTGACTCCGTCTTGATCGACTCTGCGGATGCGGAGAAGCGTGCTCGACGCGATGTTGACGACGGCGGTGGGACTGGTCGTCGGCGCGGTCATCTGGACGGTGACGGACGTGGTGTACGACGCGCCCGCCGCCGCGGCGCAGAAGCCGGAGCCGACCTGTCCGCGGGACGGCGTCCGTGTCACCGCGGGCCCGGTGGAGGCGGCCCTCGGCCTGCGGGCCATGGACCTCAAACTGGAGAACTGCGGCACCCGCACCTACCGCGTCGAGGGCTACCCCGGCCTCCGGCTCCTCGACCAGGATCAGCAGACGATCCCCGGCATCTCCGTCATCCACGGCAGCGGCGGCATCGCCACGGTGGCCACGTTCGACGAACCGCCGAAAGCCGTGACCCTGGCGCCCGGAGAAACCGCTTCCGCCGGTCTGCTGTGGCGCAACACGACCACCGGCTTCGACGGCGCGACTGACGTGCCGTACCTGACGGTCGAGGCGCATCCCGGCGCGCTCCCGCTCCTCGTGGCACCGGACGGCGGCCTCGACCTCGGGACCACGGGCAAGCTCGGCGTCAGCCCCTGGCACACCGCGACCGGCGACGGAGGCACCCGATGACCGCCCACGACACCGCCGCCACCCGGTTCACGCGGCGCCTCCTGCGCCGCTCGCCCGAACACCGCCGGGCCGACGGCATCACCTGCGCACTGCTGATCTCCCTCGACGTCCTCCTCGTCGCGGGGATCCTCCTGCTGGGGACCGAGGGCATCTTCACCGAGGACTGGATGCCCTACCCCGGGATGATGGACGCCACGGCCTTCTCCTACCAGCACGACTGCGTGGTGTTCCTCTGCCGGGTCGAGGCCGTGACCGTCGGCCTGGCGATCGCCTGCCGCCTCTGGATCACCGCCGGCGCGCAACTCGTCGTCCTCACCTCCGCGGCCGCCTTCGTCGCCTCGCTCTCGACCTACTGGAACCCCTGACCGCCGCCCGTACGGGTCACCACAACGCGCCGACACCCGCCCCGCCGGATCCAATGGACCCGTGACCGCGCCCCCGGACGACTGCCTCGCGCGCAACGAGTGGATCTGCGGTGAGTATCTGAGCACCCGCCGCCACATCCTCTTCGACGCCGTCCTCCAGCATCTCCAACTGACCGCGATCTCGGTGCTCATCGGGCTCGCGCTCGCCCTCCCGCTGGCCGTCGTGGCGCGCCGCTGGGGCTGGGCGGCCGGTCCGGTCCTCGCTCTGACGACGATCCTTTACACGATCCCGTCCCTGGCGATGTTCTCGCTGCTCCTGCCCGTCTACGGCCTGTCGAAGAGCCTCGTCGTCGCCGGACTCGTGCTCTACTCGCTGACCCTGCTCGTACGGAACATCCTGGCGGGCCTGCGCGCGGTCCCGGCGGAGACGAGACAGGCCGCGCGCGGCATGGGCTACGGCCCGATCCGCCTCCTGCTCACCGTCGAACTGCCCCTCGCCCTGCCCGCCGCGATGGCCGGACTGCGCATCGCCACGGTCTCGGCGGTCTCCCTGGTCACGGTCGGCGCGATCGTCGGTTTCGGCGGACTCGGCAACCTCATCTACGCCGGGATGAACACCTACTTCAAGGCGCAGGTGCTCACCGCCTCCGTGCTGTGCGTGGTCATCGCGATCGTGGCCGATCTGCTCCTGCTCGGTGTGCAACGCCTGCTCACCCCCTGGACCAGGGCGGCCCGCGGATGAAGACACTGACCGACGCCTGGGACTGGCTCACCGACTCCGCCCACTGGTCGGGCGACGACGGCATCTGGCACCGGCTCGCCCAGCACCTCGTCCTCACCGTCGTCTGCCTGGTCATCAGCTGCCTGATCGCCCTGCCGATCGCGCTCGTCCTGGGCCATCTCGGCAAGGGCGGAGCGCTCGCGGTGAACATCTCCAACATCGGCCGCGCCGTCCCGACCTTCGCCGTCCTCGTCCTCCTCCTGCTGACCCCCATCGGGAAGTGGGGCGAGGGCCCCACGGTCGTCGCCCTGGTGCTGTTCGCCGTACCGCCCCTGCTCACCAACGCCTACGTCGGCATGCGCGAGGTCGACCGCAGCATCGTCCAGGCCGCGCGCGGCATGGGGATGACAGGCCGGCAGATGCTGTTCCGCGTCGAACTGCCCCTCTCGCTCCCGATGCTCATGAACGGTGTGCGGATCGCCGCCGTCCAGCTGGTCGCGACCGCGACGATCGCCGCGCTGGCCGGCGGGGGAGGGCTGGGGCGGATCATCACGGCCGGGTTCAACCTGGCCAGTACGGCACAGGTGGTGGCCGGCGCCGTGCTGGTCGCCGTGTTCGCGCTGGTCGTCGAGGGGATCTTCGAGACGGTGGAGAGACTGTCGCCGCGCTGGGCCAGGGGCGAGCGGTGAGGCGGGCCTTGGCCCTGGCGGCCGTACTGCTGCTGGCGGGCTGCTCCACCGGCCCGTCCCTGGAGAACCAGAACGCGGTCACCGAGCCGCCCGGCGACAGCCACCATCTCACCATCGGCTCGGCCGGATTCACCGAGAGCGACCTGCTCGCCCAGATGTACTCCCTGCTCCTCAAGCAGGCCGGATACAAGACGTCCCTGCTGACCGTCGCCAACCGGGAACTGTACGAACCCGCCCTGGAATCAGGGCAGATCGACGTCGTCCCCGAGTACGCGGCCACCTTCGCCGACTGGCTCAACGCCAAGACCAACGGAGCCGACGCGCCGCCGGTCGGCTCGCCCGACCTCGACGCCACGATGAAGGCCCTGCGCCGACTGGCCACACCCCGAGGCCTCACCGTCCTCGCCCCCGGCCGGGCGGTCGACCAGAACGCCTTCGCCGTGAGCGCCTCCTACGCCAAGCAGCATGACCTGAAGACCCTGAGCGACCTGGGCGCGTCCGGGTTGAAGGTGCGGCTCGCGGCGGGCGACGAGTGCGTCCAACGGCCATACTGCGAACCGGGGTTGAAGAAGACCTACGGCATCGACATCACCGCCGTCGACCCCAAGGGCGTCGGCACCACCCAGGCCAAGCGGGCCGTGCAGAGCGGCCAGGACCAGATGGTCCTCACCACGACGACCGACGCCACCCTCTCCGAGTTCGGCCTCGTCCTCCTCGCCGACGACAAGCACCTCCAGAACGCCGACTACGTCGTCCCGGTCGTCAACCGCTCCCGGGCGGGCGGCGAAGGAGTCACCAAGGCGCTGGGCAAACTGAACGACGTCCTCACGACGGCCGACCTCGCCGCCATGAACCAACAGGTCGACAGCTGGCGGCGGTTGGCCGAGGACGTGGCACGGACCTATCTCAAGGACAAGGGTCTGCTGGACTGAGAACCTGCCGGATCGTCAACCTGCCTTCTCCCGGCCCGCGATGCGGTGACGATGCCGTGACCGTATTGGTGCGGTACGGGCGTTCCGAGCACCCGCCCGTGGCGGTACATGTCCTGTATGACGGACAACGGGGGAATCCACCGGACTCGGTGGGAAAGAGCGTGCGCAGTGATCGAGGGGGCACCGACCGAACGGCACCCGCAGGAGCTGCTGGTCGGCGTGGAGCCCGAACTCGCCCAGGACATGGCCCAGTTCCGCAAGGTGTACCCGAAGCGGCAGCTGGAGCTGGAGTACCTCTACGGAGCGGCCCAGCGGGCCTTCGAGGAGCGCACCAGGGAGGCGTTGAAGATCACGCTGGACCGGTTGGTGCGGACCGTTCTCAACGACCCGCGACTCTATGACGCGCCGGGCGACGAGGACTTGGGCGACTACCTGGACCGGGAGATCGACGGCGTGTGGGCGCGGCTGTGCCAGGACGAGGCGGTCGCGGTCGTCCGGGGGCTCAACATCGGTCTCACCATCGGCGGCGTGTGCAGCTTCCTGCTGCTGTGCGTGCCGCTGCTGGCCGGGGTGAAGGTGCTGGGCCTGATCGACGTGTCGCTGAACTGCAACGACCGCTGGAGCCTGCTCGGCGCGTTCGTGTGCGGCGGGGTCGGCTCGCTGGGCGCCGTACTCAGCGTGCTGCTGCGGGTGCGGTGCAGCGAGGAACCGCTGCGGCGGGGCAAGTTCACGCACAAACTGGCGATCGCCCCGGCCCAGGTGTCGCGCAGCCTGCGCCACGAGGGCGTCTACCGCGTCATGGTCGGCTGGATCCTGGCGCTCGCCGTGTACTTCCTGCTCAGCACCGGCTGGGTCACGGTGATCGACATGCCGGCCACCACCGCCGAGATCTGCGCCACCGGCAGCGAGGCCGCGTCGAAGGGCACGGCGTTCTGGGGCTTCTGGTGCGCGATCGGGTTCCTCGCCGGGTTCAACGAACGGTGGGCCTTCGGCATGCTGAACCGCCCCGAGACGCGGGGCAACCGGTCCCGCAGGCGTCAGGCGTCCGCCACCGAGTCGAACGACACCTGATCCCGCGGCACGCCCAGCGCGTCCGCGTCCACCGACCGGCGCAGCGCCTCGTGCAGCTTCGCCGGGGTCAGCACGCCCAGGAAGCGGGCCTCGTCCAGCACGGCGACCCAGCCGGCGTCGTGCTGGAGCATCACGCCGAACGCCTGCTTCAGAGGCGCGCCGACCGGGACCCAGGCGTTCATGCGCCGTGCGCGGTCGCCGACCGTACCGTCCGAGTCGAGGTCCTCGATACCGACCCAGCCGTGCAGATCGCCGTGCGTGTCGAGGACGACCGCCCAGCGCGCCCCGTCCGCCCGCAGCCGCGCCGCCGCCCGCCCGGCCGGCTCGTCGACGCGGGCCACCGGCGGCTGCTCCAGGTCCTCGGCCTCGATCGCGGTCACCGACAGCCGCTTCAGCCCGCGGTCGGCGCCCACGAACTCGGCGACATACGGCGTCGCCGGCGTGCCCAGCACCGCCCCCGGGGTGTCGAACTGCTCGATGCGCCCCTGCCCGTACACGGCGATACGGTCGCCGAGCCGCACCGCCTCCTCGATGTCGTGCGTGACCAGCAGCACCGTCTTGCGCACCGCGGCCTGCATCCGCAGGAACTCGTCCTGCAACTGCTCCCGCACCACCGGGTCGACGGCCCCGAACGGCTCGTCCATCAGCAGCACCGGCGGATCGGCGGCCAGCGCCCGCGCCACGCCGACCCGCTGGCGCTGGCCGCCGGAGAGCTGGTCGGGATAGCGCGGCCCGTACAGCTTCGGATCCAGGCCCACCAGATCGAGCAACTCGGCCGCCCGCGCCCGGGCCTTCGCCCGCTTCCAGCCGATCAGCGCCGGCACGGTCGCCGTGTTGTCGAGGATCGTCCGGTGCGGAAAGAGCCCCACCTGCTGGATGACGTACCCGATGCGCCGCCGCAGCCGCACCGGATCGACGGCCGCGATGTCCTCGCCGTCCACGAGGATCCGGCCCGAGGTCGGTTCGATGAGCCGGTTGACCATCATCATGGTCGTCGTCTTGCCGCAGCCGGACGGGCCCACGAGCGTGACGAGCTCACCGTCGGACACCTCGAAACTCAGGCCGTCCACCGCCGTCGTACCGTCCGGATACCGCTTGGTGACCTGTTCGAACCGGATCATGCCCTCACGCTAGCCGCGCGGCTTCCCACCCGCGCCCCGGCAGGCCCGGGGCCGGGCGGATGGATGAAGCCGCTGGTGAACGGGCCCCTAGGCGTCGTCCCCAGCACCCGGCGGACCGCTCACCAGCACCACCTCCAGGGTGCGCGGACCGTGCACCCCCTCAACCCGGTCCAGCTCGATGTCACTGGTCGCCGACGGACCGGAGATCCACGTCAACGGGCGGGTCGGGTCGAGGCGTTCGAGAGCCTGGGGTACCGAGGAGACAACCTGGTCCGGGACCCGTACGACGCAGATGTGGTGGTCGGGGATGAGGGTGATGCGGCGGCGGCCCTGGTCGGGGGAGCCGTCGAGGACGATGGTGCCGGTCTCGGCGATCGCGATGGCGCAGCCCGTGACCACACTCTCGACCTTGTCCAGCTCGTGCGGGGTGCTCACGGCGCGGTCGTGGACGCGGGTCGGATCGGCGGCCGACATCCACTCGGGCGGCAGCCCTGGCGGTACGAGAACGTACTGGGGCCCGCGCTCGGCGAGCAGCCGCATGATCAGGTACGGCAGGTCATCAGTGTCGGTGCGGTGGACGATCGCCCGGTAGTCGGCGAGGTTCTCGGCCAGTAGGTCTACCGTCGCCGCGACGCTCAGGTTGCCGTGCTGGTGCAGGTAGTCGCGCTGGACTGCCTGTTCGTAGGGGGTGTTGTCGGGTGGTACGTCGGTCAGTGCGCGTCGTACCCGGCCCAGGATCCGTTCCCTGCTGCTCACTTGGCGCCGTCCTTTCCGCCGTTCGTGCGCTGCCACCAGTCGCGGAAGGGTTCGGGAGGCAGGGTCGGCAGATCCCGGCTGCTGCTCCAGGCCTTGCCTGGCCCGGGGAGGGTGCGGGGGTGGAAGCGGCGGGTGCGGGAGGCGAGCCGCTGCCCGGTGCGTAGTGCGCCGGGGCGGGCGAAGGCCCAGCGGGCGGCGCGCATGGCGGTGCGTTCGGCGGCGTGTCCCTTGGCGGGTTTGAGGACCACCTTGTTGCCCTCGCGGACTACTTCCCCGCCTTCCACGATGCGTTCGCGCAGGTGCACCAGTACTTCAGGGATGTCGATGGCGACCGGGCAGACCTCGTAGCAGGCGCCGCACAGGGAGGAGGCGTAGGGGAGGGAGGCGTCGATGTCGCTTGCCGTGCCCCGTAGTTGGGGGCTGAGGATGGCGCCGATGGGGCCCGGGTAGACGGAGCCGTAGGCGTGGCCGCCGGCCCGTTCGTAGACGGGGCAGACGTTGAGGCAGGCGGAGCAGCGGATGCAGCGCAGGGCCTGGCGGCCGACCTCGTCGGCGAGGGTGTCGGTGCGGCCGTTGTCGAGCAGGACCAGGTGGAAGGTCTGCGGCCCGTCCTCATCTGTCGTGCCGGTCCACATCGACGTGTAGGGGTTCATGCGCTCGGCGGTCGAGGAGCGCGGGAGGGTCTGTACGAACACCTCCAGGTCCTGCCAGGTCGGCAGGATCTTCTCGATGCCGACGACCGAGATCAGCGTCTCGGGCAGGGTCAGGCACATGCGGCCGTTGCCCTCGGACTCCACGACGACGAGTGTCCCGGTCTCGGCGATCATGAAGTTGGCGCCGGAGACACCGACCTTGGCCCGCAGGAACTTCTCCCGCAGGTGCAGGCGGGCGGCTTCGGCGAGTTCGGCGGGTGTGTCGGTGAGTCCGTCGGGGGCCGGGCGGCCCCATTCGCTCATCTCGCGGGTGAAGATGTCGCGGATCTCGCCGCGGTTGCGGTGGATGGCGGGGACCAGGATGTGGGAGGGCCGGTCGTGGCCCAACTGCACGATCAGCTCGGCGAGATCGGTCTCATAGGCCCGGATTCCCTCGGCTTCCAGGGCTTCGTTGAGGCCGATCTCCTGGGTGGCCATCGACTTGACCTTGACGACCTCCGACTCGCCGGTCTCCTTGACCAGTTGGACCACGATCCGGTTGGCCTCGTCGGCGTCGGCTGCCCAGTGGACGGTGCCGCCGGCCGCGGTGACGGCCTCCTCCACCTGCACCAGATAGCGGTCGAGATGGAGGAGGGTGTGGTCCTTGAGCTGTTTGCCCGCCTCGCGCAGCGCCGCCCAGTCGGACACCTCCGCCACGGCCTTGGCTCGTTTGGCGCGGATGGTGTGGGTGGCGTGGCGCAGATTGCCGCGCAGGGTCTGGTTGTTGACGGCCTCGTGCGCGGCGACCGGGAAGGCCGGCATGCCAACAAAAGTCCCGCTCATGCCGTCGGCTCCTCTTCCGTGCTCGCCAGGATCTCGGCGATGTGGACCGGCCGCATCCCGGTGCCGAGGCGGGTCATGGTGCCGCCGATGTGCATCAGGCAGGAGTTGTCGGCCGCGCACAGTACTTCCGCCCCGGTCGATGCGGCGTTGCGGACCTTGTCCGCGCCCATCGCCGCCGACACATCCGCGTTCTTCAGCGCGAAGGTCCCGCCGAAGCCGCAGCACTCGTCGGCGCCCGGCAGTTCGACCAGCTCGAGTCCCTTGACGGACTGGAGGAGTCTGCGCGGACGGTCGCCCAGGCCCAGGCTGCGCAGGCCGTGGCAGGTCGGGTGGTAGGTGACGGTGTGCGGGTAGTACGCGCCCACATCCGTCACCCCCAGCACGTCCACGAGGAACTCCGTTAGTTCGTACGTCTTGGGCACCACCGGCGCCAACGTCACCGCAAGGCTGTCGCCCCGCCCCTCGGCGCGGGCCCGCTCGCCCATCCGCGGGTACAGCTCGCGCACCATCGCCCCGCACGACCCGGACGGCGTCACGATCGCCTCGTAGTCGCCGAATACATCGGAGAAATGCCGGGCCAGCGGTTCTGCCTCGTGGCGGTAGCCGGTGTTGTAGTGGGCCTGTCCGCAGCAGGTCTGGGTCATCGGGAAGTCGACCTCGACGCCCAGCCTGGTCAGCAGTTTCACCACGGCACGCCCGGTGTCGGGATAGAGCGTGTCGTTGACACAGGTCAGGAACAGGGCGACACGCATCGCGGCTCCTAGCGATCGATCATCGGATGAGTGCAGCGTAATGCGGCGATGCAGTCTGGGGGAGTCCCCGTCTTCTTCCGGCCCGTCACCTTCCGGTGAGCCTGACCTGTGCCTCGTGCCATCGTGCGGTGTCGCCCCGCGGCTCGTAGCGGGTGAGCGGTTGGGTACGGGTGAGCAGGCGTCGCATGGCCGGAAGGTCGCCGACCAGCCCGTGCGCCCTGGCCTGCACGAGCACGTTCCCGAGAGCCGCCGCCTCCGTCGGGCCCGCCACCACCGGCAGCCCGCAGGCGTCGGCGGTGAGCTGGCACAGCAGCGCGTTGCGGGTGCCGCCGCCGACGATGTGTACGAAGTCGACCGGGTGGTCGGCCAGCCGCTGGGCGTCCTCCACGGCCCTGCGGTGGGCCAGGGCGAGCGAGTCGAGAATGCAGCGCGTGATCTCCGCGGGCGAGGCGGGCACCGGCTGCCCCGAGGCACGGCACGCCTCGGCGATCCGCTCCGGCATCCGGCCCGGCGCCAGGAAGGTCTCGTCGCCCGCGTCCACGACCGACCGCAGCGCCGGCACCTCGGCCGCGCTCAGCAGCAACGCCCCCAACTCCGGCTCGCCCCAAGCCCGTACGCACTCCTGGAGCAGCCACAGACCCATGATGTTGCGCAGATAGCGGACCGTGCCGTCCAGCCCCAGCTCGTTGGTGAAGTTGGCGGCCCGGCTCTCCTCGGTCAACACCGGCGCCGGCAGCTCGAGTCCGGCCAGCGACCAGGTGCCGGTGGAGATGTACGCGAAGCGCTCGCCCTCGGCGGGTACGGCGGCCACGGCACTCGCCGTGTCGTGCGACCCGACCGCCGTCACCGGCACCGGACCCTTGAGGCCGGTCTCCTCCAGGACCTCGGCGCGCAGCACTCCGGCCGGGTCACCGGGCTGTCGCAGGGGCGCGAACAGGCCGAGGTCGATGCCCAGTCGGGAGGCGACCTCGTGGGACCAGTCGCGGGTGCGGGGATCGATGAGCTGGGTGGTCGAGGCGTTGGTGAGCTCGGTGCCCTGTTCGCCGGTGAGCCAGTAGGAGAGCAGGTCGGGGACGAGCAACAGGCGGCGAGCGTGGGCTAGTTGGTCCGTGCTGCGGGCGGCCACCAGTTGGTAGAGGGTGTTGAAAGGCGCGTACTGGAGTCCTGTCGCCGCGTACAGCTCCTCTGCCGGCAGGGTCGCCCACACCTTCTCCGCGATGCCCTCGGTGCGGGGGTCCCGGTAGTGGACGGGGTTGCCGAGCAGCGCGCCGTCGGCGTCCAGCAGGCCGTGGTCCACGGCCCAGCTGTCGATGCCGACGGAATCGAGGCGGCCACCGCACTGGGCACCCGCGGCCCTGAGCCCGTCCAGTACGCCCGCGTACAGCCCGAGGATGTCCCAGCGCAGCCCCTCGGGTACGCGCACGGGCCGGTTGGGGAAGCGGTGGGCCTCGGTCAGCTCCAGGCTGTCGGGCCCGACGCGGCCGACCATGACGCGCCCGCTGGACGCGCCGAGGTCGACCGCGGCGTACGCGTGCGGGGCCGTCACCGCAGTTGCCTGTGCCATCTCTGTCACCGAAGGAAGGCGGCCGCGACACCGGCGTCGACCGGGACATGAAGGCCGGTGGTGTGCGTCAACTCCCCACCGGTCAGCGCGAACACGGCGTTCGCCACATGCTCCGGCAGCACCTCGCGCTTGAGGATCGTCCGCTGCGCGTAGAACTCGCCCAGCTTCTCCTCGGGTACGCCGTACACGGCCGCCCGCTGCGCGCCCCAGCCGCCCGCGAAGATGCCGGAACCGCGCACGACACCGTCCGGGTTGACCCCGTTGACGCGGATGCCGTGCTCGCCCAACTCGGCCGCCAGGAGCCGTACTTGGTGGGCCTGGTCGGCCTTGGTCGCGGAGTAGGCGATGTTGTTCGGGCCGGCGAAGACGGCGTTCTTCGAGGCGATGTAGACGATGTCACCGCCCAGCCCCTGCGCGACCATCACCCGCGCGGCCTCGCGCGAGACGAGGAAGGAGCCGCGGGCCATGATGTCGTGCTGAAGGTCCCAGTCCCTGGCCGAAGTCTCCAGCAGGGGCTTGGAGATGGAGATACCGGCGTTGTTGACCACCAGGTCGACCCCGCCGAACGCGAGCACGGCAGCCCGGAACGCCTCGGTGATCTGTTCCTCCGACGTCACGTCCACCGTCACCGCGACGGCCTTGTCGGCCCCGCCCAACTCCTCGGCCACGGCGAGGCCGTTGTCCGCGTCGAGATCGGCGACCACGACACACGCGCCCTCGGCCGCCAGCCGCCGCGCGATGGCCTTGCCGATCCCGCTCCCCGCACCGGTCACCAGCGCCACCCGGGTCGCCAACGGCTTGGGCTTCGGCATCCGTTGGAGCTTGGCCTCCTCCAACGCCCAGTACTCGATACGGAACTTCTCCGACTCCTCGATCGGCGCGTACGTCGAGACCGCCTCGGCGCCCCGCATGACATTGATGGCGTTGACGTAGAACTCGCCTGCCACCCGCGCCGTCTGCTTGTCCTTGCCGAAGGAGAACATGCCGACGCCCGGGACCAGCACGATCGCCGGATCGGCGCCGCGCATCGCGGGGGAGTCGGGCAGGGCGTGCCGTGCGTAGTAGGCGGCGTACTCCTCGCGGTACTCGGCGTGCAGTTCCGTCAGCCGGGCGATCGCCTCCTCCAGCGGGGCGGACGGCGGCAGGTCGAGGACGAGCGGGCGGACCTTGGTGCGCAGGAAGTGGTCCGGGCAGGAGGTGCCCAGGGCGGCGAGCCTCGGGTGCTCGGCCCGGGAGACGAAGTCCAGCACCACGTCCGCGTCGGTGAAGTGACCGACCTGTGGTCTGTCTTGAGAAGCGAGGGCGCGCACGTGGGGTGCGAGCGCGGCGGCCCGCGCCCTCCGGTCGGCCTCCGGGAGGCCGTCGTACCCCTCGATGACGGGACCGAAGGGCTCGGACCGCCCCTTCTCCGCGAGGAAGGCCTCGGCGGTGCGGATGATGTGCAGCGAGTTGCGCTCGCACTCCTCGGACGTGTCGCCCCACGCCGTGATGCCGTGCCCGCCCAGTACGCAGCCGATGGCCTGTGAGTTGGCCTCCTTCACCGCGGCGATGTCCAGGCCCAGTTGGAAGCCGGGCCGTCGCCACGGCACCCACACCACGGTGTCGCCGAAGCACTCGGCGGTCAGCTTCTCGCCGTCCGCCGCGCACGCCAGCGCGATCCCGGAGTCGGGGTGCAGATGATCGACGTGCGCGGCCTCGACCAGCCCGTGCATCGCGGTGTCGATGGACGGCGCCGCCCCGCCCTTCCCGTGCAGGCAGTAGTCGAACGCGGCGACCATCTCGTCCTCGCGCTCCACACCGGGATACACGTCCCTCAGCCCGCGCAGCCGGTCGATCCGCAACGCGGCGAGCCCGGCCCCGGTGAGCGTCCCGAGGTCACCGCCGGACCCCTTCACCCACATCAACTCGACGTCCCCGCCGGTCGCGGGGTCGATGTCGACGCCCTTCGCCGAGGTGTTGCCGCCGGCGTAGTTGGTGTTGCGGGGGTCGGCGCCGAGGCGATGGGAGCGCGCGAGCAGGGCGGCGGCCTGGGGATGGGTGGTTGCGGGGTGGGCGGCTTCGGGCTGGGGTGCCATGTCCATTCAGTCCTTCGAGAAGAAACCCTGGGTGAAACGCTGCGTGAATCGCGTTTTGAATCGTTTCAGGGAAACTAGCCGCAGGGCTGTGAAGGAGTCAAGATGTCGGCGTGACCATTGGGGATCAGCCCAGGACGGCCGGCTTGAGCACCTCCTCGCACCACTGGCGGAAACCGGTGGGGCCGGGGCGCGCGGTGCGCTGTTCCTCGTCGTAGGCACCGTTGTTCTGGGCCGTGGCCATGTCTGCCAGACACTGCGCCGCATCCTCGGACGCGCCGCGCCGGAGCATGTTCTGGCGGTGCGCCTCGACGGGGATGGACTGCACGCGGACGGGCCGTGCCAGCACTTCGGACATGATCCCGGCCATCTCGTCGAGGGTGAGCGCGTCGGGGCCGATCACCGGGACGCCCTCGTAGCCGGTCCAGGAGTGGTCGCGCAGCAGCTCGGCGGCCTTGGCGGCGATGTCACGGGTGGCGACGTTCGCGAGCACGCGGTCCGCCGGATGCGGCATGAAGAACGTGCCCTGGTCCCTGATCCCTTCGACCTGGCGGAGCAGGTTCTCCATGAACGTCGGCGGCCGCAGCGACCGGTAGGCGACGCCCGTGCCGGCGATCAGTTCGTCCGTGGCCCGCGCGGCGGACAGATGTCCGGCGTTCTTCTCGATGCCGACGCCCAAGGTGGACACCCCCACCACCTGCTTGACCCCGTGCGCCTCGATCGCCTCGCAGGCCGGGCGGGTGCTGTCCAGGTAGTGGGCCTCGACGTCGGCCGCACGGTGGTCCGGGGGTACCACCCAGAAGACGCGGTCGGCGCCTTCGAAGGCCTTCATGACGACATCGCGGTCGGTGTGCGAACCGGTGACGATCTCGGCGCGTTCGCGTACGCGCTCGGGGAGTTGAGAGGGATCACGCGCGATCACGCGGATCGCCTCCTCGCCGTCGACGATGCCGGCGAGGAGCTGTCGGCCGATGGAGCCGGTGGGAGTGGTGATGACGATCAAAGCGGACTCCGAAAACTTGATGGCAGGGAGGGCGGAGACGCGAAGGCGCGCTGCGTGTGCTGCGGTGCATGCTTCGTACGCCGAGTGCTTGGTGCACTGGGCTGCACGGCACTGCACGGCACTGCACGGCGCCGTACTTCGTGTGCCCTGCTTCGATCTTCGGATCAGGTCCCGCGGAACGGAAGGATCGAAAGGATCCGGGTTGTTACCCTGGAGGTAATACTGATCGGAGGTGTCTCCGGCTATGGAATCCCGGCCCTTGCGCTACTTCGTCGCCGTCGCTGAAGAGCTCAACTTCGCCCGTGCCGCCGAGCGCCTGGGCATCTCGGCCCCGCCCCTGTCCCGCGCGATCCGCAAGCTCGAAGCGGACCTGGGTGTCACCCTCCTGGAGCGCACCACGCACAGCGTCGCACTGACCCCGGCCGGCCGCGTCCTCCTGACGGAGGCCCGGAGCGCGCTGGAGGCGTTGCACGCTGCCGGGCGGCGCGCCCAACGTGCGTCCAGCCCGGACGCGAAGCTGGCCCTGGCCGTCAAGGCCGACGGCGACGCGGGTCTGTTGGAGACCGTCCTGGCTCGCTTCGCCACCGACCCCGCCGCCCTCCCGGTGTCGGTCCGCCTCTCCGGCTGGGGCGAGATGGTCCGTCTGCTGCGGCAGGGCGAGGCGGACGCGGCCCTGCTCTACGACCCGTTCGACCGCACCGGCCTCGACGCGGAGCCGATCTTCGTCGAACCGCGAACGGCGGTCCTGCCCGTCGCCCACCCCCTCGCCGCCCGCGACCGCCTCACCCTGGCCGACCTGGCCCTTCCCGGGGTCGAGCCGGGCGACCTCGCCGGTCTCGGCCGCTTCCTCGACTCGACGGTCGAACAGCACGGCTTCATCGACCTCGCCCAACTGCTCGCACGCGTCGAACTGGGCGATCTGGTCACGCTGTTGCCGGAATCCGTGACGTTCCGCTATCCGCGCCCGGGTGTGGCCTACCGCCCGGTCCTGGACGCCCCGCCCGCCACGTTGTGGATCGCGTGGCCTCAGCAGTCGTGCTCCATGGCGACGGCGGCGCTGGTGCGGGCGGCGACTTCGGTGAGGGCGTAGAGGGATGGGTACTGCCTCCGACGATGGCTCCGCCTCCGCCGTTTCTGGCGATGGCTCCGCCTCCGCCTCCGCCGTTTCTGGCGATGGCTCCGCCTCCGCTGTCCCCTCCGCCACTTCTGCCTCCGCCGACCAAGCCGTCGCCCTGCTGCGCGAGTTGGGTGCCGCGGACATCCCCCACCCGGGAGGTACCCTCCTCGCACACCTCCAGCGCGTCCAGGGCCGACTCGCCGAGTGGGGTGCCCGCCCCGACCTCCAACTCGCGGGCCTGTGCCACGCGTTCTACGGCACCGACGGCTTCCCCACGGCCTTGCTGCCGGTGGACCGCCGTGCCGAACTCGCCCTGGTGATCGGCGCCGAGGCGGAAGCGATCGTGTACCGCTACGCCGCGTGCGACCGGAAGGCCACTTACCCGAGGCTCGTAGAGGCCGACGGGCCTTTCCATGACCGTTTCACCGGGCGCAGTCACCTTCCGGAGCTTCAACTCCGCCGGGATTTCGCCGAGTTGTCCGCCGCCAACGAACTCGACATCGCCCGCATCGATCCTGCCTTCCGCGAGCAGTGGGGAGCCGAACTCCTCGCCCTCTTCACTCGCTTCCGCCCCCTGCTGAGCCAACCCGCCTGGTCGGCCTGTGAGTTCGAGGTCGGTCCTAGGCGATGAGGGTCGTCTTCGGGCGGACCACGCAGAACTCGTTCCCCTCCGGATCGGCCAGTACCGTCCACGACTCGTCGCCGCTCTGACCGACATCCGCCCGGCGGGCGCCGAGTGCGAGGATGCGCTCGATCTCGGTCTCACGGTCTTCCGCGGCGGACGTCAGGTCGAGGTGCAGCCGGTTCTTGACGACCTTGCGGTCCGTCACCGGCATGAAGCAGATGCCCACGGGCGCGGTCTCGTCCGGCCCGATCACGACCTCCCGCTCCCGCTCGGACAGGATCCGCCAGCCCAGAACCTCGGACCAGAACCGGGCCAGGGCGGGCAGATCGTGGGCGTCGATGACGATGTGATGCAGAGAGACAGGCATGCCCGCCAGTGTGCCCGGAGGATCCAGTACGTAGCTCCCGTCAGCGGGTCCGGCCCGCGCCCTTCCCCACCGCTCCGGCCGCCGCCTCCGCGGCTTTGGCCGTGACGTCGGCGGCGGCACGCGCCGAGCGTCCCGTCACCTTCCAGGCGAGCATGCTCAGCCCGACGGCAGGACTGGGCGGGAAGACGCCGAGCTGTCCGAGCATGGTCACGTCGTCGCGCACCGCCTCGTGCCCGATGACCTTGCCGTCCTTGAGGTCGAGCACATGGATCTGCTCGAAGTCGATGTCCCGTCCGGTGGGAGGTATCGCCTGGTCGAGGGCGCCGTCGCGGAAGCGGACGAAGGGCCCTGTGTGACGGCCGCGCATGCGCAGTCGTATCCACACCTGCTCGTCGTTGTGGGCGACAGCCAGGACCGGAAAGCTCAGGTCGCTGAAGGCCGAGCGCATCCACACGCTGGAGGCGAGCACTCCCGCGGGGCCGGGGAGTGAGCAGGGCGAGGGCGAGACGGCCGCCTCCCGGTTGTGGAAGTCCTCGTGCACCACCTCGGCGGCCAGTGCGGGATCGCCGGTCTCGAGGATTCGGAAGAGCCCGTGGGCCAGTTCCGTGGAGTCCATGCCCATTGCGTGATCCCTTTCGCGGGAGGTGCGTTCTGAGGGGGTGCTGGGGGTGCTGATGACCTGGGTGCAGCGAGCTATAGCAATTGAGGTTACAGTACGCCTATTGAATTCATCACCGTAGGATGGCGTGATGCCTCCCAAGCGCCGTTACGTCTCTCCGCTGCGCGAGCAGGGCGCCGCTCGGACGCGCGCGCTGATCCTCGAACACGCCACGGAACTGTTCGCCGAGCGTGGATACGGGCGGGTCACCGTCGCCGACATCGCCGCGGCGACCGGAGTCGCTTCGAAGACCGTCTTCGCGAGCGTCGGCAGCAAGGGCGACATTCTGAACCTGATCGTCGACCAGGGCGTGCTCGCCTCGGGCTACGAGCAGGCCATGAAGGATCTGCTCGAACTACGGACCCCGGAGTCGGTCCTGACGGCCTTGGCCCACGGCACGCGACGGGGCAACGAGGGGCAGTTCGCGGTGCACGAGGCGATCCGGAAGGCGCTGCCCGTGCATGAGAACGGCGAGGAGTTGTGGGAGCGCGCGACGGCCGCGTACCGGGAGGCACTGCACACCGCCGCGCGCCATCTGCACACCCTGACGCCCTCGCCGCCCCACTCGACGGAGGAGACCGGCGATCTCCTCTGGTACTGGTTCGGCCCCACGGGATGGCGCACGCTCGTGGTCGAGAACGGCTGGTCATGGGACCGCGCCGAGGAAGTCCTCCGCGACATGGCCGTCACCGCCCTTCGCTGACGCCTGACGCCTGACGCCTGACGCCTGATGTCTGATGTCTGGCGCCCGACATGTCTGATGTCCTGGCGCCCGACGCGTGCTCAGCAGTCGAACACCGACCAGCAGATGTCGTTCCGCAGTTGCTGGTCGTCGAGTACGAGCTCGCGAATCGCCTCCGGGAGCCGGTCGCGCTGCCACTGGCACTCGCGTCGCCCGGCGGCCTCGCCCTCGCCCTTGGGTGCGGCGGCGCGCGCGGCCTTGATCGCGTAGGCGGCCGCACCGAGTTCATGCGCGGCGACGTGTGCGACGGCTCCGGCCTGGCCGGCGGCGTACGCGGCATGTCGTGCCGCGCCCGTCAGATCACGAGCCGCCCCCATCGCATGGCCGCCGGCCGCGCGGGCCTGCATCATCTTGACCTCGCCGCGCACCCAGGCGCGAGCGTGCTCGATCGCCTGGCGCGGTCGTGGGTCCTCGGGCTGAACAGCCTCGAAGAGACCGAGGACGTGCTCCGCGCAGTCCGCCGCCCAGAGGGCGAGGAGATGGTGATCCGCGTCGGTGAGAGTCCCACCACGTCGGATCGTCACGAAGCGCGGGTCTCTGATCTTCGGGAGGATCATGGCCGACATTCTCTCCCCTGCGACCGTTCGTCAGAGGGTGTGGCGCCGTACCGCGTCGAGGAGTTGGTCGATGTCGTCGGCGTTGTGCGAGAAGGAGGTGACCAGGCGGACTATGCCCGGTTCCCAGCGGTCGTGGTAGAAGGCGTAGCCCTCGGCGAGAAGTCCTTCGGTGACCTGCTGGGGCAGGCGGCAGAAGAGGATGTTGGCCTGGGGCGTGGCCAACAGGCCCGCGCCGGCGATGGACTTGAGGCCGTCGCCGAGGCGCGTCGCCATCTCGTTGGCCTGGCGGGCGTTGCGCAGCCACAGGTCGTCGGTGAGGTACGCGTCGATCTGGGCCGTCTGGAAGCGCATCTTGGAGGTGAGTTGACCGGCGCGCTTGGCGCGGAAGGCCAGTTCGGCCGCGAGCGCGGGGTCGAAGGAGACGATGGCGTCGGCGGTCATCGCGCCGTTCTTGGTGGCGCCGAAGGACAGGACGTCGATGCCCGCCTTCCAGGTCATCTCGGCCGGGGTGGCGCCGAGATGGACCAGGGCGTTGGCGAAGCGCGCGCCGTCCATGTGGACGCGCAGCCCCGCGTCCTTGGCGATGACGGACAGGCGGCGGATCTCCTCCAGGGTGTAGACGCTGCCGCTCTCGGTGGCCTGGCTGATGCTCACCACGGACGGCTGCACACTGTGCACGTCACCGGCCCGGCGGCGCACGGCCACCCGCAGCGCCTCGGGGTCGATCTTGCTGTCGGGACCCGGCACACCGACCAGCTTGGCGCCGGCGGTGAAGAACTCCGGAGCCCCGCACTCGTCCGTGTTGATGTGGCTGCCGGGGTGCGAGAGCACGCTGCCCCACGGCGGGGTGAGGGCGGCCAGGCTCAGGCCGTTGGCCGCGGACCCGGTGGAGACCGGGAAGACGTTGACGTCCCGCTCGAAGATCTCACCGAGCCTGCGGCGGGCGCTGTCGGTGAAGGGGTCGTTGCCGTACGGCAGAACCTGCCCGGCGGCCGCGTCGGCGACGGCCCGGGCTATCTGCGGGGACGCCCCGGCCATGTTGTCGCTGATGAAGGCGAGGCTGGAGGGGGTGGTGGCTATGGCCGTGCTCATGAGGAGTCTTCCTGGGGTCGGGGACGTCTCAGGTACTGAGTCTTGAGGGAGGGCTCAGGTGCTGATGGGGGACGCGAAGACGACGGTGATGTCCACTTCCTCGGCACCCGTGCGGTAGAAGTGCGGGGCGTCCCCGGCGAAGGCGAGCATGTCGCCGGGACCGAGATCCTGCGGGGCGTCGACGGGTCCCGCGGTGACGTGCCCGGTGGCGATGAGCAGGTGCTCGATCGTGCCGGTGGCGTGCGGTACGCCGGCCAGTTCCGTCTCGGCCGGAATGCGCAGCCGCCAGATCTCCAGGCTGTTGCCGCTGCTGATCCTGCGGAGCAACTCCCTTGACACTTCGCCGGGTTCGACGTCCGTTGCCGGCCGGAAGACCGGTCCGGTGTCGGCGTCCCGCGCCAGCAGGTCGGCGATCGGGATGCGCAGGGCGATCGCGATCGCGTCCAGCGTGTCGATCGTCGGATTGCCGTTGCCGGCCTCCAACTGCGACAGCGTGGCCTTGCTCAGCCCGGCCCGCCGCGCCATCTCGGCGGCACTCATCCCGCGCTGCTGGCGACGCAGCCGGATCTTCGCGCCGACGGCGGCCGCGGTACTGCTCACCGGCTGACGGCCGGACGGCGGGGGAGTCATGAGCCGCTCCTGTGCGTGGCGGTGTACGACACCCGGATACGGCCCTTCTTGACCCTCAGCGTCGGCAGCACCACGTCGGTCAGGTCCCCGAGGCTGCGCACATGAGTGCCCCCGCACGGCGCCGAGTGCAGCGCGTCGAGGTGCACCACGCGCCGACCGTCGTCGAGGTACCGCGCGAAAACGGGCAGGTCATCGGCGATCGCAGCAGCCACCGCCGTGCGCAGCACCGCGGTCACCTCCTCCCGCCCTTCCGGGTCGGCCAGCCGCGCGTCCGCCTCGGGCACCTGGAACTCGACGCGTGCCTGACCGGGGAAGTGGTTGCTGGCGACCATCTCCCACCCCTGCGCCCGGCCGGCCGCTTCGACCAGGTGCCCGGCCGTGTGCAGCGCGGCGTGAGCCGTCCGGGTCGGGAGGTCGATCCTGGCGTGCACCTGCTGCCCCTCGGTGAGCGGCGGAAGAGAGCCGCCCTCGACCGCGATCGCCACGATCAGTCCTGACTCGCGGTCCCGGACCGGCACGATCTCCGTATCGTCCAGCCACCCTCGGTCCGCCGGCTGGCCCCCGCCCTGCGGATGGAACAGGCAGTGCTCGACGGCCGCCCAGGGCGCCCCGTCCCGCTCGCCGACCGCGATCACCCGCGTATCGACCTGCTCCAGGTAGGTGTCGTCGAGGTAGGCGCTGACCTGCGGTGTGCCCACCCGGGGAACCGCAACTGAATGAACCATGCGTTCACTATACCGAACCATCAGCCCCTTGGTGAACCTTTCGTTCATTTTAATGAACGATCCGCACCTCGTTCACGGACAGGCAATCGGCACGTCGCCCCTCGCTCATTCGCGGCTGAGATCTTCGCCGTGCCGCTAAAGTTGGCTATACAACTGTGAAAGCGAGTGATGAAGGTGTCGCTGTCAGTAGAAGATCTGCCGCTCACCTGGCTGCGGGACAACTGCCCCTGCCCCCGCTGCCAGGACCCACGCAACGGGCAGAAGCTGTTCCAGATCACCGAGCTGCCCGCCGATCTCGGACTCGGAGCGGTGCGGCGGACCGCCGACGGCGTCGAGGTCGACTGGTCGCCGGACGGCCACCGATCCGCGTACTCCGCGCGGTGGTTGACGGCCAACCGGCCCGACGCGGGCGACCGCTCCGGGGACCGGCGCGACGAGACCGGCAAGACGCTGTGGGCCGCCGCCGACCTGGACGGCGGGCTCCCCGAGGCCAACTGGGCGGACTACCTGGGCGATCCGGTCACCAAGGCGCGGGTGCTGGAGTCGGTCCTCGGGCTCGGCTTCGCCCTGCTGCGGGACGTGCCGTGCCGTGAGGGCCAGGTGCTGGAGGTGGCGGAGACCTTCGGCTACGTCCGCGAGACCAACTACGGTCGGCTCTTCGACGTACGGGTCGAACCGGACCCCAACAACCTCGCGTTCACCGGCGCGCGGATCACCCCGCACACCGACAACCCGTACCGGGACCCGGTCCCCACGCTCCAGTTGCTGCACTGTCTGTCGAACGCGGCGGTCGGCGGTGACTCCGGTCTCGTGGACGGGTTCCAGGCCGCCGCGCTGCTGCGCGACGAGGACCCGGAGGCGTTCGGGGTCCTGACGCGCACCCTCGTACCCTTCCGATTCAGCGACGCCCGCACGGTGTTGGCGGCCGACCGACCGTTGATCGAGGTGGACGGGCGTGGCCGGATCCGCGAGGTGCGCTTCAACAACCGGTCGATCTCCACGCTGCGGCTGCCCGCCGACGAACTGGACGCCTTCTACCGGGCCTACCGGACCTTCGCCGAGATCATCCTGCGGCCCGAACTCCAGCTGGACTTCCGGCTGTCGCCCGGAGACTGCCTGATCTTCGACAACGTCCGGTTGCTGCACGCACGGACCGCCTTCGAGGAGAGCGGCGCCCGCCACCTGCAAGGCGCCTACGCCGACATCGATGCGCTGGCCGGCACCTTGGCCGTGCTGCGGCGCCAACGGGCCGTGGCCGGTGAGGAGTTCCTCGACGGGCTCGCCGCACTCTTCGCGGGCGAGGGGGCGGGTGCGTACCTGGGCGAGGCGGTGACGATGGCGCAGCACATGCTTCAGGCCGCGGCACGGGCCGAAGAGGCGGGTGCGCCGGACGTGTTGGTGGCGGCCGCGCTGCTGCACGACGTCGGACACTTCCAGGGGCCGGTCAGCGGCGAGGAGTTGATGACCGGCACCGACAACCGGCACAGTCACACCGGGGCGGACCGGCTAGTGGAGTGGTTCGGCCCGGCGGTCACCGAGCCGATACGCCTGCACGTGGCGGCCAAGCGGTACCTGTGCGCGGTCGAACCCGAGTACTTCGGCCTGCTCTCCGAGGCCTCGGTGTTCACGCTTGCGGTGCAGGGTGGTCCGATGTCCCCGGCCGAGGTCGCCGAGTACGAGGCGAATCCCTACGCGGCGGACGGGGTGGCCGTGCGCCGCTGGGACGACGAGGGCAAGGACCCCGAGGCGTCGGCCCCGGACTTCGCACACTTCCATCCTCTACTCGCGGGCCTGCTGCGGACCGTGTGATCAAAGGCCCGTTCGATCAGGCGCGCGTTTGATCAGGCGTGTGGCTGATCAAACGCGCGGTTGATCAGAGATGCGGTTGAACAGAGGTCCGCCCCTCCCCGGCGGCGTCGCCTCAGGTGTCGCCGGCCGGGCGGCGGGCCAGCGAGCCGGAGGCCGCCGAGCTGTGCACGGTGAAGGCGACGGTCTCCGGCAGGTACCGGTCGTCGGACCATTCGATCGGTGTGCCGGTCGGATCGGTGCTGACCCGGCGTTCCCGCAGCAGCGGGTCGCCGGGCCGGCAGCCGAGCAGCCGGGCGTCCTCGTCGTCGGCCCGGCACAGGTCGATGGTGTGCTGGGCGTCGGCGAACAGCACCCCCGAGTCCTCCAGCGCCACCGTGTACGAGACCGTGTCCGACGGCAGCCCGGCGAGCAACTCGCCCACGGCGGACGGGTAGACGGTGCGCTCCAGCATCACCGGGCGCCCCGACAGGGTGCGCAGGCGCCGTACCTGGTGGACCTCGGCGCCTTCGGGCAGGCGCAGTTGGGCACGTTCGGTGGGATCGGCGAGGCGGGTGTCCGTGGCGACGATCAGGCCACCGGGCTCCTCGCCCGTCGAACGGGCCCAGCGGGTGAAACTGAGCAGTTCACCGAAGCTCTGCGGCCGGGGCACCCCGATCACGACCCGCCGGGTGCCGCGCCGAGAAGCGATCAGCCCCTCGGTCCGCAGCAGGGCCATCGCCTGGCGGACCGTGCCGCGGGAGACGCCGTACCGTTCGGCGAGCTCGCCCTCGGTGGGCAGCCGGCCGCCGGAGTCGTATCTGCCGTCGCCGATCTCGCGGCCCAGGTCCGCTGCGACCTTCCGGTACATGGCCTGCCCCCGCGCCCCGCGCTCGCCGGCCGCGCCGTCCGTCACCCTGTCCTCACCGCCCTGCTCGGCCACAGCCCTTCCCGACCGGGCGCGAATGTGCTCCGAGCAGGGAGCCTAACGGGGCCCACTGCAATCGGGTGACCGTGCCGCGCGCTGTGCCTGCGGCGCGCAGGCAGACAATCCCCACCGCCACTGAACCGGCCCGGTGCCACCGCCCCCCGCCCATCACCGACGCGAGGACGCTCTGTCCGTCACCGGCCGACCCTGGCCGTCACCGGCGTGGCCGAGTGGGCGCCGACCGATCACCTTCGGCCGTCGACGAGCCCTGGGCCCGGCTGCCATCGGCGCGTCGAGCGGGTGCCGACCGGGCACCTACGGCCGCCACCGTGTCTCAGCCCTTGCCGTCACGGGCGTGGCCGAGCGGGCGCCCGCCGATCACCTGCGGCCGTCACCGGGCCGCCGCAGGCACAGCGCCAAGTGCGCTCACAACCGCACCGAGCCTCTACCGGGCCCCGACCGCAGGCCCCGCCAGTTCTCCCCTCACCGTCACCAACCACCCCGAGAGCGCCCCCCAACACCTCCTACGCCCCAACACCTCCCAGGCCCCTCAGCACGCCCCCTACACCCCAACACCTCCCACGCCCCTCAGCACTCTCAGCACACCCCCTACGCCCCCCACCCCGCCTGCGTCCCCCCAACCCGCTCCGCCACGATCCGCTCCGCCCACCCCGACCGCCGATACGCCCCCATCGGATCCGGATCCAGCCCCAACTCCTCCCGCACCTCACCCAGCAACGGCCGCACATCCGTGTTGTACGCGTCCATCAACACGGCGTTGGCGCCCAGCACGTCACCCTCCCGCTGGGCCACGGCCAGCGCGTCCCGGTCCACCAGCAGTGCCTTCGCCGTGGCCTCCTGGACGTTCATCACGGAGCGGATGATCGCCGGGATCTTGGCCTCGATGTTGTGGCACTGGTCGAGCATGAAGGCGACGCCCGCGGTGAACCCGCCGCCCCGCGAGACCTCGTAGAGGATGCGGAAGAGCTGGAAGGGATCGGCCGCGCCGACCATGAGGTCGTCGTCGGCGTAGAAGCGGGAGTTGAAGTCGAAGCCGCCGAGCTTCTGCTCGCGCAGCAGCGTGGCGACGATGAACTCGATGTTGGTGCCGGGGGCGTGGTGGCCGGTGTCCACCACGACCTGCGCCTTGTCGCCGAGCTTGAGGCAGTGGGCGTACGCCGTGCCCCAGTCGGGGACGTCGGTGGTGTAGAAGGCGGGCTCGAAGAGCTTGTACTCCAGGAGCATCCGCTGGTCGTCGCCGAGGCGGTCGTACACCTCGGTCAGGCCCTCCGCGAGCCGGTCCTGGCGTTCGCGGATGTCGTCCTGCCCGGGGTAGTTGGTGCCGTCGGCGAACCACAGCTTCAGGTCCCGGGACCCCGTCGCGTCCATGATGTCGACGCACTCCAGCAGATGATCGAGCGCCTTGCGCCGCACCGCCGGATCCGCGTGGCAGATGCTGCCGAGCTTGAAGGCGTCGTCCTGGAAGGTGTTGGAGTTGATCGCCCCCAGTTTCAGTCCGCGCTCCTGCGCGTACTTCGCCAGCGCCCCGTAGTCCTCGACCTTGTCCCACGGAATGTGCAGCGCGACCGTCGGCGCCACGCCGGTGAACTCGTGCACCTTGGCCGCGTCCGCGAGCTTCTCATAGGGATCACGCGGTACGCCCTGCTGCGCGAACACCTTGAAACGGGTCCCCGAGTTCCCGTACGCCCATGACGGCGTCTCGACTGCCTGGGTCTTCAGCGCGGCCTTCACCGCGGCGAGCTCGGTCACTTCAGGGCTCCTGTGACGTCGGTACAGAACAGCTTCTGTATGAATCGATTCAGGATCGGAAGCTAAGAGGCTCCCGGAGGGGTGTCAAGCGTTTTGGCAGACCCTGTTGCCCATGGCCCGTCCGTGGCCTGACCGTGACCTCCGGCTCTCGAAGGACTGTCGAAACTTTTTCGATCCGGACCCATTGACGTGACATGGCCCACGCGCCTAACGTCCCGGCAACCAAGTTGAAACCTTTCACGACGCTGTGAGGGCCCGCCCCGGGCGTCGTCGAGGAGCCCCTCATGACCCACCCGTCCGACACGGGGCCGGCCCCGGTGCTGGCACTGGAGGACATCTCCAAGTCCTTCGGCGCCGTGCGTGCCCTGCGGGACGTGTCCCTGGAACTGTTGCCCGGCGAGGTGCACGCGCTCGCCGGAGAGAACGGCGCGGGCAAGTCGACCCTCATCAAGACGCTCGCCGGAGTGCATCGGCCGGACGCCGGCCGGGTGCTGCTCGACGGCGAGCCCGTCGTCTTCCACGGGCCCGGCGACGCCCGGGACGCCGGCATCGCCGTGATCTACCAGGAGCCCACGCTCTTCCCCGACCTTTCGATCGCCGAGAACATCTTCATGGGCCGCCAGCCCCGGCGGGCGCTCGGCCGCATCGACCACAAGGCCACCCACGCGGCGACCGCCGCCCTGATGAAGCGCCTCGGCGTCGACCTCGACCCCGAGCGCCCGGCCCGCGGCCTGTCCATCGCCGACCAGCAGATCGTCGAGATCGCCAAGGCGCTCTCCTTCGAGGCGCGGGTGCTGATCATGGACGAGCCGACGGCCGCGCTCACCGGCAGCGAGGTGGCCCGCCTCTTCGGGGTCGTGCGCACCCTGCGCGACCAGGGCGCCGCCGTGCTGTTCATCTCGCACCGGCTGGAGGAGATCTTCGAGATCTGCCGCCGAGTGACAACGTTGCGGGACGGCGCGTTGATCGCCAGCGAGCCGCTCGACGGCATGACCGAGGACGATCTCGTACGGCGCATGGTGGGTCGCGATCTCGACGAGCTGTATCCCAAGCAGGACGTCGAGCCCGGCGAAGTCGCCCTCAGCGTAAGGCGGTTGACTCGGGAGGGCGTCTTCACCGACGTCTCCTTCGACGTGCGGCGCGGCGAGATCGTGTGCCTCGCCGGGCTCGTCGGCGCCGGCCGTACCGAGGTGGCGCGTGCCGTCTTCGGCATCGACCGGTGGGACGCCGGCGCGGTGGAGGTGGACGGCAAGGGACTGACCAACGGTGCTCCCTCCACGGCCATGGCCGCCGGAATCGCCCTCGTCCCCGAGGACCGGCGCGCGCAGGGCCTGGTGATGGAGATGTCCATCGAGCGCAACATCGGCCTCACCGGCCTGCGTTCGACCGTCAGGGCCGGCCTGATGGACCGCGGCGCCGAGCGCAGCCGGTCGCTGGACTGGGCCGTCAAGCTGCACGTCAAGTACGCCCGGATCGCCGACGCCGTGTCCACGCTGTCCGGCGGCAACCAGCAGAAAGTCGTCCTCGCCAAGTGGCTCGCCACCGGGCCCAAGGTGCTGATCGTGGACGAGCCCACCCGGGGCATCGACGTCGGCACCAAGGCCGAAGTGCACCGGCTGCTCGGCGAGTTGGCCGCCGACGGGGTGGCCGTCCTGATGATCTCCTCCGACCTGCCCGAGGTGCTCGGCATGGCCGACCGTGTGCTGGTGATGCACGAGGGCCGGCTCGCCGCCGAGATCCCGCGCGCCGAGGCCACCGAGGAGACCGTGATGGCCGCCGCGACCGGGAGGGCCGCCGCATGACGACGACGTCCCGCGGGCCGGCGCGCCGCACGGTGGACTTTCACGCCGTGAACTCTCACGCCGCGAACTCCCACGCCGCGAGCTTCCGCACAGCGAACTCCTTCACGGCGCCGACCCGTTCGGCACGGACCCGCCGCACGACGACTGCCGTATGGAGGGCCGCCGTATGACGGTGACCGCACCCAATCCCGCTCCCGCCGCCGAGGTGCCCAAGTCCAGCGGCACCCGGCTGGTCGACCGTGTCTTCAAGATGCGCGAACTCGCCATCCTGGCCGTCTTCCTGGTGATGATCGCCATCACCCAGATGGGCAACAGCGAGTTCCTGTCCGAACAGGGCATCAAGGACCTGCTCCTCAACGCGACCATCCTGGTCCTGGTCGCCACCGGCCAGTCCCTGGTCGTCATCACCCGCAACGTCGACCTGTCCGTCGGCTCCACCCTCGGCATCACCGCCTTCGCCGCCGGCGACTATCTCCAAGGCGGCGGCAACGGACTCGTCGCCGTCGTCCTGGCCGTCCTGCTCGGCATCGGCTGCGGTCTGCTCAACGGGCTGCTCGTCAGCCTCGGCCAAGTCCCCGCGCTCGTGGTCACGTTGGGCACGCTCTACATCATCCGGGGCCTCGACTCCATCTGGGTGGGCTCCCGCCAGATCACCGCGGCCGATCTCCCGGGCGGCTTCGTCGACTTCGGCTCCGGTGGCATCTCGGCGGTGCCGTGGCTGGCGCTCATCGCGCTCGCGGTGCTCGTGGCGACGGCGTACTACCTCAAACACTTCGGCAGCGGGCGCGAGTTGTACGCGCTCGGCTCCAACCCCGAGGCCGCACGCCTGGCCGGCATCCCGGTGCGCAAGCGGATCCTGGCCGCGTACACCTTCTGCGGTGCCCTCGCCGGGCTCGCCGGCGCGATGTACCTGGCGCGGTTCGGCAACGTCGACTCCGGCACCGGCAACGGCTACGAACTCACCGTCGTCAGCGCGGTCGTGGTCGGTGGCGTCGTCTTCACCGGCGGTTCCGGCAGCGTCTACGGCGCGGCCCTCGGTGCCCTGCTGCTGACCTCCATCAACAGCGTGCTGCCGGCCCTCGGCGTCAGCTCCGTGTGGGTGCTCGCCATCAATGGCATCCTGCTGCTCCTCGCCATCGCGGTCGACCGGATCGTGGCGCTGCGGGTGGCCTCCGCCCTGAAGAAGAGGAACGCCCGCCATGCCTGACTCCCTGACGCGCGCGGTCCGTTGGGACACGGTCGTCGGCGCGCTCCTGATCGTCCTGCTCCTGCTGTCGTTCGGTACGGTCGACGGCTTCGGCAACGCCCTCAACCTGTCCTTCCTGCTCGGCAACACGCTGCCGATCGCGCTGATCGCCCTGCCGATGACCCTCCTGGTGGTGGCCGGCGAGATCGACCTGTCCGTCGCCTCCACGGCCGGTCTGTCGGGCGCGGTGATGGGCAAGCTGTGGAACGACGGCATGGCGATCGAGACGATCATTCCGATCTGCCTCCTCCTCGGCCTGGTGTGCGGGCTCGTCAACGGCCTGCTCGTCACCCGGCTCGGACTGCCCTCCCTCGCGGTCACCATCGGCACCCTCGCCGCCTACCGGGGCATCGCGCAGATCGTGCTCGGCTCGAACGCGGTCACCGACTTCCCCACGCAGTACCTGGACTTCGCGTCCGGACGCATCGGCGACAGCTTCCTCCCGCAGGCCTTCCTGCCCTTCCTCGTGCTGCTCGCCATCGCGGTGGTCGTCCTGCACGCCACACCGTTCGGGCGGTCCCTGTTCGCGATCGGCGCGAGCGAGGAGGCCGCGCGGTTCGCCGGGATCCGGGTCAGGCGGCACAAGCTGATCCTGTTCACGGTGACCGGCCTGATGGCCTCGCTCACCGGCATCTTCTGGGCCCTGCACTACGCCAGCGCCCGCTACGACAACGCCACCGGGCTCGAACTCTCCGTCGTGGCCGCCGTGTTGCTCGGCGGCATCGACTTCGACGGCGGCAAGGGCACGTTGGGCGGTGCCATCGCGGGGGTGTTCCTGCTCGGGGCGCTCCAGAACGTGATGAGTCTCCTCAACGTCTCGGCTCAATCGCAGATCGTCGTCACCGGCGTCCTGCTCGTCGTCTCCGTGCTCGGCCCCCGGGTCGCCCGACAGATCTCCGTAGCGAGGGCAGGCCGCAGAGCCGCCTCGGCTCCGACCTCGTAACGTCCGCCCACCCTGGTAAAGGACCTCCGTCATGCGCAAGTCATCGATCCGCCGCTCCTGCGCCGCCCTCGCCGCCACCACCTCCCTCGCGCTCGCCCTGACCGCCTGTGGCGGCACCACCAAGAACGACGTCAAGGACGACGGGGGCTCCGCCGCCACCGCCGGGAAGGCCGACCCGAACGCCGCCCTCAAGAAGGGCCTCACCGTCGGCTTCCTGCCCAAGTCGGTCAACAACCCCTACTTCACCTCCGCCGACAAGGGCGGCGAGAAGGCGCTCACCGAACTGGGCTCCAAGTACAAGGAGGTCGGCACCTCCAGCGCGACCGACACGGCCGGGCAGGTCTCCTACGTCAACACGCTCACCCAGCAGCAGGTGAACGCGATGGCCGTCTCCGCGCAGGACCCGGGCGCCTTGTGCACCGCGCTCAAGCAGGCCATGAAGAACGGCATCAAGGTCGTCACCTACGACTCCGACACCAAGGCCGACTGCCGCAGCGCCTTCGTCTCGCAGGCCAGCGCCGAGGACCTGGGCCGCACCGAGGTGCAGCTGCTCGCCGAACAGATCGGCTACAAGGGCGAGATCGCGATCCTGTCCGCCGCGCAGACCGCGACGAACCAGAACACCTGGATCGACTTCATGAAGGACGAGCTCAAGGACCCCAAGTACAAGGACGTGAAGCTGGTCAAGGTCGCGTACGGCAACGACGACGCCCAGCAGTCCTTCCAGCAGACCCAGGGCCTGCTCCAGGAGTACCCGAACCTGAAGGGGATCATCTCCCCGACCACCGTCGGCATCAAGGCCGCCGCCCAGTACCTGTCCGGCTCCAAGTACAAGGGCAAGGTCAAGCTGACCGGCCTCGGCACCCCGAACGACATGCGCAAGTACGTCAAGAACGGCACCGTCGATGCCTTCGAGCTGTGGGACCCGGCCAAGCTCGGCGACCTCGCCGCCCGCACCGCCGTGGCGTTGGCGTCCGGTCAGATCACCGGCAAGGAGGGCGAGACCTTCAAGGCCGGCGACACCTCGTACACCATCGGCAAGGACGGCGTGATCAACCTCGGCAAGCCGACCGTGTTCGACGCCAAGAACATCGACCAGTTCAACTTCTAGTTTCCGGAAGGTCGTTGATGCAGCGCGTGTGCTTCCTGCTGAAGGTCAGGGCGGACCGCCTCGACGAGTACCGCGAGCGGCACGCCGCCGTGTGGCCCGAGATGCTCGACGCGCTCGCGGCCACCGGCTGGCACAACTACTCGCTCTTCCTGCGCGAGGACGGCCTGCTGGTCGGCTACTTGGAGACCGAGGACTTCGCCGCCGCCCAGGCCGGTATGGAGGCCACCGACGTCAACGCCCGCTGGCAGGCCGAGATGGCGCCGTTCTTCGAGTCACTGGACGGCGCCCGGCCCGACGAGGCGATGACGCCCCTCACGGAGGTGTTCCACCTCTCATGACCGCCGCCGGAAGCGGACTCGCCGCACCCGCCCTCAGCCTGCTCAACCGCACCCGACTGGACACCACCGCCCTCTACTTCGTCTCCTACGACGGGCTGGTCAACAACAACTCGTTCCAGAAGAACGGGCTGTTGACGTACATGGGTCACCAGTACGCGGCCTGGTACACGGCCACCCGTCACGCCGTCATCGCCAGACGCCCGCTGGACGGCTCCAGTTGGTCCACGCTCACCCTCGCCCACACCCTGAAGAGCGACGACTCCCACAACGTCATCTCGATGGGTGTCTCGGAACTGGACGGCCGCCTCCACCTCAACCTCGACTCCCACAGCGACGGCTACTTCTACGCCAAGTCGATCGCGGGCCTCCTCGACAATCCGGCGTCCACGGCCTGGACTTCATCCGTCCTCGGCCCGGTACAGACCTCGCTCGACGGACTCCCGCTCACCTCGCAGTTCACGTACCCGCAGTTCATCGCCACCCCCGAGGGCGCGCTCCAGCTCAGCTATCGGGTCGGCGTCTCCGGCAACGGCCGCAACGCCCTTGCGGAGTACGACGGTTCGCGCTGGACGGAACTGGGGGAGTGGACCGCCTCTACCGGCACGTACACCAGCGCGCACGGCTCCTCCACGGCCCGCAACATGTACCTGCACGGCATCGACTACGACGTCCACGGGCGCCTGCATGCCCTTTTCACCTGGCGTGAGCAGAACGCGGCCGTGATGTGCAATGGGGGCGGTATCACCAACCACGACACGGGCTACGTCACTTCGACCGACCGCGGCCGGACTTGGCGCAACGACGCGGGCACCGTCGTAGGCACGACAGGCGGCTCCGACACCGTGGCCGTCACGGACCGCGGCCTGGTCGTCGACGCCCTCGACCCCGACCACTCCCTCATGAACCAGGAGAGCCAGGCGACCGACTCCACCGGTCTCCCGCACGCGATCATCAGCTACGTCCCAGGCCGCTTCGGGCAGTGCACCACCAACTACGTCGCCGACCGCACCGCGCACGGCCGCGCCTTCCACCTCCGCAAGAACTCCGCCGGCACCTGGCAGAAGACCGAGATCCCGGTCCCGCTCGCCTCCAGCCAGCGCACCAAGCTGGTCCTGGACCGGTACGACAACGCCTACGCGGTCCTCCCCTACGGCCGGATCGCCGGGGCCTCGAAGGCATCCGGGTACACCGACTGGACGTTGCTGCACGACGGCGGCGACCTGAACGCCTTCGGTGAGGTCGTCGTCGACGAGACGCGGGTGCGGGCCGACAACGTCCTGTCGTTCATGTACCAGGAGAAGTCGAGCGGTACGACACCCTCGGCGCTCCATGTCGTCGACTTCGCGTTGCCCGCGTGACCGGGCCGGATGTGCGCGGTGATGACGGTAATGTGAAGGTCTTCTTTCCGCCCTCCCGAGTACCCCTGGAGGTCCCTGCCTGATGGCCCAGTCGGTGGGTATCAAGGACGTCGCCCGCGTCGCCGGAGTCTCGGTCGGCACGGTCTCGAACGTCATCAACCGCCCGGACACGGTCGCGACCGAGACCCGGGCGCGCGTGCTGTCCGCGATCGACCGGCTCGGTTACGTCCGCAGCGAGTCCGCGCGCCAGTTGCGCGCGGGCCGCAGCCGCATCATGGGACTGCTCGTCCTGGACATGGGCAACCCGTTCTTCGTCGACGTGGCGCGCGGCGCCGAGCGCGCCGCCCGCGAGGCGGGCCTCGGCGTGATGGTCTGCAACAGCGCCCAGAGCGCCAGCGAGGAGGCCGACTACCTGTCCCTCTTCGCCGAGCAGCGGGTGCGGGGCGTCCTGTTCACCCCCGCCGACGCGACCGGCCGCAACATCGAGTCGTTCCGGCGGCACAACATCCCCTTCGTGCTGGTCGACCGGGTCGCCGAGGGCACCACCGAGTGCTCCGTCTCGGTGGACGACGTGGCGGGCGGCGCGCTCGCCGTACGCCATCTGGTCGACGCCGGACACCGCTCCATCGCCTACGTCAGCGGCCCGCCCGGCCTCAACCAGGTCCGCGACCGCCGCACCGGCGCACTGAACGCCCTTGCCGAGGCGGGCCTGGGCCCCGAGAACCTGCGCGAGCTGCCCACCGAACGTCTCGACGTGGCCGCCGGACGGGACGCGGGCGCCCGGCTGCTCGGCCTCGCAGACCGCCCCACCGCCGTCTTCTGCGCCAACGACCTGCTCGCCCTCGGCGTCCTCCAGGCCATGTTCGCGGCCGGCGTCTCGGTCCCCGACGACCTCGCGATCGTCGGCTACGACGACATCGAGTTCGCCGCCGCCGCGGCCGTCCCGCTCACCTCCGTCCGCCAGCCCGCCGTCACCCTGGGCGCCCTCGCCGCCGAACTCCTCCTGGAGGAGACGGAGGCCGAGAACGGCTTGGTGCAGCACGAACACCGACGGGTCGTCCTCCAGCCCGAACTGGTCGTGCGCAGATCCAGTCTGTCCGCCCGCTGATCGCGCGTTCAGTACGATTTCATGATCCCGGGGGGTGTTGGCCGCAGGATCATGTGCTGAACTGGGACGCGGTCCACAACCCGTACGTCCCAGGAGCCCCGTTGACCGCCACGTACCGCCAGCCCGGCGTCGTCCTCACCGACCGCCGCTTCACCGTGCCCCTCGACCACGACGACCCGGCCGGGGAGACGATCGAGCTCTACGCCCGTGAGGTCGTCGGCAGCGACAAGGCGCACCAGAACCTGCCGTGGCTGCTCTACCTCCAGGGCGGCCCGGGCTTCGGGGCGAACCGTTTCGTGGGACGGCAGGCCTGGCTCGACCGGGCGCTGAAGGAGTTCCGGGTCCTGCTCCTGGACCAGCGCGGCACCGGCCACTCCACGCCCGCCACCCGCCAGACCCTTCCGCTGCGCGGCGGCCCCGCGGAGCAGGCCGACTACCTCACGCACTTCCGCGCCGACTCGATCGTCCGCGACTGCGAGGCGATCCGCGCCGAGGTCACCGGCGGCGCGCCCTGGACCGTCCTCGGCCAGAGCTTCGGCGGTTTCTGCGCGGTGCACTACCTCTCCAGCGCTCCCGAGGGCCTGACCGCCGCCGTGATCACCGGCGGCCTGCCCTCGCTGGACGCGCACGCCGACGACGTCTACCGGGCGGCCTACCCACGTATCGAGCGCAAGGTCGCCGCGCACTACGCGCGTTACCCGCAGGACGTCGAGCGGGCCCGCCGCATCGCCGACCACCTCCTCGCGCACGACGTGACCCTGCCGAACGGCTACCGCCTCACCGTCGAGGCCTTCCAGACCCTCGGCATCGTCCTCGGCGGCAGCGAGGGCAGCCACCGACTGCACTACCTCCTGGAACACGCCTTCGTCCGCACCCCGCAGGGCCCGGCCCTCTCGGACGCCTTCCAGGACGAGGTCCAGGCCCAGCTCTCGTACGCCGGACACCCCCTGTACGCCCTCGTCCACGAGTCGGTCTACGCCCAGGACGAGCGCCCCACCGCATGGTCGGCCGAGCGCGTCCGCGGGGAGTACCCGCAGTTCGATGCGGCCAAGGCCCTGGCCGGCGACGGCCCGCTGCTGTTCACCGGAGAAACGATCCACCCCTGGATGTTCGACAACGACCCCGCCCTGCGCCCGCTCCGCGAGACCGCCGAACTCCTCGCCGCCCGCACCGACTGGACGCCCCTGTACGACCCCGCCCGCCTCGCCGCCAACGAGGTCCCGGTCGCGGCGGCGGTCTACCACGACGACATGTACGTCGACGCGACCCACTCCCTGGAGACCGCCCGCGCGATCCGCGGACTGCGCACCTGGGTCACCGACGAGTTCGAACACGACGGCGTCAGGGCCGGCGGGCCGCGGGTCCTGGATCGACTGCTGGCGCTGACGCGCGACGAGGTGTGACGACACCGAAACCGACATAAGGTTCATTTCGTCGGTCCGTCGTTCCCTGTCGCGCGAGAGGACACCACGCGATGCGTACGAGGTCAGCCCGCCCGGAGCGCCGAACGGGACGAGCCCGGGCGGTCGCCCTGGCCCTGGCGGCCACTCTGGCGGGTGCGGCCCTGGTGTCGTGCAGCAGTGACGGCGACGGCGACGGTGATTCCTCGGCCACGCCGACGGCACCCGACACGGCCTCCTTCTCCGGCAACACGCCCTCCGCCCTGGAGTCGAAGGCCGCGTCGGCCGTCGCGTCGGCCCGCGCCTCCGCCTCGGCCCGCGAAGCATCCGCCTCCGCCGCCGCGTCCTCCTTCGAGGCCTCCGTCTCGGCCGAGGTCGAGCGGGCCAACAAGGCCGCCCGGAACGCGCTGAAGGACGTGAAGGGACGCGGCAACGCACTGTCCGAGGTCGCGATGACCGGCAAGGCGCGCGCCAGCACCGACGGCCTGCTCGCCGTCGTCGTCTCCATCACCAACAAGACCGACCACAAGGCCTCGTACGCCGTCCAGGTCGACTTCCTCGACTCGGCCGGCAAGACGGTCGAGACCCGATACGTCGGCGCGGAGAACCTCGCACCCGGGGAACGGGCCCAGCCGATCGCCATCAGCCGCAAGCCGCCGAAGCCGGTGCTGACGCCGAAGCTGGTCAAGGCGCAGCGCTACTGAGGTCATGCAAGGGCGGGGGGCACGGGCGCTGTTTCGAGCCGTTCGGGTCGTGATTGGATGATCACATCGTCCGTACGATCCAGACCGCGACGGGGGCGGAATGAACGAGACGGAACTGCTGGCCGACCGCTTCGAGGAGCACCGCGGGCGGCTGAAGGCGGTGGCGTACCGCATGCTCGGCTCGACGGCCGAGGCGGAGGACGCCGTCCAGGAGACGTGGGTCAAGCTGAGCCGCACCGAGGCGGACGACATCCGCAACCTCGGCGGCTGGCTGACCACCGTGGTCGGCCGGGTCTGTCTGGACCTGCTGCGCTCGCGGAACCTGCGGCGCGAGGAGCCGATCGACGACACCTTCGTCCCGGACCCGGTGATCAGGCCGCTGTCGCAGATCGACCCGGAGCAGGAGGTGCTCCAGGCGGACTCGGTGGGGCTGGCCCTGCTGGTGGTGCTGGAGACCCTGGAGCCGGCCGAGCGACTGGCGTTCGTCCTGCACGACATGTTCGCCGTGCCCTTCGACGACATCGCGCCGATCGTGGAGCGCAGTTCGGCGGCCACCCGGCAGCTGGCGAGCCGGGCCCGGCGCCGCGTGCGGGGCGCCACACCGTCGGCGGAACCCGACCTCGGCCGGCAGCGACAGGTCGTCGACGCCTTCATGGCCGCCGCCCGCGCCGGTGACTTCGAGGCACTGGTCTCGGTCCTCGACCCGGACATCGTGCTGCGCGTCGACTCCGGCACCCTGGTGGGCGGCGCGGCCGCCTCCAAGCTGGTGCGCGGCGCCAGGAGCGTGGCCGAACAGGCAATGATGTTCCGGCAGTTCACGCCGCTGTCCCGGGTGGTCCTGGTCAACGACACGGTCGGCCTGGTCAACGTCGTCGAGGGCCGGGCGCTCGCCGTCATGGGCCTCACCGTCGTCGACGGCAGGATCGCCGAGATGCACATCCTGGCCGACCCGGACCGCCTCGCCCGCCTCGACCTCACCGCGCTGGACTGACCGTCACGGCACCATGCAGGGCCGTCAGCAGATCCAACGGCCGACGGTCGGGAAAGTCCCCACGGACCAGATTCATCGTGTACGAGAATCCGACGCGCTCTCCCGGCCAGGCACCGTGCCGGGAGCCGCCGAAGCCCGCGTGCCCGAACGTGTCCTGCGGCGGCCCGAACAGGGCCAGGTCGGTGCGGAGTTCGTAGCCCGCGCCGTACGCCATCGGGCTGCCCCACAGAGGTGAGGTGCCGCGCCGCAGCTCCCGGCGGCCGAGGCCGACGGTCGCCTCCTTGAGCACACGGACGCCGTCCAGTTCACCGCCCCGCGCGAGACAGGCGTAGAAGCGGGCCATCGAACGGGCCGTCACATGCGCGCCGACGGCGGGGATCCGGGCCCTGCGGAAGGCGGCGCTGTTCCAAAGGGCCGGTGCGTCGGGGGTGGTGAGGGGATTGCGGGTCAGGACGCGCAACGGATCGTCGTCGTCACCGACCTGCGGTACCAGGACGCCGGGGCCCGCGAGCGTCGTCGAGGCCCGGCCGCGCTCCTCGTCCGGCAGGCCCAGCCAGACGTCCAGACCGAGCGGACCGGCGAACTCCTCGGCGAAGAAGGCCCCCACCGTCCGCCCGTCGACCCGGCGCACCAACTCGCCCGTCAACCAGCCCCACGTCAGCGCGTGGTAGATGAACCCGGCCCGCGGATCAGCGGACGGCGCCTGCGCGGCCAGCAGGCTCGCCATGTGCTCGGGGTCCAGCAACTCCTGTGTGCTGAACGGCTGTTGCACACCCGGCAGCCGGGCCTGGTGGGAGAGGATCTCGCCGACCGTGATCCGGTCCTTGCCGGCGGCGGCGAACTCCGGCCAGTAGTGGGCGGCTGGGGTGTCCAGGTCCAGTTGCCCGCGCTCGACGAGCAGCAGGACGCAGGCGGCCGTCAGCCCCTTGGCGCCCGAGAACACCAGCTGAAGGGTGTCGGCACGCCAGGGGCGTCCCGTCGCCGGATCGGCGGTGCCGCCCCACAGGTCGACGACGAGTTCGCCGTCCCGGTACGCGGCGAACGCGGCGCCCGTCTCGCCGTATCGCTCGAAGTTGCCGGCGAAGACCTGGGCCACCGGCTCGTATCCGGGTGCCGTCCATCCTTCGACGCCGTCGGGCGCGGGGAGAGCCTCGGTCGTCATCGCCTCACACCCCCTCGGCCGCGAGCAGGGTGAGGGCCGCCCGTTTGGCGTCCTGTGCCGCAAGGCCGTCCGGGTCGTGGTGGTCCGCGACGACCGTGGCGCCCTCCAGCAGGATCAGCAACTGCCGTCCCAGGCGCTCCGGTTCGGGTGCTCCGGCGCGCTCGGCGATGCTCGTCAGCAGGTCCTGGTAGCGGCCCAGGTGGCGGTCGGCGGCCGGGGCGGCCGGTGGTGCGTGGTGCTGGGTCGCGGCGTTGACGATCGCGCAGCCGCGGAAGCCGGGTTGGCGGTACCAGTCGCCCAAAGCGTCGAAGAGCGCCGCCAGTTGGGCGCGCGGGTCGGCGCCCGCCGCCTCGACCGTGGCCGTGAGCCAGTGCACGACTCGGTCGCTGCGGGCCGTGAGTACTGCCTCCACGAGGCCGTCCTTGGAGCCGAAGTGCCGGTAGAGCGTCTCCTTGGAGGCGCCCACCGCGCGGCACAGCTCGGCCACTCCGACGCCGTCCAGACCGCGCTCGTAGAAGATCTCGGTCGCCGAGGCGAGGAGCGCCGCGCGGGTGCGCTCCGGATCGAGGGTCGTGCCTTTCGGTACGGGCATGCGGAAGATGGTACCGATCGGTTCGATGATGGTCCAGAGATGGGGGCCCGCCTCGATAAACTGGTCTTCGTGCCAGATCAGACAGTGGAACCGACCGAACTGCGCGCCGACTGCGGGCGGTGCTTCGGGCTGTGCTGTGTCGCGCTGCCCTTCGCCCGCTCCACGGACTTCGCGATCGACAAGAAGGCCGGCAGTCCGTGCCCGAACCTGCGGGAGGACCACCGGTGCGGGATCCACGCCCGGCTGCGGCAGGAGGGGTTCAACGGCTGCACGGTCTACGACTGCTTCGGCGCCGGGCAGAAGATCTCCCAGGTCACCTTCGGCGGGCGGGACTGGCGTGAGGGGTCGAAGGAGGACGCCCGGCAGATGTTCGACGTCTTCCCGGTCGTCCGGCAACTGCACGAACTGCTCTGGTACCTCACCGAGGCGCTGACCCTCCCGGCCGCCCGTCCGGTCCACGCCGATCTGCGCCGGCTGCTGGAGCGGACCGAGGAGCACACCCGCCGCCCGCCGGAGGAGCTGACCGCGCTGGACGTCGGCGCGCACCGGCAGGAGGTCAACGTCCTGCTGCTGAAGACCAGCGACCTGGTGCGTGCGGGCGTCCGTGGCCGCAAGAAGGAGCGCCGGGGCGCTGACCTGATGGGGGCCCGGCTCAAGGGCGCCGATCTGCGCGGCGCGAACTTCCGCGGCGCCTACCTCATCGCCGCCGACCTGACCGGTGCCGATCTGCGCGAGGCGGACATGATCGGCGCCGACCTGCGCGACGCCGACCTCACCGACGCGGACCTGACCGGCGCCTTCTTCCTCACCCAGCCCCAGGTCAACGCGGCCCGGGGGAGCGCGGGGACCCGGCTGCCGGGCTCAGTCACCCGTCCCGTGCACTGGACACCGTAGATCCGGTGACGACGGGTCGTCCGATGTCGGCGACTCGTCCGGTGCCGGCGCGGCCGACGCGCTCGCCGTCCGCCGGTCCAGGTGCAGCCGCAGTCCGTCCGGCATCAGCGTCAGTCGCTCGGTCACGCGCAGCCGGTAGTCCGGGTCGGGCCGTAGCTCGTAGCGGCGCAGCAGCAGGCCCAGCACCAGCGTGGCCTCGTGCAGCGCGAACTGCCGCCCGATGCACGCCCGCGCGCCCGTCCCGAACGGCTTGAAGGTGTGCGGGACCCGGGAGCGTACGGACTTCGGGTCGAAGCGGTCGGGGTCGAAGCGTTCGGCGTCGGCGCCCCACACCTCCGGATCGCGGTGCAGCATCGCCGTGAGGACCAGCGCCCACGCGCCGCGCCGCATCGGATGGCCGCCCGCAAGGACCGTGTCCTCGCGGGCCTCCCGGGCGAAGGCCGGCGCCGTCGGCCACAACCGCAGCGCCTCGTCCAACACCCGCCGCACATAACGCAACTTGGCCACCTGGTCGTACCCCGGCACCTCGGCGTCGCCCCAGACGGCGTCCACCTCGGCCCGCGCCCGTGCGGCGACCTCGGGGTGCAGGGAGAGGTAGTGCAGGGCGAAGGAGAGCGCGCCCGAGGTCGTCTCGTGCCCGGCCACCAGGAACGTGATGACCTGCCGCCGGACGTTCTCCGCGGACAGCCGCTCGCCGGTCTCCGGACGGACTGTCTCCAGCATCCGGTCGAGCAGGTCACCGTCACCGTCGGCGTCCGACGCACGGCGGGCCTGGACCAGCCCATCGACCGTGCGGTTGAGATACGAGATGTCGGCCGCGTTGCGCCGGGAAGCACCCCGCAGCAGGTACGGAGCCAGCGGCGAGGGCACGGTGTTGAGCCGTTGCGCGTAGGTGAGCGTGCCGACCATCGCGGAGACGAAGGGGTGCGGCCGGGAGCGCTCGAAGGACCCGAAGTCGTGCCCGAACCCGGTGCGCGCGATGGTCTCAAGCGTCAGCTTGGTCATGTCACCGGGCACGTCCACCGCCCGCCCCGCCGTCAGCTCGCGGTCCCAGTGGTCGGTGAGCCGCCCGGCCACCGCCAGCATCATCGGGTGGTAGGCCGCCATGGCCTCCCGGCTGAAACCCGGCGCCAGGACGTCGTGCGCCAACTGCCAGTTCGGCTCGTGGTTGTACGCCGTGAACAGCCCGTCACCGGCCACCGGCCGCAGATTGGCGATCCCGAGACCGACGTGCTTGGCGAAGCGCGACTCGTCCGCCATGTCGGCCGCGGGCTCGGCGCCCCACACGAACACGAACTCCTTGCCGAAGGCCTTGCGCCGGAACACCGGGCCCAACTGCCGGGCGTAGCGCAGGGTGTCCTGGAGCGGGGTGCGCCGGCTGGCGCCGATCACGTCACCGAGGAAGGGGACCCGGCGCGGCGGATGCGGGATGCGGCGCAGCTCAGGCCAGCCCTGCTCGGCGCTGCGGAAACCCTTCGGGAGTCCGTTCCCGCCCGTCGGCCTCGTCTCCGTGTCCGTCTCCGCCATGACGCGATCTCCCTTGATGCAGCGGCAGGTTGAGCATGTTGTACGTGGGTTCAATAGCGCGATTCAGTCTGATCCCCTTGTTGAACTCGCGTCAAGTAAAGTGCGGGGATGGTCGCGAAGCAGGGTGAGCGCACGCGCCGCCGACTCAGCACCGAGGCGCGCAGGGAGCAGCTGCTGTCGGTCGGTGCGCGGCTGTTCTCGGAGAGTCCCTACGACGAGGTCTGGATCGAGCAGGTCGCCGAGATCGCCGGGGTCTCGCGCGGACTGCTCTACCACTACTTCCCGACGAAGCGGGACTTCTTCGCGGCCGTCGTCGAGCGCGAGAGCGAGCGCATGCTCCAGATGACGGCGGCCGTGCCCGGGGTGCCGGCGCGCGAGCAGCTCACCGCCGGGCTCGACACCTATCTGACGTACGTGGAGGCGCACGCCCACGGCTTCCGTGCCTTTCACCGCGCCGACGCGGCCGGCGACCAGGCCGTACGGCGCGTCTATCAGCGGGCGTTGGCGGCCCAGGAGCGGCAGATCCTGCTGGCCCTCGCCGCGGACCCGGAGTTCGGCCCGCTCTTCGAGCAACGTCCCGTCGTCCGGCTCGCGGTCCGCGGCTGGCTGGCCTTCACGACCGCCGTGTGCCTGGAGTGGCTGCGGGACTCGGAGTTGACGCGGGAGCAGGTGCGGGACCTGTGTGCCCGGGCCCTGCTGGGAGTCATCGCCTAGAGGGAATCGCCCGGGGGACGCGCCGAGTGCGCCCCCATGGTTGGCGTGCGCCCCGATCTTCGGTAAGTTAGGCAAGGCTTACCTAAGGAGGTTCGGAATGGGTGACAGCCAGGCCTGGACGGCCGCGCCCCCCGCCGCGGAACGCGCCCGCTCGGTGCTCGCCGCCGCGTGGTCCTGCGCGGTGACGGGGGAGGGCGGCCGCGAGGAGTTCGTCGGCGCGCACACCGTGACCGACGACGGCCGGGTGCTGGTGCAGGTGCCCGAGGACAGCGCGCTCAACGCGGCCGCGATCTGCGCGCCCCGCGGCGAGCCGTCCGCCGTCCTGGAGTTCGCCGACGTCGCGCCCGTCCCGGTCCGCAACCGTATCCGCGCCAGGCTCTGGCTCGCGGGGTACTTCGTCCCTGAGGACGGCCAACTCGCCTTCCAGGCAACGCGCGTGGTGCTGCGCCCGCCGACCGGCGCGGTCGTCGTCGCCCTCGACGAGTTCGCCGCCGCCGCGCCCGACCCGCTCGCCGGCGCCGAGGCCCGGCTGCTGACACACCTCGCCGACTGCCACGCCGACGCCGTCGAGCGCCTCACCCGGCTCGTCGACCGCGACAGCCTGCACGGCGCGGTCCGCGTCCAGCCCCTCGCCGTGGACCGGCACGGACTCACCCTGCGCATCGAACGCAACCGCACCCACGGCGACGTACGACTGCCGTTCCACAAGCCCGCCGACGACGTCGGACAGCTCACGGAGCGCATGCACGTTCTGCTCACGCAGGCCGGCAACGCGTCCTGCCCGCGCCCGCTACAGCGGCAGCGCACAGACGGCGACGGGTGAGGCGAACGGCGCGCCGGTGAGCCGGAGTTCACCGCTGTCCCCGTCGACGTGGAAGACGCTGACCGTGCCCGACTTCTGGTTCGCGGCGAACAGCAGCGTCCCGTCCGGCGAGAGGGCGATCTGCCTCGGGAAGTCGCCGGACACCGGGACCGTGTCGAGCAACCGCAGTCGCGCGCCGTCCGCCTCCACGATGTAGCGCGCCAGGCTGTTGTGCCCCCGGTTGGCCAGGTAGGCGAAGGCGCCGTTCGGCGTGACCAGGATCTGCGCCGGGTAGTTGGTGCCCGAACCCGAGCCGGTGGACTGCGGCGCGCCGATCGTGAGACGGCCGCTGGACGGGTCGTAGCCGCACACCGCGACCGTGTCGTCGACCTCGTTCGCCAAGTAGGCGTACCGCCCGCCGGGGTGGAAGGTCAGATGGCGCGGACCGGCACCCGCGCGGGTCTGCGCGCGGGACGTCTCGGTGAGCTTGCCGGTGCTCTCGTCCAGTCGGTAGGTGTAGACGGTGTCGGTTCCCAGGTCCACGGCGAGCACATGGCCGCCGTCCGGGCCGGTGACGAACTGGTGGGCGTGCGGGCCCTGTTGGCCCGGTCCGGGCGCGGGGCTTGAGTGCGTGACCAGGTCGGTGCGCTCACCGAGCGCGCCCGCGCCGTCGATCGGGTGCACGGCCACGCTGCCCGAGGTGTAGTTCGCGCTCAGCAGCCACTTGCCGCTCGGGTGCACGGAGAGATGGCAGGGCCCCGCCCCGCCCGTACCGCGGCTGCCCAGGACCTTGCGGTCGGCGAGGCGTACGGCGGTCACGGCGCCGGCCTCGCGCTCGTTCACCGCGTACAGGGTGCGGCCGTCGGGGTGCACGGCGAGGTACGAGGGATCGGCGACACCGGTGATCGTGCCCGTACCGGTGATCTTTCCGGTCGCGGAGTCGTAGGTGGCGAGGCCGATGCCCTTGCCGCCGCCGGCGACGGAGGTGTAGGTGCCGAGGTAGAGGGGGCGGGGGCCGACGGGCTCCGGCGCGGGTCGCTGCCCGGTGGCCGGCTGATCCTTCTGGGCCACCGCCCGGTCGGGGGTCGTCACGGCGGACGTCGGTGTGGATCTGGGCGGGGCCGGCGCGGGCAGCGCTGTCACGGCGGCCGCTCCCGCGAGCGCGCCCACGAAACGGCGCCTGCTCCAGCCGCCGTTCGTCGCTCCGGTCCCACTGCTCATGTCCGCACCTCAGGTGATCGGTCGTCCCGGTCGTGACAGCCACCTTGACGTGGACCACCCGGCACATGCAAGAACGGCACCGGGCGTTGCGTGGAGTGCAACGCCCGGACGGGCCGCGGGAGTGTCCGCGCCGTGCGAAATGACGCGTTCCGTGAAACGTCGTGGTCTACCAGTCGCCGTCCTTCACCGGCTTGCCCGGCGCGTCGCCCAGCGGTTGTACCTGGTGCGGAGCGGGCGGTTCCCAGGGCTCGTGGTCGTCGCCCAGCCAGTCGCCGACCGGCTTCACGCCCTCCAGCGTGTCCGTGGGAGCCAGATCCTGTGCGTCCTGGTCGTAGTAGTCGTACCAAGGCAGCCCCGCGCGCGTGTATGCCGCCCGGTCCACCGGCGACGGCGGGGGAGCCTCGCCGGTGATGCGGCGCCACTCGGGAGGCGTCACCAGATGGACGAAGACGCGCCCGGCGGGCTCCGGGGCCCAGTCCTTGAGCGGCCGGTCGTCCGTGTAGACCTCCTGCCGCATCGAGCCGCCGACGCCGAGACCCATCGCCGTGGCGGTCTTCCGCCGGGCCGCCGCCGCAGCCGGCGCGCCACTGGGAGCGGGTGCCGCCATGGGCATCGCGGCGCCGTATCCCCCCTCATCCATGGGCATCGCCGCGCCGTAACCCCCGGCCGCCATGGGCATCGACGGCGGCCGTTCCGCCCGGCGCCGCTCCGCTGCCCGCCACGCGGCCAGCTGCTTCTCCTTCAGCGAGAAGGACTGAAGCTGTACGCCGCCCCAGACCTCCTCGCCCGTCACCTGGCCCTCGACGGTCGCACCCAGGCCCAGCGGCACCGCCACGAACTGGCGGACCGTGCCCTTGCCCGAGTTGATGCCGTCCAGCCAGGGCTGGCGAGGCAGTACCACGTAGTTCTGCGGCTTCCGCGCCAGCCGGTCGCTCCACGGCTTCCCGGAGACCGCGCACACCTTGCCGACCCCGACCTGGAGGGCGGCCGGCTCCGTCGTGCCGCCGAAGCTCAGCCACATCGCCTCGCGCAGATACACCGGCAGCATCACACCGCCTCGCGCACGCCACTCCTCGGGCACGGTGTCGGGGAAGTCGGCGACCCGTCGGACCGGGAACTCGCCGAGGCCCGGCGGCAGGGGATGGGTGCCCGTCTCGGGCAGTCGCAGGGTACGGATGAACCGCACCGCCACTCCGCCCGGCAGCCGCAGTGTGTTCCCGTCGATCCGCACGGTGCTGTCGGTCATCCGCCGCCCCCTCGTAGCCGGTGCCGGAAACGTACGCCGCCCCGGTGACTTCGTCACCTAGAACGACGGCCGGTACCGGGACGGTTCCGGCGCAGCGCGTCCGGAACGCGCGGCAGGTCGGAATCGTGGAGTGCCTCCTGGAGCCGGGTCAGCCGCGGCATGCGCTCGCGCTGCTCCTGGGAGACGCGGTCCAGCTCCTCAAGGAGCCGGCGCGAGCGGTGCTCGGTGTCCAGTTCGTCGAGGGTGCGGTTGACCTCGGTCAGTACGGCGCCGTACAGCTGCCAGGTCCGGGCGTCGCGCTGGACCTCCTCCAGGAGCAGCAGGGCCAGCTTGTCGCGGGTGGCCGAGGCCTGGCGCAGCTCGGCGGCGAGCCGGGCCTCCGCCGACTCCGCGCTCTTGCTGACGTCGGAGGTGACCAGCACGGCGAAGCTGACCACGGCGTCGCCGACCTCGCACAGCAACCGCTCCACCACGGCGCCCGTCTCGGCCGGGAACAGCCGCTCGGGTTCGCGTTCCTTCGCGAGGTCGGTCAGGGTGCGGGCCAGCACCCGCAGCACCACCGTGCAGATCTCCAGCGTGTCCAGCCCCGTGCGCAGCACCACCCGGTGCAGCAGCCCCTCACGCACGCGTGGATTGAGCCGCAGGCTGTCCTCGGCCTGCCGCAGCGCCGCGTCCACGTCGATGATGTCGTGGTCGAGCCGGCGCGCCTCGTGCAGGCGCTGGGTCGCGAGCTCCACCGGCGTACGCCCCGCGGCCTCCTCGCCCATCCGCAGCATCAGCCGCCGTACCCGCCGGGCAAGGCCCTCGATCGACTCGCCCGCCTCCTCCACCCACACCGGTGGTGCGAGGAGCAGGTTGCATCCGAGCCCGACGACCGCGCCGATCAGTGTCTCGACCACCCGCGCCCAGGCCGTGTCCCCGACGGTCGTCACCCCGAGCACCAGCATCGCGCTGATCGCCACCTCGGGCACGTACTCGTTGACCCGCACCAGGCGCCCCACCACCAGCGAGGCCAGGATCAGCAGCGCGAGACTCCACCAGGTCAGGCCCACCAGGAGGCTGAAGGCGATCGCCACGAGCACACCGGCGACGACGGCGTTCACGCGCCGGATGCCGTTGGTGAGCGTGGCGTACAGGGTGACCTGGACGACCAGCAGGGCCGTCAGCGGGGCGGTGAGCGGCGCCGGCTCGGGGCTCAGGCGCAGGGCGACGACGTAGGCGACCGTCGCCGCGACCGCCGATCGCAGCGTCTGCACGACCACGGGGTCCCTGCGACGCTTCACGAAGCGCACGAGGGACGCCCTCCACTCACGTACATCACGCATCCTCGGGCCCTTCCCCTTCTACCTTCGCATCGAACCCGTGATCGCGACCGGACAGCGAAGACAGTGGGCGGACATCGGCTATGTGAGCGTCGGACCGACCTTCACCGGGTGTCGGCGGCCCGGCTGCGCGATCGGTAGCCGGCGACCTTCGCCAGGTTGCCGCAGCGCTCCATGGAGCACCAACGTCGGCGCCGGGCCTGGGAGTCGTCGAGGAACAGCAGCGAACAGTCCGGGTTCTCGCACTTCTTGACCCGCTCCAACAGGGGACCGCCCACCAGGAGTACGGCGTCCCGGGCGACCGTGGCCAGTGCAGCGCGAGCCGGGTGGCGTGCGGTCCAGTGCACGGGGCCCAGTTGGGGAGCGAGGTCCGGCCGCGCGGCCACGTCGTTGACGCGTTGTACGTCGGTCGCGTCCGGCCGGCCTCCGTCCATGGCGGCCCGCAGGACCCGGTGGATCGCCTCGCGCAGGACACGGGCGTCGGCGAGGTCCCGGGCGGTCACCCGAACCGCTTCGTCGCCCGCGGCCAGCTCCGCCTCCGTGAACCAGCGGGACAGCGCGGCGGTGTCCGGGATCCGCTCCAGCGGGGTGGCATGCCGCTTGCCGAGCGTCGCCACGAAGTCCAGGCAGGGGCGGCCGCCGATGAAGGGGAACGTGAGTGCCGGGTCGGTGGGAGCGGGATCGGCGGGTGCCGGGGTGCTGCTCATGGAGATGAGGTTACACCGAGGTACACCGGTTCATGCGGTGTCGTAGCCGGAAGTTCCCATCCGAGCGGCAGCTCTTGACACCGGTTGAAGCGGTGTCGGATGGTGACACCACTTTAACCGGTGTCAGCCGGGTGTGTGGGGACGGCTGCGGCAGAGAAAAGCAGGTGCGGTATGCGTGCGGTACGGATCGACGAGTTCGGCGGGCCCGAGGTGCTGGTGCCGGTCGAGGTGCCCGACCCCGTGGCGGGGCCCCGCGAGGTGCTGGTGCGGATCGCGGCGGCGGGCGTCAATCGCGCCGACGCGCTGATCAGGTCCGGGCGCTACCACCGGGCCGGGCGTCCGCCGTTGATACCCGGAGCGGAGGCGGCGGGAGTCGTCGCGGCCGTGGGGGAGGGGGTGACCGAACTCGCCGTCGGGCAGCGGGTGATGGCGCTGGACGGGATAGACGCCCCTGGTTTCTACGCCGAGTTGGCGGTGGTGCCAGCCGAGCGGGTGACCGTCCTGCCGGACGGTCTGAGCCTGACCGTGGCGGCCACGCTGCCCGTCGCCTGGCTCTCCGCCTGGTACTGCCTACGGAGTCTCGCCCGGGTCACCAAGGAGGACACGGTGGTGGTGAAGGCCGCGGCCAGTGGGGTCGGGACCGCGGCCGTACAGATCGCCGCCGAGGCCGGAGCCCGGGTGATCGCACTGGCGGGCTCGGCCGAAAAGGCCGCGTGGGCCGGGGAGTTCGGGGCTCAGGACGTCCTCGACACCTCCGCGTTCCCCGATGACGCGGAGGTCGACGAGATCCTGCGGCTGACCGACGGACGCGGTGCCGACGTCGTCGTGGACGCCGTCGGCGGCCGTGCGTTCGGGCGGAGCCTGCGCGAGGTGGGCCACGGCGGCCGGGTCGTCGCGCTCGCCAACGTCGCGCTGGAGCCCAGCACCGTCGACACCCGCGACTTCTATCCCAAGAACGCGGCGATCCTCGGCTTCCAGCTCACCAACCTCCAGATCCACGGCTACGACCCCCGTCCCGACCTGCGTGAACTGGCCGAACGAGTCGCCGCCGGGGCCTATCGGGTGCCGGTGGAGACCGTCCTGCCCCTCGAAGAAGCACGGGCCGCGCACGAGCGGCTGGCGAGCCGGGACAACCGGGGCAAGATCGTCCTGGCGGTGGCGGACCTCTGAGGGGCCGGTCGCCAGGTCGCCAGGTCGACGGGGTGCCGGTCGTCGGACGCGGTGCTCGCCGACGTCAGACGTACAACTTGTCGATGAAGGTCGACAGGTTGCCCGTGGTCCGGGCGATCTGTTCGTCCAGGGTCAGGCTCTCCTCGAACCGGGCGCCGCTCTGTGAGATCTTCTTGCCGCGTACGTAGAGGGAACATGCGAGGTCGGCGCACATGTACACGCCGACCGAGTTGCCGTCGCGGCCCGCCTGGCCGGCCTTCCGTGCGGTCATGAGCGAGACACCGCCGCGCGGGTGGGTCGTCAGGCACAGGGAGCACATGCTGCGGTGCATATAGCCGTGCTGTGCCGGCTGGAAGCGCAGTGTGACGCCCAAGAGCCCCGTCTCCCGCTCCATGACCAGATAGCTGCGATCGGGGGCTCCGGGATCGCGCCAGCCGAGGAAGTCCAGGTCGTCCCAAGGGTGTTGGTCGAGATCGCGGGGGACCGCGAGGCGTTTGGCCTCTCCCTTCGAGCAGTTCACAAATGAGTTGCGAATGTCGGGCTCGGTGAGTGATCTCATGAAAGGGCTCCTGGATCGGCCGGCGGGTCCCGCCGGGGAAACCTAGGGTTCCTAGGGTCTTGGCGATGGTATATAGCTTAAGCGAGGAGAAGCCAATGGATTTCGGGCACGTCGGGCCGTCGCGGGCGCGCCGGGCGCTGATGCATGTCGCGGCCCGGTCCGCGGGCCCGGCAGTCGCCCCGCACCACCGGATCACCCTGAATTTCCACCCCGACCGGTTCGCGGGCGACCTCCCCGTCCTCCTCCGGCTGGCCCAGGACGGCGCCTACCACTCGCAGTTCGTCACGGGCACCAGCAACGGCGGCCTCACCGCGCACCCCGGCGGTGACCGCTGGCGCTGGGAGAGCCGGATCTTCGGCGGTGCCTACGACGATGCCGTCCCGCACGACCGACCCGTGTACGGCGCCCTGAACTTCCGGCACCAAGTGGTGGGCGCCGCCCCGCGGTTCGGCTCCTCGCACTTCCGGCTCGCCCCGGCGGCCCTCGCCCGCGCCACGTTCTGCTACCCCGACAGCGCAGCCGAGCCGACCGACTTCGGCGTCGCCGCCGGCATGTCCCTCATCGCCCAGGCCGAGGCCGACGAGCGGGACGCCCTCGACGACTACATCGAGGCGCAGGTGCACGGCGGTGTCGACCTGGCCGAGGACGTGGAGGCCCTGGTCCTGGACGCGTGCTACCGGGACACACCGGTCGAGACCGCGGCGGAGCGCCTGCCGTGCGCGGTCGAGTGGCACCCGGGATACGTCCTGTCCGTCCCGGACCTGCGCCGGCACGCCGACTTCCGAGGTCAGGAGTACGTCGATCTCGGCACCCGCATCGCCGAGGACGGCCGCGTCGACCCACGGATCATCGGCGACGCGGCACGCACCGGCCGCTACGAACTGCAGGACCTGAAGAAGGTGTGGCACACCCTGGCTCGCTTCGGGGCGCCGGAGGGCGCGGGAACGGCAGGCCTGCCGCAGGAGATCGTGAACCCGCGCTAGCTCCCGCCCGCGTCCACCTCGCCGGCAGGCGCCGGCGGCCACACCCCCACCACCAGCACCCCCGTCGCATAGGCCCGCGCCACCAGTTCCGTCCGGTTCGCCGCGCCCCACCGGGCCGACAGTCGCCGCAGGTGATACGTGACGCCGTCCGTGGTGAGCCCGGTCTCGCGGGCCGCTCTGGCGGTGGTGGCGCCCCCGGCGAGCAGCGCCAGGATCCGGGCCTCCACCAGAGTGACCGGCGTGACCGTCGTGCCCCGGGCCGATGACTCCGCGCTCGGCTCGCGCTCGCCGAGGACGCGCAGCATCACCAGCAGGGCGGGAGTGTCCTCAACGGTGTCGCTCACCGGATCGGCCGTGAGCTCGCCGTACCGCTCGGCCCCGCCCTCCGCGCGCCACTGCACCGACACCTGGTAGCGCGACCGGTGCCGTAGTCGCAGCGCCTCCGCGATCCGTTCCACCTGCGTCGTCTCCTGCGGCCGGAACAGCTCCAGCACGTCCCGGCCGCGCAGCCGCCCCGGTGTCGTACCGCACTCCGCCGCCATCGCCGGATTGGCCAGCTGGACCATGCCGTACACATCGCACACCGCGACCGGCACCGCGACCCGGTCGAAGACCATGAGGGCACGGTTGCGCCACACCACCGCCTCGGGACGGGTCCAGTCCATTCGCACCTCCTGGGGGCTCAGCGCAAGGGCCACACGGGTCTGTCCCCTACACAATCATGTAGTGCAATCAAAGTTAAACATCCAGGTCAGAGGCTAGATTGCATGATCGACTAGCTCTGATGTCTCACGAAATCTCACACAGGGTCTGTATCGCCTCCTCCCGAACGTCGCACCATGAGCCCGGAGTCGAGGGCGTCGGCTGCCTCTCGGAGATCTTCGGGTGAGACGTGGACGTAGTGCTTCTTCGTGACGCTCACGTTCGCGTGTCCGGCCCACGCCGCGAGGACGACGTCAGGCACCTTGGCCTTGAGGGCGAGGTACGACAGGCACGAGTGGCGGGCGTCGTACAGCCGTACCTTGCGCAGGCCAAGCCGTGTCATGAGCCGGTAGGCGTGCTCCCGGAGGTGGCGCGTCGTCAGCGCGCTGCCTGCCTCGTCCGCGAAGACGTACCCGGCACCGGCGTACGGGTCTCCGCTGGTAAGGCGTTCGGCGTCCTGCACTACCCGGGCGGCGGCGAGAGCGCCGTACGCCAGGTCGGGCAGCGGCAGGAGCCGGTTGCCCGCCTCTGTCTTTACGCCCTTCTCGATGACCGTGGAGGGCACACCCTTGCGGGACATCAGGGTGCGGGTGTCGCCGACCTCGACCGTACGGGCGTCGAGGTCGATGTCGTCGTCGCCGGGCGCAAGGCCTCAGTGCCGATCTGGCGGGACGGCATCCCCGTCATGGTCCGCCCCCTGCCCGCCTAGCCCGAATGAAGAGCCAAACGATGTGGACCGAAAGCGAGAGCGGAGGGGGCCTGGGTCCCCATCTGGCGCCCGATCACCCATCAATCGATCCCCCCGCTCAACCTCTCAAACCCGCGTCAGACGCCCGTACAGTCCCGCGAGTTCGGTCCGCCGGCACTCATGCGACAGCCCCACCGTGGCGGGGGCTGTCTTGGTCGGTACCGGTCACTGCGCCCATGGGCCGCCTGCGTCACGCCATGCGCGGTGCAGGCTCTCGGCCTCCTCGCAACTCGTCTCCGGGTTCCTGCACGCCTGGCATGCAACTCCGTGATTCAGGAGTGCGCGGTACGCCGTTTCCACGGCGGTGAACGTCTGGCTGTCGGCCACAGCTTGAAGATGTCCGGGGCCGCTGCCAGCGTCCCGCCACTCCCATCGCACGCCGCTCACGGCCTGCCGCCGTGGTGATCGGAGTGCGCGCGGATCTCGACGTTGCAGTCCGAGACCCGGGACATGTTCCCTGCCGTCCGTGCCTCGGCTCTCTGTTTGCCGAGGGCGCGACAGACGTCGCATCCCTCGACTGCCACGGGTTCCAGCTGGGGCAGCGGGAGGTGCACCGCTGCCGCCATGGTGGTCGTTGTCGTCGCCATGTCCCGACGCTAGGGACGGCGGAGTCTAGCGATCCAGCAACTTGCATGGGCTTGCACGACAACCATCTTGGCAGGCTGCACCCTTGACGTTTCCAGGGCAGCGCACGACGCTCGTGCAAGTCTGAGCAAGTAGCCGACCGGGGAGGCACAGTGGCTGTGGAGTTCGTCGGCATCGATCCTGACACCGATCGTGATCATTGCCCTACCGTATGGGCGGACACCGAAGCGCAGGAGGTTCTTGTGCAGGGCTGGCTGCCGGACGCCGGGACGCAGGCAGCGTGCGAAGCGTCGTCCCCGGCAAATGGGCCGGTGCCCGACACCGAGGCCATCGTCCGGATCCCCGCCCGGATGATCCCGGCGATCCGGGAGGCATGCGATGCCCTCGAACGTACCCACGTTCGCTGAGCTGCTTGCCGAGTGCCAGCACTCGGCGGTGCACCTCGAACTACGGGACGGCTATGCCCCGACCGACCGGTTCCGGGCATGGCAGCACGGCGAGCGGATCGACTGGGAGGACCGCGCGTCGTGGTGGGATCCCTACCTTCAGACGACCGCTGACACGGTCGCTCGCGGCGTGGTCATGAGACGTGCCCGGATCGTGTCGGAGCCGGTGAGTGAGTACATCCGGTGGGAGCACGCCATGACGCGGGAGCTGGTCGAGGCGGGCGAGGTGGTGCGTTGGCTGCCGCGTCGTCGTACGGCGGATCTCTCGTTGCCGGGCGTCGACTTCTGGCTGTTCGACGGCCGGTTGGCCCGGATCCACCACTTCGACGGTGACGGGGCCGTCGTCGAGGACGAGTTCACGGAGGACCCGGCGCTGATCAAGCACCTCGCCGACTCCTTCGAATCCGTGTGGGAACGCGCAATCCCGCACGACCGGTACAGCGTCTGATTGATCGGCCAGTTCATGTCTCCGCACCCGTCGGCCAGCGTTCAGCAGGCGCGTGAAGCTCTCGCCGCCCGCCTGCGGGACGTCCGCTTGGACGCAGGGATTTCGAAGCGTGAGCTGGCCGTTCGCTGCGGCTGGCACGAGTCCAAGAGCAGCCGGATCGAGAGCGCCCGGACCCCGCCGTCGGACGCCGACATCCGGGCATGGTGCACGGCGTGCGGCGCAGACGGCCAGGCGCCGGATCTCGTCGCCGCCAACCGGCAAAGCTCCGAGATGCACGTCGAGTGGCGCCGCCTTCAGCGCACCGGGCTGCGCCAGTTGCAGGAGTCCGGGGCGGATCTGTATCAGCGGACCAGGAACTTCAGGGTGTACACGTCCGATGTGATCCCGGGATTCCTCCAGACGCCTGGCTATGCGACCGCGCTCCTGAAGTCGATCGCCTCGTTCCGGGGTACGCCGGATGACGTGAGCGAAGCCGTTCAGGCCCGCATACGCCGCAACTCGGTGGTGCGGGAGGGTGATCACCGGTTCGCGATCGTCCTGGAGGAGTCGGTTCTGCGGCACCGGATCGGCGACGCGGAGACGATGGCGGGTCAACTCGGTCATCTGCTGGCGGCGATGACGATGCCGGCGGTTTCGCTGGGTGTGATCCCGTTCGCGGTGCAGCGCACGGTGTGGCCGATGGCGACGTTCACCGTATTCGACGGCGCGCGGGTGCACGCCGATTCCCTGGATGCCGCATCCACGCATGTGCAGCCCAGCACGGTGGAGCTGTACATGAAGGCGTTCGACCGACTCGCTGAGGGTGCGGTGTACGGGGCAGCGGCGCGTGCCGTGATCACGAGTGCGCTCACTGCCTTGGCCGACTAGCGGAACGGATCTGTATCGCGGTGCAGGTCTACCCTCCAGGTCATGACCGCCCTTGTCGTGACCCTGGCTTCGATCGCCGCCGCCCTGGAAGCCGGTGGTCTCCTGCTCACTGTCCGGGACATCCACGCCGCCCGCCGTCGTCTCGCCGACTACCTTCAACGCCGCTCCGTCACGTACGCCTCACTGGGCCTCGCGGCGACCTCGGAGATGGCGATGGATCTCATACCGCAGAACCAGACCCTGGAGCAGCGCCTGACCGCCCTGGAGGCCTGGAAGCGAGGCCTGCCGGACGAACTCGCCCACCGTGAACGGCAACTGAGCGACCGTATCCGCGGCGACTACACCGGAGCCCTCACCGCCTCGGAGAAGACCGTCGGGGACCAGCTGGAGGGTGTGCGTGAGTACCTCCAGGGCGCCGACGAGCACCGGTGGGTGTCGTACCGAGGTCCGGCGATCCTCGGCTTCGGTATTGCGGTCGGACTCGCGGCCAACATCCTGTCCGCCATCTGACCCTGGGTCAGTCGCCTGGTCACGAACCGGATTCACTACCTGAAGAACGCCTGCCCTGATAGGTAGTCAGGCGCTACGCTGCCGCCCTTGAGTGCCTGGGGGGACAGATGGCAGAAGGCAAGAAGCTCTCATCAAAAAAGCGGGACTCTCAACTACGCGGTATATCTCTCGCTCATAAAAGACGACGGGCTGCGGAGCGTAGAGCGATAACGCTTCGGGAACTGAAAGCTGTTGGCACTTTAACGATTGGCCTCGTCGTTGGGGTCGCCGCAACCTTCTTCGTCGCGCACGGCCAGAATGATCAGAGTACGGAGATCAACCCCCAAGTAGCGTTTGTGGTTTTGGTCATCGGGGCGTTGGCGGCCATGATGTTCTTAGTTCCATGGCTCATCGAACAGCGCAGGTACTTGCGTAACCAGAACGACGCCTTCGACCAGCGTCTCGAAGCAGAACGGGACCTGCACGCCAAAGCCTTGGAGAAGTTGAGGCTCGCCAGCGAACTCGAAACTCTCATGCAGTTGAACCAGGACCAGATCAAGACCTACCACGACATCGTTACCGAGCAAGCGGACAAGTCATTCAAGTCCTCTCGGACCGCCATGCGGGTCGGCCTTTTTCTTCTCGTGTGTGCTGCTGTTGGCGGCGCCTTCGTACCCCTGGAACAGGTGCGTTGGTTCATCGGCGCTCTCGCTGCGTTCAGCACCCTCTTGTCCGGTTTCCTCAGCAAGACCTACCTGACCCTGTACAAGGAAGCGATCGGTCAGTTGAACCGGTACTTCGATCAACCGGTATTGAACAGCTACTATCTTGCCGCCGAACGCCTCATCGTAAAACTCGGCCCCGAGAGCCAGGACGAGGCTCGGAAACAAGTCATTGACGAGATGCTCATCAACAGCGGGCGCATGGGTAGCAAGGGGGAGTCGCAGAAAGAAGAGGCTCCGAAACGCAGCCCGAAGAAGCGGACCACGAAGAAGCAGTCCAGTTCCATGAACGGCACCCCGCAGGCGTAGCCGGTCAGTCGTGGGGGTGGCTGTGCCCATGCGCCTCGTCGGCCCGGTCGGCGAGTTCGTGCGTGAGGCGGTCGATCTCCTCGGCCTGGTGTCCATCGCGGGGCGGACGTAGTTCCAGATCGAGTCGGCTCCGTCGTCGAACGCCACGCTGATCACGCCGTTCGGGAATGTCGACGGACTTCCCGCCCTGGCTGTCAACCACCGCAGCGACGGGCGGTGCCCTTTGTATGCAGGTGCCCGAGAATGCCTGTCTTATTCGCCAGGTTGAGCGTCATACCGTCTCTGATGCAGTGAATTCCTGCATTCAATATTACCGTGATCGGCATGGGATGTCTTGAGGTTCTTGCAGGTCAATGTGGCCGAGAGGTGTTATGCCCTTTATGTCTGAAGTCTTATAAGGCTGAAAAAAATTACACGCATTGCGCGAGTGTGCGCGCCAAGATCCAAAAGATTCTTAGGTAATTTTTGAGCAAGGAAATTCTTTACCGTGAAGTTGACCGGAAGGGTTGACGAAAGGCGATCGACTATTCAAGTACCTGAATTCCCCGCTAGAATGTATGGAGAGAATTCAAAGCGCGTCTATGTCGGAAAGGGATTGCCGTGGCGGCCGACTCCAGCCATATGAACAGCGTCCGCGCCGCATACGAAGCGTTGGCTCAGAACATGGCCATGAGCGCCAGCCGTGCATACGTCCGTGCCCTGACCGAGCACCAGGATGCCGCCCTCGCCGGTGACCCCGACGCCTCCCGTGTCATCCGCGAAGCGCACGCCCTGCTCGCGCAAGCCGCACCCCCAGTTGGCCGAGCAGCAGTCCACCGCCCCCGTCGTCCGGCAGGAGTTCTGCCGCCGGTCCATCGCCTGAAGGAGCACACGTGATCACCGAGCAGGACATCGAGCAGGCCGAGGCACGCGTCACCGAGATGCGGGAGCGGGGCACCCGGTTGGCCATGGCCAACCGCGAGGAGACCGCGGACGCCATCCGGCTGGAGGTCGGGCGCCTGACCGAACTGCGCGATGCCAAGGAGCGTCAGGACCACGCGCTCAAGGCCCGCAAGACGGCCGAGCGCCCCCACCTGCCCGAGCTGAAGAAGCTGAACGCCGAACTGTCCGACTCCGCCGAGACGGTCGACAGGGCGCGGCAGGAGGCGGCTCAGGCACTCGGGAAGCTGATCGCCGCCGTACGGGGTCACAACGACAGCATCGGCGCGGTGCACGCCCGTCTGGCGGCGCTCGGTCTGCCGCTCGCCGACGAGTCGGTCGACTGCTACGAGACGGGCCACGGGAGTGCCGGCGTGCTGCGGGCAAGCGGCACCGTATTGGCGCCGATCCCTGCGGACACCCTGACGCTGTACGTCGTGTCCCAGGTCATGGCAGCCGAGTTCGGCCCGAAGTATCCGCAGCGCGGGTACAGGACGCCCGGATCCACAGCCTGAGCCACTGACCTGGACGTTGAGTGGTCCTACGGACTCACACAAGTCCTGTTGGACACTTTCGACTGCACAATCATGTAGTGCGGCAGCACAGGACCCGGCCCCACCTGGACCAACCTGGATCGCAGTACTCCCGTACCGCGAAAGGCAGTTGTCGCGCCATGCCCCCCACCGCGCTGCACCCCCACACACCCCGGTCCACCGACACCCACCCCGGCGTCCCCGTCGTCGACATCACCGCCACCGGACCCGGACACACGCCGATCCAGCAGGTCATGGCTCTCATGCGGGAGCACGGGCCCGTGCTGGTGCGGCGGCTGCACGGGCGGGAGACCCTGTTCGTCGGTGATCTCGATCTGGTGGCCGACCTCGCCGACGAGAAGCGGTTCGCCAAGCATGTCGGGCCGGCCCTGGAGAACGTCCGGGAGTTCGCCGCCGACGGGCTGTTCACGGCGTACAACGATGAGCCCAACTGGGCCAAGGCGCACGACATCCTGATGCCGGCCTTCGCGCTGGGCTCGATGCGCACCTATCACCCCGTGATGCTGGAGGTGGCCCGTCGGCTCGTCGCCTCCTGGGACCGGGCCGCCGGCGCCGGGCAGGCGGTGAACGTGCCCGACGACATGACCCGGATGACCCTCGACACCATCGGCCTTGCCGGGTTCGGCTACGACTTCGGGTCGTTCGGGCGGGACGAGGCGCATCCGTTCGTCGAGGCGATGGTCCGCTGCCTGGAGTGGAGCATGAACCGGCTCGCCCGCACCCCGGGCCAGGACCACTCCGCCGCCGACGCGGCCTTCCGGGACGACGCCGACTACCTCGCCCAGGTCGTCGACGACGTGATCGCCTCCCGTACCGGCACCGATCAACCAGACGCCGACGACCTGCTCGGGCTCATGCTCACCGCCCGCCACCCGGCCGACGGCAGCACGCTCGACACCGCCAACATCCGCAACCAGGTCATCACCTTCCTGATCGCCGGCCATGAGACGACCTCCGGCGCGATGTCCTTCGCGCTGTACCACCTCGCCAAGGACCCGACCGCGCTGCGACTCGTCCAGCGCGAGGTCGACGCGCTCTGGGGCGACCAGGCGGACCCCGAGCCGACGTACGAGGAGGTCGGCAGACTGACCTACACCAGGCAGGTGCTCAACGAGGCGCTGCGGCTGTGGCCGACGGCCGCCGCCTTCAGCCGGCACGCGCTGGCCGACACGCTGCTCGGCGGGCGGATCCCGCTGCGCGCCGGGCAGGCCGTCACCGTGCTGGCGCCGATGCTGCACCGGCAGCCCGTCTGGGGCGACAACCCCGAGCTGTTCGACCCCGCCCGGTTCACCCCGGAGGCGGAGGAGGCGCGCCCGGTGCACGCCTTCAAGCCCTTCGGTACCGGTGAACGCGCCTGCATCGGGCGGCAGTTCGCCCTGCACGAGGCGACCATGCTGCTGGCCATGCTGGTCCACCGCTACCGGCTGCACGACCACGCCGACTACGCGCTCCAGGTGAAGGAGACCCTCACCCTCAAGCCCGAGGGCTTCACCCTGACGCTGACTCCGCGCACGTCCGCCGACCGGCCGCACGGCCCGCTGCCCGGCGTAGCTCCTGCGGCTTCGGAAGCCGTCTCCACCCCGGATGCCCTTCCCGCCCGCGTCCGCCCCGGCACCCGCGCTCTCTTCCTGCACGGCAGCAACTACGGCACCTGCCGCGAGTTCGCCGCCCGACTCGCCGACGAGGCGGCCGAGTTGGGCTGCGAGACGGAGGTCGCGTCCCTCGATGCCTTCAGTGCCGGCTTGCCCACCGACCGGCCCGTCGTCATCACCGCCGCCTCCTACAACGGCCGCCCCACCGACGACGCCACCGCCTTCGCCGCCTGGTTGGAGGACATCCACGACCTGACGGATGTCGACTACGCCGTCCTCGGCGTCGGCGACCGCAACTGGGCCGCCACCTACCAGCAGTTCCCGACCCGGATCGACGAACGCCTCGCCGAGTTGGGCGCCGTCCGGCTGATCGACCGCGGCGCCGCCGACGCCTCCGGCGATCTCACCGGCGCGGTACGGGAGTTCACGACCCGGCTGCGCACGGCACTGCTGGAGAAGTACGGCGACCCGGACGCCGCCGCCGCCCCTGCCGGCCATGATCCCGCGAGCGCCTACGAGGTCCGCACCCTGACCGGCGGTCCCCTGGACGCCCTCGCCGAACGGCACGGACTCGTCCCCATGACCGTCACCGAGGCCCGCGACCTCACTGCCCCCGGACACCCGCGCCGTAAGCGCCTGGTCCGCGTGGCCCTCCCGGCCGGCACCGCCTACCGCACGGCCGACCACCTCACCGTCCTGCCCGTCAACGCCTCGGCCCTCGTCGCCCGCGCCGCCACCGCACTCGGCGTCGACCCGGACGCGGTCCTGGACATCCGCGCGACCCGCCCGCGCCGCGACGGACTCGCCGTCGACCGATCTTTGACGGTACGTCAGCTGCTCGCGCACCACGTCGAGTTGCAGGAGCGCCCGACCCCGGCGCAGGCGGCCGCGCTCGCCGCCGCGAACCCCTGCCCGCCCGAGAAGACCGCCCTGGCCGCCCTCGCCGGAGACGACCCGCGCACCCTCGTCGAGGTGATCGAGGACCACCCCGCGCTGCGCTCCGCCCTGACCTGGCCCCAGCTCCTGGAGATCCTCACCCCGCTGCGCCCCCGCCACTACTCCGTCTCCTCCTCGCCCGCCGTCGACCCCACCCACGTCGACCTGATGGTGTCCCTGTTGGAGGCCCCGGCCCGCTCCGGCAACGGCGTCTACCGGGGCACGGGGTCGGGCTATCTCGCCGACATCGAGCCCGGCGACACGCTGTACGCCCGGATCCAGCCCTGCCGCGAGGCCTTCCGTATCGATTCCGGCGACACCTCGACCCCGCTGATCATGGTGGCGGCCGGCACCGGCCTCGCCCCCTTCCGCGGCGCCGTCGCCGACCGCACGGCCGCCCGCGCCATCGGCACCGAACTCGCCCCGGCGCTCTGCTACTTCGGCTGTGACGCGCCCGAAGCCGACTTCCTGCACGCCGAGGAACTGCGCGCCGCCGAGACCGCCGGAGCCGTCTCCCTCCGCCCGGCCTTCAGCGCGGTTCCGGAGGGTGGCGTGACCTATGTGCAGCACCGCATCGCCGCCGAGGCCGACGAGGTCTGGGACCTGCTCGACGCCGGGGCCCGTGTCCTGGTCTGCGGCGACGGATCACGTATGGCACCCGGTGTACGGGACGCGTTCCGTACCCTGTACCGCAACCGCACGTCCGGTGCGGACGGAGCGGCTGCCGACAACTGGATCAACGGGCTGATCACGGACGGACGGTACGTCGAGGACGTGTACGCCGGCGGCTGAACCGAACGGGGAGGGGTGGGCGCACAGTGACGGACACCTGGGAGCGGGCCCGACACGTGCTGGAGGCGGCCGGCATCCCGCCCGAGCGGCTCGCCCGCCTCACCCCCCTGACCGGCGGCACCTACAACTCCGTCGAGGACCTCCGCCTCACTGACGGCGCCCGCTACATCCTCAAGGTCGCCCCCGACGCCGAAGGCCTGCGCCACGAGCGCCGACTCCTCGTCTCCGAAGCGGAGTTCTACGAGGGGGCGGCGCACGTGGACGTACCGGCCCCGCGGGTCGTGGCGGCCGGCAGGCCGTGGCTGCTCATGACCGTCTGCCCCGGCGAGCCCTGGGGCGACTCGCTCCACGCGGACGAACAGGTGGACCTGCGCACGGAGTTGGGCCGTCTGGTGGCCCGCCTGCACCGCGTCACAGGGCCGGGCTTCGGCTATCCGTCCGGCGCCCTCGGCCCGCTCGCCCCCGACTGGCGGGCGGCCTTCACCGGCATGCTCGACGCCGTCCTCGACGACGCCCGCCGCTACCGGCCCCGACTGCCCCGGCCCGTCGACGAGATCGCCCGGACGCTGCGGACCGCGTACGACGCGCTCGACGAGGTCACCGTCCCGAGCCTGGTCCACTTCGACCTCTGGCCGGGCAACATTTTGGTGGACCGTTCGACGCCCTGGGCGAGCATCGGCGGGCTGATCGACGGGGAGCGCATGTTCTGGGGCGACCCCCTCGCGGACTTCGTCTCATTGGCGCTGCTGGGTGACATCAGGAAGGACGAGGCGTTCCTCGCGGGCTACCGGGAAGCGGGCGGCCGGGCCGAGTTCGACGTCCCCGCACTGCTGCGGCTCGCGCTCTACCGCGCCTACCTGTACCTGATCATGCTGACGGAAGTGGTCCCGCGCGGCGGGGACACCGGACCCGACAGCTGGGTCCAGGAAGCGGTCGCGCCGGAACTCGTGGCGGCGCTGGACCATATCGAGGAGCTGTCCACCAGGTCCTGACTTTCCACTCGTCTTACCTCACTACGTGAACTAAGGGTTGTCAGAAAGTCGCGCAGGCCCTGTCCCGAGGGGTATGTTGCAGGTCGAACCGGGTTAGAAGGGAGCCACATGGCGGGGCGCAACGGGCGAACGGTGCGGGACCTCAGGCGGGCCAACCGCACGGCCGTGCTCCAGCGGCTCTACTTCGACGGACCCCTCAGCCGTTTCGAGCTCGGCCCGGCCACCGGCCTCAGTTCCGGTTCGGTGAGCAACGTGGTCGCGGACCTGATCGCCGACGGACTGGTCGAGGAGGCCGGCAGCGTCGACTCCGACGGCGGCCGCCCCCGCACCCTGCTGCGGGTCGCTCCCGGCAGCGGCCACATGATCGGCGTGGACGTCGGCGAAACCCGGGTGCGCATCGAGCTGTTCGACCTCACTCTCACCGAACTCGCCCGCGCCGAACGCCCGTTGGCGAAGCAGCGCTACGAGGTCGAGGTGATCGTCGGCCACATCCGCGACGGCGTCGACGAGGTGCTCGCGGCCGCGGGCATCGACCCCGGGCAGCTGCTCGGCGTCGGCATCGGCGTTCCCGGCATCGTCGAACGCACCCCGGAGCAGGGGGCCGTCGTACACGGGCAGACCATCGGCTGGGACGCGGTCCCGCTGGAGAGCCTGCTCCGCTCCACGTCCCAACTCCCGGACACCGTTCCGTACTTCATCGACAACGGCGCCAAGACCCTCGGCCAGGCCGAGATGTGGTTCGGCGGGGGACGCGGCGCCCGCAACGCGGTCGTGGTCCTGTTCGGCTCCGGCGTCGGCGCCTGCCTGGTCACCCCCGAGGTGGAGCACGGCCGCGCGGTCGAGTGGGGGCATCTGACGGTACGGGTGCGGGGGCGCCGGTGCCGGTGCGGTGCGCTCGGCTGCCTGGAGGCCTACGCGGGCGCCGAGTCGCTCCTTGACCGGTGGCGCGACGAGGGCGGCCGGCTTCCCGAGGGCACCGACGAGGAGACCGCGATGACCGCGATGCTCGCCGCCGCCTACCCGGCCGAGGGCACGGCGGCCGACCCGGTGGCACTCGCGGTCCTGGAGGAGACCGCCGAGTACCTGGGCGCGGGCCTCTCCGACCTGATCAACCTCTTCCAGCCCGAGCGCATCCTGATCGGCGGCTGGGCGGGGCTCCAGCTGGGCTCCCGCTTCCTGCCCGCCGTACGCCGGCACGCGATGTCGTACGCACTGCGCTATCCGGCGGACAAGGTGACCGTCGAACTCGGTCTGCTCGGTCCGGACGCGGTCACCGTCGGTGCCGCGATCCTGCCGCTCGCCGACTTCTTCGCCCGGGGCGGCCGACGGGTCGAGCCGGAACCCGAGGGCCCGGCCCCCGCCTGGCGCACCGCACTGGAGGACCGCGCCCCGCACTGAGGTTTCGGCCGGCGGCCGTGCAGGTACCCGCCTCCCTCGGACGACCGAAGGAGTGCACCGTGGCGGACGAAGACCACAAGGGTCAGGACAGCGGGCCCGTACCGCGGGATCTGCCCGACCAGCAGGCGCGCGAGGGTGAGGACCCCTGGGAGGCGGCCCCGGGCGTGGAGGCCTGGGGCGACGCCGCCGCCGAGGACGTACCCGATGCCGACGAGGCGGGCGCGGGCCGGCAGGGCGACCCGCGCTCCGCGACCGTCCATCCCGAGCACCCGGCGCCGGAGGAGTCGCCCGGCTGAGCCGACGCGGAGCATGACGGCGGAGGCCGCTGACCCCTGTTGTCAGACCACGAAGGTCGTCAGACCGCGAACGCGTTCACGCCGGTCAGTTCCGCCGACAGGTCCCACAGGCGGGCCGCCTGCTGGGGGTCCGTCGCCCAGGCCTTCACGCCGACCCGCTCGTCGTCCGCCGGGGCGGGCTCGGCGATGTCGCAGTCCTCCAGGTAGACGCCACCGAGACCGTTCAGCTGGGGTGAGGTGGCCGCCCATACCTGGGTGGCCGCGCCCTGCTCCGGGGACTTGAAGCCCTCCGGGTTGAGCGGCTTGCCGTTCTCGTCGATCCAGCCGCGGTCGATCATCTCCTGCTGGGGCAGGTGCCGCTGGAGGGGTGTCAGGATGCCGCCCGGGTGGAGCGAGAACGCGCGGACCCCGGCGTCGCGGCCGAGCCGGTCGAGGTGGACGGCGAACAGGACGTTGGCGGTCTTGGCCTGGCCGTAGGCCTCCCACTTGTCGTAGCCGTGCGTCCACTGGACGTCGTCCCAGCGCATGCCGGCGGCGTGGTGGCCGCGGGAGGAGACGGAGACGATGCGGGCGCCGCCGGGCTCGATCGCGGGCCACAGGCGGTTGACGAGGGCGTAGTGGCCCAGGTGGTTCGTCGCGAACTGGGCCTCCCAGCCGGGTCCGACGCGCGTCTCAGGGCAGGCCATGATCCCGGCGCTGCCGATGAGGATGTCGATGGTGCGGCCGGTGGCCAGGAAGCGCTCCGCGAAGCCGCGCACGCTCTCCTGGTCCCCGAGGTCCAGCTCGTCCACCTCGACGCCGTCGAAGCCCGCCAGGGCCTCCTCGGCGGTCGCCCTGCGGCGCGCGGGGACGACGACGTGGGCGCCCGCGGCGGTGAGCGAGCGGGTGGTCTCCAGACCGAGGCCCGAGTAGCCACCGGTGACGATCGCGAGCTTTCCGGTCAGGTCGATGTCCTTGAGGACCTCGTCGGCGGTGGAGGTGGCGCCGAAACCGGATCCGATCCTGTGCTGTGCAGTGGTCATGTCCGAAACGCTACGGATTGGAGTGCTCTCGAAGTCAAGCGGAACCCGCGCGACCGCACCGGACACTGCCGCGCGATTGCCCCCCCGGACATGGGGAAGCCCCGACCGGACGGGGGAATCACGGTCGGGGCGGTCACAGTGTGGGCGCGGATGGCGGTCGCCTCTCGGCGAAAGGCTCCACAGGGCTTCAGCCGAACGATCGTCCCTGTGGGCAAAAGGTGAGGCCCGGGGACACTGTCCCATCCACACCCACGTGTTGTTCAACGGGCAACCTCCCCGTGGTGTTCCTGCCCGGGCCCGGATCCGGGGTGACCTGTGTCACCGCTCCCGGGTCCAGGCCAGCAGCGCCTCGGCGGACCAGGTGTTCACCACCCGCTCGGCGGGCACCGCGCACTCCTCGGCCCGCGCGCAGCCGAGGATCTGCCAGTCCAGCTGGCCGGGCGCGTGCGCGTCGGTGTCGATCGAGAACAGCACCCCGGCGTCGACGGCCCGCCGCAGCAGTCGCCTCGGCGGGTCCAGCCGCTCCGGGCGGCTGTTGATCTCCACGGCCGTGCCCGACTCGGCACACGCGGCGAACACCGCGTCCGCGTCGAACTGCGACTCCGGCCGCGCGGAACCCCCGTCCCGCCCGATGATCAACCGCCCCGTGCAGTGCCCGAGGATGTCCGCGTGCGGATTCCGTACGGCGGCCACCATGCGGCGGGTCATGGCGCGGGCGTCCATCCGCAGCTTCGAGTGCACCGAGACCACGACCACGTCGAGGCGCTCCAGCAGCTCCGGTTCCTGGTCCAGGGAGCCGTCGTCGAGGATGTCGCACTCGATCCCGGTGAGCAGCCGGAACGGCGCCCAGGTCTCGTTCAGCGCCGCCACCACGTCCAACTGCTCGCGCAGCCGCTCGGGGGACAGACCACGGGCCACGGTCAGCCGGGGGGAGTGGTCGGTGAGCACCGCCCAGTCGTGCCCGAGACGGGCCGCCGTCCGCCCCATCTCCTCGATCGGGCTGCCGCCGTCCGACCACTCGGAGTGCAGATGGCAGTCCCCGCGCAGCAGCGCCCGCAGCCGTTCCCCGCCAGGAGGGCGCGGTTCGGGCTCGGCCCGCTCCAGCTTCGCGAGGTATTCGGGCACCTGTCCGGCGAGCGCCTCGCGCACCACCTGGGCCGTCTTGGGGCCGATGCCCTTCAAGGACTCCAGCGTCCCGGCGGCCGCCCGCTCGCGGACCTCGTCCGCGGGCAGGTCCGCCAGGACCCGGGCGGCGCCGCGGAAGGCGCGGACGCGGTAGGTCGGCGCCAGGGACCGCTCCAGCAGGAAGGAGATCCGGTCCAGTGCGTCCAGGGGATCCACGGCGACCTCCGAGGGGGACGAATCAGCAGGTTCGCGACTTCGGAATGAGCTCTACGCTCTATTGCATGACCGAAATCGCGAGCCCGCACATCTCCCACCCGAGGATCCTGGTTCTCGGCGTGCAGCCGGGCACACCGCCGTTCCGGATCGTGGAGATCGACGGTCTGGTGGTCGCCGAGGCGAAAGCGGTGACCGACGTACTGGAAGTCGCCGCCGTCTTCGGCATCACGGTCCATGACATGGACGATCCGGACGTGGTGCGGTGGGTCGGCGGCGACAAGTTCACCTGGCGGCTGCGCTAGGACCTGACCGGCGGATCAGGCCCCAGGAGCGGATCAGGCGCTACGAGCGATCGGCTACGGCTCAGCCGACCGTCCACTTCTGGTTGGCGCCGCCCCCGCAGGTCCAGATCTGGAGCGGGGTGCTGTTGGCCGAGTTGTTGCCCGTGACATCCAGGCACTTGTTGGCCTGTGGGTTGACGATGTCGTTCGCCGAACTGACGGCCCACTTCTGGGCGTTGGAGCCGTTGCAGTCGTAGAGCTGGACCTTCGTGCCGTCGGCGGTGCCGCCGGCGTTCACGTCCAGGCACTTGCCCAGCGCGCGGATCGTGCCGTCGGAGCCCACGGTCCACTGCTGGGCGGCGGAGCCGTTGCAGTCGTAGAGCTGTACGGCGGTGCCGTTGGCGGAGCTGCCGCCGGCGACGTCCACGCACTTGCCGGCCAGGCCGCGGATCGCCACGCCGGTGGCCGTGTCACTCGTGGTCACGGACACCGAGTCGACCACCAGCTGGGCCGGGAAGACCGTGGAGCTGTTGGGGTCACCGGGCCAGTAACCGCCGACCGCGAGGTTGAGGATCAGGAAGAACGGCTTGTTGAACGCCCAGGTGTTGCCCCCCACGTCGGCGGGTGTGCGGGTCTGGTAGACGACACCGTCGACCGACCACTTGATGGAGTTGGGCGCCCAGTCGACGGCGAAGGTGTGGAAGGCGTCGGCGAAGGCCTGGCCGTTCGACAGGGTGTAGCCGGCGCCTATGCCGGCCGAGCCGGAGTAGCCGGGGCCGTGGATGGTGCCGTGGATCGTGGAGGGCTCGAAGCCGACGTTCTCCATGACGTCGATCTCACCCGAGTTGGGCCAGCCGACCGATCCGATGTCGGTGCCGAGCATCCAGAACGCGGGCCACATGCCCTGCCCGCGCGGGACCTTCATCCGGGCCTCGACGTGCCCGTACTGCGCGCTGAACTTCCCGGAGGTGTTCATCCGGGCCGAGGTGTACTGACAAGTGCCGTACCAACACTGGTAGTTGGCCGGGTTCTCTTTCTTGGCCGTGATCACCAGGTGGCCCTGGCCGTCCAGGGCCGCGTTGTTGGTGCCGGACGTGTAGTACTGGCGCTCGTGGTTGTTGACGTTGTCGCCGGTCTCCAGCGACCACCTGGAGGAGTTGACGGCGCTGCCGGCGGCACCGTCGAAGGTGTCGTTGAAGACCACCGCGGCCGCGGAGACGTCGGAGGCGGAGACATCGGATGGATCCGCGTGCGCCGCACCGGTCGCGGCGGACGCGACCAGCACGGCGGACAAGGCGGCGAACAGGCATCTGCGGAGCAGGCGTGGGGAGGCCACGTCTCTGTCCTTCCGTACGGCGGTCGAGCACACAGGTGGGCCGACCGGGGTGGGGGGTGAAGGCGTCGCCTGTTGATTTAAGGAGTGAGAAAAGGGTGAGTCAATAGCTAGGTACGGACCAACTATCGACAATCAAGAACCCCGGACGGCTGGATTCCGTTCCCCCGCACGTCGGAGGGCTAGGCGTCCTTGGACGCCTTCGCCGACTTCTCCTTCGCGGCTTTCCGCTCAGCGGACCGCACCTTGCGCGGCCGGCGCTTGCGGGCGTGCACGACGCGGCCCATCCGGCGGCCCAGCAGGAGGTAACCGATCAGCGCGCCACTGGTGTTGAGGATGACGTCGTCGATGTCGAAGGCGCGGCCGGTGATCAACGCGCCCTGGGCGAACTCCACCAGGAGCATGACGACGGCCGTCAGCAGGAGCACGCGCAGCAGCCCGCGGGCCTTGGGGGCCAGGACGGGGATGAGGATGCCGAACGGGATGCCGAGGACGATATTGCCGCCGATCTGCTTGACGGCGTCCCGCAGAGCGGGTTGGTCGAGATAGGCCTTGAGCGAGCGGCCCGGGTGGAGATTGGTGTGCACGAGAGCCGTCGAGGCGGGCGACGGCTCCAGCGTCAGCTTGGCCAGCACGACGGCGAACGCCACCATGAACGCGAAGGCGCACAGCATCGCCAGGAAGCGGATCGGGAAGGGCACGACATGCCGTTCGACGGTGGCCGGCTGCTCCTCGCCCTCTGTCTTGGCGGAACGCAGACGCCAGCCGGCGCGCGGTCGTACGACGGTCCGGGCCATTCAGTCCTCCGGTCTTGAACGTGCTGATGTGGAAGGGCGGATACCCGCGAACCCCCCGACGATGCCGTGCGCCGACCCCGATCCGGTGCGGATCAGGATGCGAAGGTGACGTGCACGACCTTGAAGCCGAGGGAGTGCAGGAGACCTTCGAGCATGTCGGTGGTGTTGGTCTCGGCGCGCTTGGTCAGGCCGCTGTCCTTGGCCGCGTCGCCGATGTGCTTGACCGCGAGTTTCTGCACGGCCTGTTCGCTGTTGGGGTTGTCCGAGAAGAAATCGCCGAGCCGGTCGAGGAGACCGCGCTGCTTGGACACGGCGTAGGAGCGGTCCGGGTTCAGGGCGGGCTTGCCCAGGGCCGCGTGCGGCAGGTTGAGCGTGGCGGACGTGCGGTCCTCGTTGACCGTCACGTCGTCCTTGCCGACCTTGCCGAGGTCGACATAGGCGTCGACGGTGCCCGCGCCCACGTACAGCACGCGGGAGCCGCGGATCGCGTCGGGCAGGTACTTGGTGTCCTTCTCCAGGTCCACGACGACCTGGAAGTTGCCGGACGCGGCGTCGTAGCGGCTCATGTCCTGGATGGACTGCAGCAGGGTGGGCCCCGTGCGGTCGTGCGTCTCCGTGCCGAACAGGTCCTTGAGACCGGGGATCACACTCAGCGTGACCCCGATGAAGAACACCGCGATCACCAGCACTACGGCGCACACCGCTTTGACCCAGCCCGGCATCCGCCGGGACACGCGCCTGATGGGAGTCGTCATGGTGACGGCCCTCCTTCCTAGTCACCGGATGCCCCCCAAAAGCCTTGTCAGACCGCCCTGTTGCCGATTCGGGACACATGCCCGAGGCACAGGGGGCGCACCGGCGGGTGCACCCCCGTCTACCTGCGCGGGGGCAGTTCCCGGTCGCCGGAGAGCCGCGTCCACCACACGCCCTCGCCGTGGGTGAGCCCGGGCAGCGCCAGCTCGATCTCGCGCAGCCGCCGGGCCGGCAGTTCACCGGAGATCAGCCAGGAGGCGGACCCGCCCGTGGTCCCGGTGAACTCCGCCCCGCACGAGGCGAGCCGCGCGGTCACCGGCGCCAGCGAGTCCGGCGGGACCTCCGCCTCGAACGCGTGGTACGGCTCGTACAGCCGGGTCCGCGCCCGCTCCAGGGCGCGGCGCAGCACGATCGGGGTGAGCCCGCGGAAGTCGGCGGCCGTGCTGAGCGGCCCGACGAAGCCCGACCGGATCAGGGTGACCCGGTAGTCCGTGACGGCCGCGCCGGACAGTCCGGCGCCCATGCTCACGTGCACGGTCTCCTCGATGGCCTGGTGGAAGGCGCGGGGGAGGGCGCCGAGTTCCGTGTCGTAGCCGAACACCCCGCCGGTGCCCCGCGGTTCCGGCTCCACCCGGAGCCCGATCGTCGCCCAGTAGCGCGTGCGGTCGTGCCACGGCAGCTCCTCGACCGCCTCGCCGACCCCGGCCGGCCGCTCCAGCAACCGGACCCGGCCGGGTGCGAAGTCGGCCTCGATACCGAAGTCCTGGACGAGCGTCGCCCCGAGCACCTCCATCTGGACCTCGCCGTACAGCAGAAGCGCGGTGGCGTCGGGCCCGGCGGGCCTGGCATGGATCAGCGGGTCCTGGTCGGCGAGCGCGAGCAGGGCGCCGCGCAGCCGCCCGGCCTCCTCCGGACGCCTGGCCCGTACCAGCGTCTCCAGCGTGGGCGGCGCGAACTGCGGTGCGCGGTCGGTGAGTTCGCCGAGCCGGTCGCCGACGCGCACGGTGCTCACGCCGGTGAGCGCCGCGATGTTCCCGGCGGTCAGCGGACCGCTCCCGCCGATCACGTCGAGGCGGTTCACCCGCCCGGAGACCTCGACGGTCCGGCCGTCGGCCTCCCGCCGCAGGAAGGTCAGCCGCTGACGCGGTGTCACCTCACCGTCGTACAACCGCAGATACGCCGTCCGTGCCCCGCCGGGCCCCGGGCGTACGGCGAACACCGTGCCGCGTGGTGCGGTGCTCTCGGCTCCCGGTGCGGGCGGGATCAGCCGGAGCATGTTCTCCACGAGTCCGGTGACGCCCTGGCCGCCGAGGGCCGAGCCGAACAGGACCGGGTGGAACGAGCCGTCGGCGGTACGGGCGGCCAGGGCCTTGCGCAGGTCGTCCGGGGTGGGCGCGGGCCCGTCCACGACCGCCGCGAGAACGTCCGGGTCCACCTCGGCGAGCGCCTCGGCCAGCCGGGGATCCCCCGGCGGACGGGCGGTCACGCGGGCGTCTGCGGTGCCGATGCCCGTCACGTCCGCGAGCGGTGCGACGTACGGCGTCAGTCTGCGCCGGATGTCGGCCAGCAGGCCGTCGGCGCGGGCGCCCGCGCGGTCGATCTTGTTGACGAAGACGACGGTGGGCAGCCGGAGCCGGCGGAGGGTGCGCATGAGCACCCTGGTCTGCGCCTGGACGCCTTCCACGGCGGACAGCAGCAGGACCGCGCCGTCGAGGACCTCCAGGGCGCGCTCGACCTCGGCGATGAAGTCGGAGTGGCCCGGGGTGTCGATGAGGTTGACGCGGGTGTCGCCGACGGTGAAGGAGGCCACGGCGGAGCGGATGGTGATGCCGCGCCGGCGCTCGATCTCCCCGTCGTCCGTCAGGGTGTCGCCGGTGTCGACGCTGCCGAGCCGGTCGATCGCCCCGTGGTCGAAGAGCAGGCGCTCGGTGAGGCTGGTCTTACCGGCGTCGACGTGGGCCAGGATGCCGATGTTCAGGGTGTGCATGCGGGGTCGAGTCCTCAGGAACCGTGGGCCTATGGGGGCACTGGTGGATTCCGAGGAGTCGGCGCATGGGAGCTCCTGAAGCCGGGGAGGGCGGACCGGACCATCCTGGCCCACCACCGGTAGCGGCCCGCAACAGGTTTTTCGAGGTCAGTAGCATGAGGCGACCCCCGGATCGATCATGCGAGGAGCGGACCGTGCGAGACATCTCCGTGTTCAGCGGCAGTGCCCACCCCGACCTGGCGGCGGAGGTCTGCGCGCATCTCGGGGTGCCGCTCAGCCCGACCCGGGTCAGCCGGTTCGCCAACGACTGTCTTGAGGTACAGCTCCAGGCCAACTGCCGGGAACGGGACGTCTTTCTGATCCAGCCGCTGGTCAAGCCGGTCCAGGAGCACCTGGTCGAGCTGCTGTTGATGTGCGACGCGGCGCGCGGGGCGTCGGCGGGGCGGATCAGCGTCGTCATGCCGCACTACTCCTACGCGCGCTCCGACAAGAAGGACGCGCCCCGCATCTCGCTCGGCGGCCGCCTGGTCGCCGACCTGCTGGTGGCGGCGGGCGCCAGCCGGGTGCTCGCCATGACCCTGCACGCACCGCAGGTGCACGGCTTCTTCTCGGTCCCGGTCGACCATCTGCACGCCCTGCGTGAACTGGCCGTGCACTTCCGGCAGTACGACCTGTCCCGGACCACCGTGGTCTCCCCGGACCTCGGCAACGCCAAGGAGGCCGCCGCGTTCGCGCGGTTGATCGGCGCCCAGGTGGCGGCCGGCGCCAAGCAGCGGTTCGCGGACGACCGGGTGTCGATCAGCTCCGTCATCGGCGATGTCGCGGGCCGGGACGTCATCGTGCTGGACGACGAGATCGCCAAGGGCAGCACGGTGCTGGAACTCCTCCAGCGGCTGCGGGAGTTGGGGCCGCGCTCGATCCGAGTGGCGTGCACGCACGGCCTGTTCGCGGACGGGGCGCTCAAGCGGATCGGCGAGCAGCCGGACGTACTGGAGATCGTCTGCACCAACACCGTGCCGGTGCCCGAGGAGGAGCGCACGGAGAAGCTGCGGATCCTGTCCATCGCGCCGGCCCTCGCCGAGGCCGTGCGGCGCATTCACAACGGCGAGTCGGTCAGCGCCCTGTTCGACGCGCCGCCGAACGAATAGACATGAGGGAGTGGAGCGACGCTCGGCGGCACACCGAAGCTCAGGAGGGGTTGCAGTGGCCAAGGCGAAGTTCGAGCGCACGAAGCCGCATGTGAACATCGGCACCATCGGTCACATCGACCACGGCAAGACGACGCTCACGGCGGCCATCACGAAGGTTCTGCACGACCGGTTCCCGGAGCTGAACCCGTACACGCCGTTCGACCAGATCGACAAGGCCCCCGAGGAACGCCAGCGGGGCATCACGATCTCGATCGCCCATGTGGAGTACCAGACCGAGCGCCGGCACTACGCGCACGTCGACTGCCCGGGCCACGCGGACTACATCAAGAACATGATCACCGGGGCCGCCCAGATGGACGGCGCGATCCTCGTCGTCGCGGCCACCGACGGACCGATGCCGCAGACCAAGGAACATGTGCTGCTGGCCCGGCAGGTGGGGGTGCCGTACATCGTCGTCGCCCTCAACAAGACGGACATGGTCGACGACGAGGAGATCCTGGAGCTGGTCGAACTGGAGGTGCGGGAGCTGCTCAGCGAGTACGAGTTCCCCGGCGACGACCTCCCGGTGGTGCGGGTCTCCGCGCTCAAGGCCCTGGAGGGGGACCCGGAGTGGAGCGCCTCCGTGCTCGAACTCCTCGGCGCCGTCGACGAGTTCGTGCCCGAGCCGGTGCGGGACGTGGACCAGCCGTTCCTGATGCCGATCGAGGACGTGTTCACCATCACCGGCCGCGGCACGGTCGTCACCGGCCGGATCGAGCGCGGCACCCTGCACGTCAACCGCGAGGTCGAGATCATCGGCTTCCACGACACCAGGACGAAGACCACCGTCACGGGCATCGAGATGTTCCGCAAACTGCTCGACGAGGGCCGGGCCGGCGAGAATGTCGGACTGCTGCTGCGCGGGGTCAGGCGCGAGGACGTGGAGCGCGGCCAGGTCGTCATCCAGCCCGGCTCCGTCACCCCGCACAAGGACTTCGAGGCGCGCGCCTACATCCTGTCCAAGGACGAGGGCGGCCGGCACACGCCCTTCTTCGACAACTACCGCCCGCAGTTCTACTTCCGCACGACCGACGTGACGGGCGTGGTGACGCTGCCCAAGGGCACCGAGATGGTCATGCCGGGCGACAACACGACCATGAACGTGCAGTTGATCCAGCCGATCGCCATGGAGGAGGGGCTGAAGTTCGCCATCCGTGAGGGCGGGCGGACGGTCGGTGCCGGTCAGGTCACCAGGATCCTCAAGTAGCCGCGCCCGTAAGGGAAAAGCCTCGCTCCAGGGAAGGGCCTCGCTACACGGAGCCGGACGTGGCCTCGGGCTGGCCCAGGGCCGCGTCCAGCGTGGCGTGCGGCGGCAGCAACCGGGTCAGCCCGGTGACCCGCATGACGCGCAGGGTGAGGGCGTGCGTGCAGACCAGGCGCAGCTCGCCGTCGTGGTCCAGGGTCCGGGTGCGGGCCCGGTACAGCAGCCGCAGCCCGGAGCAGTCGAAGAACTCGACGCCCCTGAGGTCGATCACCAGCCGGACGTCCGGGCGTGCCGTCACCCGGTCCAGATACGGGCCGATCTCCACGGCGGCGGCGATGTCGATCTCGCCGCGCAACTCCACCACCGTGTGTCCGCGGTCCTCGTGCACACGCAGATGGCGGGTGGGCGGCGCAGGTTCCTGCTGCACGACGACATCGCCTCCAACCTGCTCCGACTACGGCGGGGACCGCAGGCCACCGGGGTCTGGGGTGACATCGTGCAGCGAGCGTACGAGTACAGCCGTGCCCCGGGTTCCCAGAGCGAGCGCAAAACCGTTCCCCGCTCTGCAAGTTACCCTCGATCGAGTGAATTTGAGCATGTTCGATTGACATATGTCTTCGAATTGGAGCGACCAGTCTACGAGAGGGCGTGCCAGGCCTTGGAGAGTGCCTGGCGGAGCTGCTCCGTCTGGTGCGGGGTGAGGTCGCTCACCATGCGCTCCTCCAACTCCCGCACCGGCCCGGCGTGTTGCCCGAGCAGCTCGCGCCCCTCCTCGGTCAGCAGGATCAGCAGCTCCCGGCGATTGCGCGGATTGCGCTCGCGGCGGATCAGCCCGCGGCTCTCCAGGGACCGTACGAGATCGGCGATGGACTGGGCTGTGACGAAGGAGTCGCGGGCCAGCTGGGCCGCCGACAGCCCGTCGTGCCGCTCCAGGACGGTCAGCGCGGTGTACTGCAGCGCCGTGATCCCGGACGGCCTGACCAGCTCGTCGAGGCGGGAGCGCGCGGCCAGCTCCACCTGCTTGACCATGTAGAGCAGGGACGGGAGCGCCTTCGTTTCCTGGGGGACGGCCATGTGTCGAGCCTAGACCATTGACAGGAAACCTGTCTGTAATCAGACTGCGAACCAGACGATGAACCAACAGGAATCCTGTTGGTTGAAGACTTGGCAATCTTGACAGTCCTGGCAATCCTGGCGATGAGGCTGAGGAGTGGTGATGACCGCCTTCGAGAGCGAACCCGGACGGCTGTTCGTCGGGGGACAGTGGCGCGAGGCCGCGGACGGAGCCCGTATCGAGGTGGTCGACCCGTCCCGGGGCGCGGTCGTCACCACCGTCGCGGCGGCGGGCGCCGCCGACGTGGACGCGGCCGTGCGCGCGGCACGGCAGGCCTTCGACGGCGGCGCGTGGTCCGGACTGAGCGGCCGGGAGCGGGGCCGGGTGCTGCACCGGGTCGCCGCGCTGATCCGCGAACGGGCCGACGAGATCGCCGAGTTGGAGAGCCTGGACGTCGGCAAGCCCATCACGCTGTGCCACGCCGTCGACGTCACCAACACGGCCAACGACTACGAGTACTTCGCCGCCCTCGCCCACTCCCTGGACGGCGCCGTCCGCGACACACCCATGAACGCGCTCGCGTACACCAAGCGGGAGCCGCTCGGTGTCGTCGCCGCGATCACCCCCTTCAACTTCCCGCTGATCCTTGCCGGTTCGAAGATCGGCCCGGCGCTCGCGGCCGGCAACACGGTGGTGCACAAGCCGGCCGACGAGACCCCGCTCAGCGCCCTCTACATGGCCCGGCTCTTCCAGGAGGCGGGCGTCCCGGACGGTGTGGTCAACGTGGTCACCGGGACCGGCCCGGTGGCCGGCGAGGCACTGCTGCGCCACCGCGGGATCGACAAGGTCGCCTTCACCGGCTCCACCGCCGTCGGCCGCCATGTGGCGAGCACCGCGGGCGAGGCCCTCAAGCCGGTCACCATGGAACTCGGCGGCAACGCGGCCCACCTCGTCTTCGAGGACGCCGACCTGGAGAAGGCGGTCGGCGCGGTCATCAAGGCCTTCGTCTTCAACACCGGGCAGTTCTGCATGGGCGGCCCCCGACTGCTGGTGGCCCGCTCCGTGTACAGCACCCTGCTCGGCATCCTCGCGGAGGCCGTCCCGGGCGTCCCGGTCGGCGACCCGAGGCTGCCCGAGACCGTCGTCGGACCGATGGCGGGCGAGCGGCACCTCAAGAAGGTCGAGGAGTACGTCGACCTGGCCCGCAAGGAGGGCGCCCGCATCGTCTGCGGCGGCGAGCGGCTCGACCTGGACGGCGGCTACTACTACAGGCCCACGGTGATCGCCGACCTGTCGAACGACTCCCGGGTCGTCCAGGAGGAGGTCTTCGGCCCGGTCCTGACCGTGCAGCCCTTCGACACGGAGGACGAGGCCGTCGCGCTCGCCAACTCGACGCCGTACGGGCTGGCTTCGGGCGTCCAGACCGGCAACCTCGCCCGCGCCCACCGCATCGCCGACCGGCTCCAGGCGGGCATCGTCTGGATCAACGACTGGGCGATGCTCGACCCCGCGGTCCCCTTCGGCGGCGTCAAGGACTCCGGCTTCGGCCGCGAGTACGGCCCCGAGGCGCTCGCCGCGTACACCCGCACCAAGTCCGTCGTCGTCTCGCTCGACTGAACCCGCGCGATCGCGTCTGAACACGCCTGAAGGCAAAGGGAGTTCGTACGATGTCCATCTCCACCCGCGCCGCGGTCGTCGAGTCCGGCGGAGCACCCTTCACCCTCTCCGACGTCCGACTCGACGAGCCGGGACCGTACGAGGCCGTGGTCCGCATCGTGGCGGCCGGCCTGTGCCACACCGACCTCGGCGTCGCGAGCGGCGGTCTGCCCTTCCCGCTGCCCGGCGTGCTCGGGCACGAAGGGGCCGGGGTGGTCGAGGCCGTGGGCCCGGCCGTCACCGGCGTCGCCCCTGGCGACCACGTCGTGCTGTCCTTCACCTCCTGCGGCGACTGCCGCAACTGCCGGGGCGGGCACCCCGCCTACTGCGCGACCTGGCTGCCGCTGAACCTCATCGGCGGTCGCCGCGCCGACGGCAGCAGCACCATCAGCCGGGACGGGCAGCCCCTCGGCGGACACTTCTTCGGCCAGTCCTCGTTCGCGGAACGGGCGTTGGTCGACGAACGCAGCCTCGTCAAGGTCGACCCGGATGTACCGCTGGAGTCGATCGCCCCGCTGGGGTGCGGAGTTCAGACGGGGGTGGGTGCCGTCTGGAACGTGCTGAAGCCCCGACTCGGTGACACGGTCGTGGTGCTCGGCGCCGGGGCGGTCGGCCTGTCGGCGGTGATGGCGGCCGCCCTCACCCCGGCGACCAGAATCATCGCCGTCGACCGGGTCGCCGAACGGCTCGAGCTGGCCGGGGAGTTGGGCGCCACCCACACCGTGGACGCCGGCGCGGCCGACCTCGCCGAGGCGCTGGCGGAGATCACCGGTGGCCAGGGTGCCGACGGCATCGTCGAGACCACCGGCAACGTCGCCGTGCTGCGCCAGGGCGTCGACGCGCTCGCGGCTCGGGGCACCCTGGTCGTCGTAGGAGCTCCGCCGTTCGGCACCGAAGTCGCCCTGGACGTCAACGGGTTGCTCGGCGGGAAGCGGGTCGTCGGACTCACCCTCGGCGACGCCGAGACGCAGTCCTCCATCCCGGCCCTGGTCCGGCTGGTCAAGGAGGGGCGGCTCCCGCTGCACCGTCTGATCAGCACCTATCCGTTCGCGGAGATCGACCAGGCGGTGCGGGACATGAGCGCGGGCAAGGCGATCAAGCCGGTGCTCACGTTCTGACCGGCGTCACCCCGCCAGGCCGCGGCGTCAGTCCGTCAGCAGGACGATCTTTCCCGCGGTTCGGCCGGTGCCGCCGAGCGCGTGTGCCTCGGCGGCACCGGCCAGCGGGAACGTCGCGGCGATCGTGGCGCGCAGCTTGCCCGCCTCCACCAGTTCCGCGATCGCCGCCATGCCGCTGTGGGAGGCGTCGACCAGCATGCGCAGCGCCCGGACACCGAGCCGCTCGGCCTCCTCGTAGAACTCGTTCGAACCGATCGGCACGATCGAGACCAGTTGGCCGCCCGGGCGCAGGACCCGCATGGAGCGCAGGGCGGTGTCGCCGCCGAGGGTGTCCAGGACGATGTCGACGTCCTTCACCGCCTCGGTGAAGTCGGTCTCCCGGTAGTCGATCGGCTCGTCGACGCCGATCGAGCGCAGGAAGTCGTGCTTGCCCGCGCTCGCCGTGCCGATCACGTACGCGCCGCGCGCCTTGGCGATCTGCACGGCCACGTGCCCGACCCCGCCGGCCGCCGCGTGGATCAGCACCCGCTGCCCCGGCTGGACGTCCGCGTACTCGACCAGCCCCTGCCACGCGGTCAGCGAGACCAACGGGAGTGCGCCCGCCTGGACGTGGTCGATCGAGGCCGGCTTGTGCGCGAAGGTGCGCGCCGGGGCGGTGACGTACTCGGCGTGCGAGCCGTGTCCGTAGGGGTAGGACAGCATCCCGAAGACCTCGTCGCCGGGCTGGAAGCGGGCGACGCCGATGCCGACCGCCTCGACCGTGCCCGAGACGTCCCAGCCCAGTACGAAGGGCGGCTCGCCCAGGAAGCCGCCGGTCTTGCGGTGCTTCCAGTCGGTGGGGTTGAGGCCGGCCGCGTGGACGCGGACCAGTACCTCGTTGGTGCGCGGCTGCGGGCGTTCCAGCTCGACGAGCCTGAGGACCTCGGGTCCGCCGAGGGTGTCCTGGCTGATGGCTCGCATCGTGTTCACAGTGCTCATGGTGAACCAGCCTGCCCGGGCCCGCCCGACAGGGAAATGGCACGATGGCCAACCTTCGATAGGATCGTGCCATGCGAGAGAACGGTCGAGTGGACAGCCGGGTGGAACGGGTCGTGGTGCTGGCCCTGGACGGCGTGCACCCCTTCGAGCTGGGCATCCCCAACCGGATCTTCGACGCGGCGGGCGGCCGGTACGAGGTGCTCACCTGCTCCGTCGACGGCCGGCCCGTGCGCACCAACGCCGACTTCACCATCGGCGTCGAGCACGGTCCCGAGGCCCTGGCCACCGCCGACACCGTCGTGGTCGCGGCCGTCGCCTCGTCCCGCGTGACCGCCGACCTGTCCGACGAACTCCGTGCCGCGCTCGCGCTCATCCGGCCCGACGCGCGCATCGTCTCCATCTGCACCGGCGCCTTCGTGCTCGCCGCCGCCGGTCTGCTGGACGGCCGCAGGGCCACCACGCACTGGCAGCTCGTCGAGCCGTTCCGGCGCATGTACCCGCACATCGACCTCGACCCGGACGTCCTCTTCGTCGGCGACGGACGGATCCTGACCTCGGCCGGCGCCGCCTCCGGCGTCGACATCTGCCTGCACATCGTGCGCGAGGACCACGGCAGCGAACTCGCCAACGCCGTCGCCCGCAGTCTCGTGGTCCCGCCGTACCGGGACGGCGGTCAGGCGCAGTACATCGAACAGCCCATGCCCGAGCCGGGCGCGGCGAGCACGGCCGCCACGCGCGCGTGGGCCCTGGTCCACCTCGACGAACCGCTCACCCTCGCCGACCTCGCCCGGCACGCCGGGATGAGCATGCGCACCTTCGCCCGCCGCTTCAACGACGAGGTCGGCGTCAGCCCCGGCCGCTGGCTCATCCAGCAGCGGGTCGCCCACGCCCGGCACCTGCTGGAGTCCAGCGACCTGTCCGTGGACCAGATCGCAGGCCAGGTCGGCTTCGCCACCGGCGCCTCGCTGCGCCAGCACCTGCACGCGGCGATCGGTGTCTCACCGCAGGCGTATCGGCGTACCTTCCAGGCGGCCGTGCGCTGACCGTGAACGTTCCGGAGTGCTGTCGCGTCGGAGGACCGGAGAACAGCAGGCGGAACGGGGGAAGTTGATGCGCGGAGGACTTGTGGTGACGACGGTGCTGGTGGCGTCGGCGGCCGTGGCGTGCGGCGGCGAGAAGGACCAGGACCTGGTCATCGCCGGGACCGCTCCGGCGGTGCCCTACAGCGGACCGCTCCACGTGCCCACGAAGAACCTCGACGAGGACAGCACCCGCGCCACCCGCATCGAGTCGGGCGCGGCGGGCCGGGCCCTGGAATGCGACGGGGAGATCTACTCAGGCGGGGGCGGCGGCGCGTGGAGCAAGAGTGACGGCGGGTCGACGCCCGAGGAGGGGCTGCGGGCCTTCTTCGACATGGAGCAGTCCGACTACCCGGACCACGGCTACCGCGTCGAGCGCCGGGAGGCCGACCGCGTCCTGTACTCCTTCGACGTCGCCGGACGGACCAAGGTCGCCGTCGTTGTCGCCAAGGACCAGAAGAACAGGCCCGGTTGGGGCCCGGACACCAGTGCCTCCTGCGATCCGACCGAACTCCCGGCGAGCTACACCGACGGGAAGTGGTACGAGATCTGGACCGACGCGCGGGGCAAGCGGGTACCGATCACCAAGGTGCACAGCTCCGTCGGCGACGAGCACTGCGGCTGGGAGACGGCGCACTTCCTGTCGGTGGGGGAGCGGGACAAGGAGGACGAGGACGGCAGGCTCTACGCCCGCGATCCCGACGGCGTGCTCATTGAGTCCATGCTGACCTCGGCGTACGACGGGGACGTCCGGATGCCCGCCGACGCCCACGACACCGGATACCGGCGCGGCGAGTGGAGGTTGTGGCTGTCGGACGCCGACCTTTCCAAGGCGTACGTCCGGACCGCCGACGGCGTGGAGGCGTGGCCGCAGGTGCGGCCCGACCAGGGCTGCAAGTGAGTCACCGTCACCTGCTCGCGTGCAGTGCGACCAGCAACTGCCAGACCTGGTCGGCGACTTGGGACGCGTCGGCGTCCAGGAGGCCGTGCAGCCAGTCGGCCAGCACGCCGGCGAAGGTCGCGGCGACCGCGGAGGCGACCAGCGGGGCGTCCGCCGCGCCCGCGCGTTCCCGCTCGCGCAGGCTGTAGGCCCGCAGGTCCCGGTGCAGCACAAGGCCGAGTGGGCCGCCGCCACCTGGAGCGAGCAGCGCGCGGTACAGCTCGGCGTGCGGGGTGAGCGAGTTGAAGAACTCGGCCAGCGCGGGCGGCGCGTGCACCGGGTCGGGCCGCCCCTGCCAGGAGTGCAGCGCCTCGACCGCCTCCCGTACGACGTCCGCGCAGGCGTCGACGGCCAGCGCCTCCAGGTCGGCGTAGTGCACGTAGAAGGTGGCCCGGCCGACCCCGGCCCGGCGCACCAGGGCGGCCACGCCGACCTCGGCCAGCGGGCGCTCGGCGCACTCGGCGAGCAGGGCCTCGCGCAGCCGCTCCTTGGTCCGCGCGGCCCGTGGGTCCTCCGGTGCGGGGCGTGTCACTGCGCGATCAGGACGGCGGCCAGGGCGATCGTGCCGGGCAGCGCCTGCGCGAACAGGATGCGGCGGTTGGCGGTGACCGTGCCGTACACACCCGCGATCACGACGCAGGACAGGAAGAAGACCTGGGCGCGGAAGCCGGTCGGGTCCGCCGCGATCAGCCCCCACACCAGGCCGGCGGCGAGAAACCCGTTGTAGAGGCCCTGGTTGGCGGCCAGCGGCGCGGTCGCCTTCGCCATCTCCGGATCGAACCCGTGCAGCCCCCGCCCGGGCTTCTTCTCCCACAGGAACATCTCCAGCACCAGGATGTAGGCGTGCAGCGCGGCCACCAGACCGACAAGCACGTGCGCGAGCGTCTCCATGCGGAACTCCAATTCGTGGACAGGTTCATGGGTAAGTTCATGGACAGATGTCCATCATAGCTGGACATCTGTCCAGGAAGTTCCACTGTCGGTGTCGGTCGCTAGCCTCGGCCCATGACTGATGGGGAGCTGATCGTTCGAAAGGCCCGAGTCGAGGACATATCGGGGCTCGTCGCCTCCAGTGCGCGCCTGCTCGCCGAGGACGGCGGCACCCGCGACCCGAGCATCAACGTCGACTGGCCGCGCGAGCACGGCGCCGCGTCCTTCGCGGCGGCCCTGGCGGACCCGACGCGGCTCGTCCTCGCGGCGGAGTGCGACGGAGAGGTCGTCGGCCACCTGGTGGGGTCGGTCACCGGGCCCTCGGACAAGCGGCTGGTCACCTCCGCGACCCTGATCAGTCTGTACGTCCGCCCCGAACACCGGCGGGCGCGGGCCGGGGCCCGGCTGGCAGGGGAGTTCCTGGACTGGGCCCGGCGCGAGGGAGCCGAGCATGCCGAGGTGACCGCGTACGCGGCGAACGCCGACGCGATCCGGTTCTACGAGCGCAACGGCTTCGGCGCCATGACGCTCACTTTGCGCCAATCCCTCTGACCTCCGGCTCCGTCGGCCGAGGCCAACTCCCGGGTCGCGTAAGCGATTTGTCGATGAACGGATCGCTGGCGGACAGTGACGGAATCCTCACTTCCATCAAACGATCTAGGTTGATCTTTTGGTGTCAGAACCCGATAAGCTCCCTACCGACGCTACGAGTTGAGCCGATCGCGTTCGGTCATATCGCGCTGCGTTTTCAACAGTGAGATCCCCCCAGCACACTCCCCCTGTTCGATCGGGTTGCTTCGAAGGATGCAGATGGAACTCGCCACTCCGCCGCCGGCGGCGCGGGCCCCTGTCGCCTGGTACAGCTGGTGGTTGATGCCGCTGGCCTTAGGAGGCGGAACGGTAGCCGCCACGTTCATGAGCTCCGAGCGAATAACGGCCGCCGTCGCCGGTGCCGCGGCCACGGCCGCGAGCGCCGTCTGCGTACGGCTGTTGATTCGCACCCGGACGCAACTGCGCCGGGTCGAGGGCTCCTTCCGTAGCTCGCAGGCCGAGCAGTCACAGCAGTGGCAGCAGCATGTCGCGGGCCTGGAGCGGAAGTTCAGCGCCGAGCGCGGCTCCCTGGAGTCGCAGCTCGCCGACCAGTCAGGTGCCTACGAGGCACAACTCACCGAGCGCACCGCCGCGTTGGCGAGCCAACTCGCCGAGCAGTCCGCCGCGTTCGAGCTCCGGCTGACCGAGCAGGCCGCGTCCTACGAGGCCCAGCTCGTCGACCAGGCCGAGGTCTGGCAGGAGCAGATCGCCGCCCAGCAGTCCGCGCTCGCCCAGCTCGGCGACGAGCAGTTGCCCGACGCGCTGGAACGACTGCGCTCCGGTGACGCCATCGACGACCTGCTGCCCGAGCCCGGGTACTACGCCAAGGTCGGCACCGACTTCCAGGCCGACCTGCGCAAGGTGCTCAGGACCGCCCTCATCGGCGTGGAGGAGGAGTTCAACCGCTCCACCTCCGCCGAGCAGGCCGTCATCAGCATCGGCAACCGCATCCACGTCCTGACCAGCAAGCTGCGCGGCCGACTGCACGAGATGCAGGGCGAGCACGGCCGGCTGCCTGCCGTCGCCCGCGGTCTGATGGAGCTCGACCAGGAGCTCGGCCCCGCCGACTCGCTCGCCGCCAGCATCGGCGTGCTCGGCGGCTCGGACCGGCCCGGACGCCAGTGGCAGGAGCCGCAGCGCCTGCTCAGCGTGATGCGCGGCGGCATCGGCCGGATCAAGGACTTCCACCGCGTCGAGGTGCGCCATCTGCCCGAACTCGGCGTGGACGGCGGTCTGGTGGACCACCTCACGCTGATCTTCGCCCACCTGCTGGACAACGCGGCCCGCTACTCGCCGCCCACCGAACCGGTGGTCGTCTCCGGCAAGGAGGTCCCCAACGGCGTCGGCATCGAGATCCAGGACTCCGGCAAGGGCCTGAGCGAGGAGAAGAAGCGCGAGGCCGAGGACGCCCTGGCGGGCACCGGGGTCGGCGCGGGTCTCGGCGGTATCTCGGAGGACGCCAACATCGGTCTGCGCGTCGTCGGCGCCCTCGCCCGCCGCTACGGCATCCGTGTCACCTTCGCGGACTCGCCGTGGCTCGGCACCTCGGTGGTTCTCGTGGTCCCGCACAAGTACTTCAGCCCGCTGCCCGCTGCCTCCCCGGCCCAGCCGGTCCAGGCCGCGCAGACCGTCACGGCCGTCCCGGGCCGCTCGGCGGCGACGGCCGAAGTGCCGGAGGCGGAGGCCGAGTTCGGCGAGGCCACGGACACCACACCCGGAGGACTGCCCCGGCGCCGCAGCAAGCGGAACGAGGAGCCACCGCCGAGGGCGGTGGAGCGGACCGAGGAGTCGGCCGCCTTCGCCGTCCCGCCGGACGAGTCCTTCGCCGGCCTGGCCGCCTTCGCGACCGCAGGCAGGGAGATCACCGAGGAGGACGCGGCGCCGGCCGACCGTGAGTCCACCGAGCACCGCACTGAAGAGAGCGACTAGTCCACATGACGCAACAGGGAACCGACGTGAGCTGGGCGCTCCGCGATCTGGTGGAGTCCATCCCGGAGATCCGTTTCGCCCTCGTGGCCTCCAGTGACGGCAAGGCCATCACCAGCTTCGGTGCCGAAGACCCCGACGACGTCGACCGGTTCGCGGCCGTCGTGGCCGGACTGCAGGCCCTCGCCCAGCCCGTCGCCGAGCAGTTCCCCAAGTACGCGGGGCAGCTGCGGCTGGCGATGATCGAGGTCGACGGCGGCCACCTCTTCGTCGTCCGCGCCGGTGTGGAGACGTATCTCGGCGTGCTGGCACGGGAGGGCCTCGACCAGGGTCTGCTCGGTCACCAGATGAGGGATCTGGCCCGCAGGATGGGTGAGCTCCTCGGCACCACTCCGCGCCTGGAGGAGCACTCTGGATGAGTGCTCCCCGACCGCCCACGGACCCGTCCGGTCTCGAGCGCTACTACGTCCTCACCGGAGGACGTAGCGGACCGGGCGGTTCGGCGTCGAGTCTCGACGTGGCGACCCTCATCGTCTCCCTGACCGCCCCCGTACCGGGCATGCAGCACGAGCACGAGGAGATCATCCGGCGCTGCCGCGATCCGCTGTCGGTGGCCGAACTCGGCGCCCACCTCGGACTGCCCTTCAACATTCTCGCGGTGCTGCTGGCCGATCTGCTCGAGGCAGGCCGCGTCGACGCCCGTGATCCGATCCCGGCGCACGACGCCGGTCGCGGGCCCGACCTCGCGCTCCTTGAGGAGGTACTCAGTGGACTTCAAAGGCTTTGACCATCCCGGCCGGCCGGCCGCCGGCGGCACCCGTTCGGTGAAGGTGATGATCGCCGGCGGCTTCGGCACCGGAAAGACCACCATGGTCCGCTCCGTCAGCGACATCAAACCGCTGACCACCGAGGAGACGCTCACCCAGGCGAGCGCCGACGTCGACCACCTCATCGGCGTCGCCGACAAGACGGAGACCACCGTCAGCCTGGACTTCGGCAAGATCAGCCTCAACGAGAGCCTGATGCTGTACCTGTTCGGCACCCCCGGGCAGGAACGGTTCTGGTTCCTGTGGAACGGACTGTTCAAGGGCGCGCTCGGCGCGGTCGTCCTGGTGGACACCCGCCGGCTCGCCTCCAGCTTCCGGGCGATCGAGGAGATGGAGCGGCAGAACGTGCCCTTCGTCATCGCGCTCAACGTCTTCCCCGACTCCAAGAACCACCCGGTCGACGAGATACGGGACGCGCTGGACATCTCCCCGTACACCCCGGTCGTGGAGTGCGACGCCCGGGACCGCGCCTCCAGCCGCGATGTGCTCGTCGCCCTGATCCAGCACATCAAGGACCGCTCGGCCGCCGCCCTGGAGGCCCGATGAACGACCAGCCCTTAAACGGTCCCGACGCCCCCCGGGGCTGCCCCGTCGCGCACGGTTCGGGCGACGTCGCCCGGCTGTTCGGGCCGGAGGCGTCGACCGATCCGGCCGGCATCTACGAGCGGCTGCGCAAGGAGCACGGCTCCGTCGCGCCGGTGCTCCTCGAGGGCGACGTCCCGGCCTGGCTGGTGCTCGGCTACCGGGACAACCGGCGGGTGCTGGACAATCCGCGCCAGTTCAGCCGGGACGCGCGGATCTGGCGGGACTGGCGGGAGGGGCGTGTCTCCGAGACGTCACCCTTGATCCCGATGGTCGGCTGGCGGCCCGACTGCGTCTCCCAGGACGGTGAACCGCACCGCAGGTTGCGCGGCGCGGTCACCGACGGACTGCTCGCGGCGTCCAGCCGGGGCGTGCGGCGACACACCTCGTACTTCGCGAACAAGCTGATCGACGCGTTCGCCGACGCGGGGCGCGCCGACCTGGTGGCCGAGTACTCCGAGCAGCTGCCGATGCTCGTGCTCACCCGGATCCTGGGCCTTCCCGCGGCGGACGGGCTACGTCTGGTCGAGTCGTGCGCCGAGGTCTTCAAGGGCGGCGAGGGTGCTCTTGAGCACAACGGCCGGATCATGCAGATCCTCTCGGAACTGACCGACCGGAAGCGGGCCGAGCCGGGCTCCGACTTCGCCACGGCTCTGCTGCAACACCCGGCCGAGCTCGACCACGACGAGGTCGTCAGCCATCTGCGCCTGGTGCTGATCGCCGCGCACACCACCACCAGCAACCTGCTCGCGCGGGTCCTCCAGCTGATCCTCACCGACTCCGCCCGGCTGTCCGGTCTGGTCAGCGGGCAGCTGAACATCTCCTCGGTGGTGGAGGAGGTCATGTGGGACACCCCGCCGTTGTCCGTGCTGCCGGGCCGGTTCGCGGCCGCCGACCTGGAGCTCGGCGGCCATCACATCCAGGAGGGTGAACTGCTCGTCCTGGGCCTGGCCGCCGGCAATCTCGACCCGGAGGTACGGCCCGACTCGGCCGTCGCTCTACAGGGCAACCAGGCGCATCTGGCGTTCAGTTCGGGACCGCACGAGTGCCCGGGACAGAACATCGGCCAGTCCATCATCGAGATCGGTGTGGACGTCCTGCTGCACCGGCTGCCGGGCCTTCGCCTGGCCGTGCCGTCGGAGGAGCTCTCCTCGACCGCCTCCACCTGGGACTCCAAGCTCGACAGCCTGCCGGTCGAGTTCTCCGCCTGACACCACCGCTGCCCGGCCGGATTCCGGCCGGGCAGTGCTGTCCCCGTGGACCTGGGACAGGGCCGGGGCGTCAGCCGTCGAGCCAGTCGCCCGCGACGCCGGTGGGCCGGTATCCCGTGGCGTTCCAGAGGAAGTGCGGGTGGGCGGCACCGAACATGTAGGCGAGCAGAGCGGTGTCCTCCCGGCCCGTCCGGGGATCGTGCAGGGCGTGGAACTTCTCGGATCCGATCACGCCGGCGTCCTGCTGGATCTGACGAGCGCGGTCCGTCGACGGTTCGGCTCTCGATGCCTCCACGGCGGCGATGTAGGTGCGGCGCAGGATCTCCCATGCGTTGTCGATGTCGCCCTGCCAGGGGCCGTGCAGCGCTTCGAAGGCATGCAGCTCGGCGTCGAACAGGGGCCATGCCTCGGGGTGTTGGGCCTGGCAGCGTGCGGACAGTTCGGCGGCCCGGGCGCTCAGCGCCGGTACGGTGCGCCGCGGTGCGATGGCGAGGGTGGCGCCGTGGGTGAGGATGCCGGAGCACGGGTTGGGCTGGAGGTCGCAGAGCGGGCACTCCTCGGCCGCGGGAAGGCCCGCGGTGATGCCGTCGAACCACAGGGCGTGGCGGCCCGTGAGCCCCATCCAGACGATGGTGGTGGTCATCAGCCAGGTGTTCCACATCGAGTCGTGCGCCTCGGGCATGCAGCCGTACTTGACGATGGCTATGGCGCAGGCGGCGTAGAGCGCCTTGGTGTGGCTGGGCATCTCGGCGAGCCAGAAGTTGCTGATCTCCCCGGTGAGGGCGTCGGCCCGTACGTCGGCCATGTCGTCGATGACGCGGCACAGCAGCAGCGAGGCGAGGTTCTCCTCCTGCCAGAGTTCGGTGTCGGGGGCGACGTGCCAGAACAGGCAGTCCAGTATCTGCAGGATCGAGTAGGTGCTCTGACCGAGCGGGTTGCTCTGGGGGAGCGTGACGCTGCCCGCCTCGTGCTGGCGGAGCCAGTACTCGTCGACGGATCGCTTGTGGGCCGCGAAGAGTCCGGAGACCAGGGCCCGTGCGCTGTTGGTGCTGAAGTTCTCGGCCAGGCGGCCTTCGACGTGTTCGGTGAGGAGTGTCGTGTCGATGGTCTCGATCACGCGTTTGTATTCGTGGAAGACGAGGATGTCGTCCTCGAAACGGTGGCGGTGGCCGAGGTCCCGTTCGAGGTCGTTCATCTGCCGGGTCCAGGACCAGCCACCGGTCAGGACGCTGTCGAGTTCCCGGCGGTGCGGCCAGGTCTTGACGGTGAGGGGACGACCGGCGCTCTGCCGCCAGCGGTAGTCGTCCAGGGTGCGCGCGGGGGGCGTGGGCAGCCGACGGCACAGAGCGCAGGCGCAGTCGGTGGTCTGCTCCTCCTCGCGCGGTGGGGCGAGTGCCCGGCTCCGCCAGGCCCCTTCCAGCATCGAGCAGGTCAGCCGGCAGACCTCGGCATCGATGCTGACCTCGGGGAAGGCCGCTTCGATCATGCGCAGACTGGTGTCGAGGTGCCTCAGCCTGGCGTAGCCCTCCTCATCGGGCGGGAGGAACGCGGTCTGCGCCAGATGAAGGGCTCCCTCGACGTGCAGCGTCGTGGTGCCGGAGGGGGAGGAGCCGAGCGCGTCCAGCCGCTGCTGAGCGGCGCTCTGGCACCTCAGGTACTCCTCCGTGCTTCCGTTGATGCGGTCCAACAGGAGGCGGGCCAGGGCGTTCCCCGCCTCCGTGGGCTGGAGTTGGGCGCTCGACCGCGCCGGGAGCGAGTTGTCGGCGGACGACTTCGGACCAGCACCTACGACTCGAAATTTCACACAGGTCTCCATCAGGTTGTGGCCATGACAACGGAATCGACCGGCCGTGGCGGTCGGCCTGTCGTGTTCGGGGGGCTTCCGGCCTACGGCCGGAGGAATGGCGGATTCACCCTGGGTGCCGTCGTCCTGCCATGAACGGCTCGTCCTTGTCCAAGCACTCCTGAGGCATGCGATTCCTTCTGGGAGACGGCGCTACAGAGCTCCCCCGCTCTGCGAGCGGACGCCCGGCATGGCCACCCGCACACTCGAACTCAGCTTCTATGGCCGAAAGTTGAACCTAGAAGCGGTACGAGACTGCCCAAAACCTAAACGATCAACACGTGACCTGTCCGTGATCTGGGTTACTGCCTACACCTCCTGAGCTGCGTATACTCGCGCGCCCCCCACGTATGTCCCCGCGACCCGCGTCTCCGCGATCGCCTCGGTCGGTCCGTCGAACGGATCGCGGTCGAGCACCACGAGATCCGCGAGCGCTCCCACCCGCACCTGTCCGGTGTCGTCGAGGTGGTTCGCATACGCCGAGCCCGCCGTGTACGCCGTCAACGCCTCGGCGAGTCCTATGCGTTCGGCCGGCAGGAACACCGGCGTGTCGCCGCCGTCGGGCGCCACACGGTTGACCGCCACATGAATTCCCTGGAGTGGATCGGGGCTGCTCACGGGCCAGTCGCTGCCTGCCGCGAGCCGGGCGCCGGAGCGCAGCAGCGCCCCGAACGGGTACTGCCGCGCGGCCCGTTGGGACCCGAGGAAGGGGATGGTCAACTCGTCCATCTGCGGCTCGTGGGCCGCCCAGAGCGGCTGGATGTTCGCGACGGCGCCGAGCCGGGCGAAACGCGGCACGTCGTCGGGGTGGACCACCTGAAGATGTGCCAGGTGGGGTCGCGTGTCGCTCGGTCCGTTCGCGGCCCGCGCCGCCTCGACCGCGTCCAGCGCGTCGCGCACGGCACGGTCGCCGAGGGCATGGAAGTGGCACTGGAAGCCGAGGGCGTCCAACGTGCTTACGTACTGCGGGAGTTGAGTCGGGTCGATGAAGCTGGTTCCCCGGTTGCCGGTCACGCATCCGCACTGGTCCAGGTACGGATCAAGGAGCGCGGCGGTGCCGGTCTCGGCGACCCCGTCCAGCATCAGCTTGACGCTGGACGCGCGGAACCGCCCGTGGCTCGACTCCGCCCGCTTCGCGACGAGTTCGGGGATCTGCTCGGCTCCGCGCTCCCGGTCCCACCACAGTGCCCCGACGACCCGCGCGGTCAGCGAGCCGTCCCGGGCCGCCGCCAGATACGCGCCGGACGGGTCGTCCATGCCGAGGAACTCCCCGACGAGCGCGTCCTGCCAGGCCGTGATGCCGAGCGCGTGCAGATGGCGCTGCGCGTGCAGCAGGGCGGCCAGCCGGTCGGCGGCGTCGGCGGGCGGGGTGAGCCGGCCGACGAGCTGCATGGCACCTTCCTGCAGTGTGCCGACCGGCTCGCCCGAACCGTCCCGCTCGATGCGCCCGTCCGCCGGGTCCGCCGTCTCGCGGGTGATGTCCGCCCGTTCCAGGGCGCGGCTGTTGACCCAGGCGCCGTGATGGTCGCGGTTGGGCAGATAGACGGGCCGGTCCGGCACCACCGCGTCCAGCAGCTCCTTCGTCGGCACACCGCCCTCGAAGGCCTCCATCGACCAGCCGCCGCCGGTGATCCACTCCTGCTCCGGATGGGCGTCGGCGTACGCGCGCACGGCGGCGACGGTCTCGGCCGCCGTCCGTGTCCCGGTCAGGTCGCAGCGGGTGAGTTCGAGGCCGGCCGGCAGCGGGTGGACGTGCGCGTCCTGGAAGCCCGGCAGCAGCAACCGCCCGGCCAGATCGACGACTTCGGTGCGCGGCCCGACGAGTTCCAGGACCTCGTCGCGCCCCACGGCGACGATGCGCTCGCCGCTGACGGCCACGGCGGTCGCGGTACGGCCCTCGGGGGTGAGGACGGGGCCGCCGGTGAAGAGAAGGTCTGCGTGCATGGTCCGTTTCCTAGTGGGGTGTCGGGAGCAGGTGCGGGGCGTCGGCGTCGGTGCCCTCGCCCGTGCGGAAGTACGGTGACCTGCGCACCCACTTGGACCACGCGGCGGCCACGAAGCCCGACGCGATCATCACCAGCGGGGTGAGCAGCAGGAACCAGCCGTTGTCCGCGCTGAGTTCGAGATGGTCGGCGGAGGTGTAGAAGGACCAGCCGAGATAGCCGCCCAGACCGAGCAGCGCGGCGGCGCTCAACGCCGGCAGCACCACAGCGCGTATGCCTTCCTTCAGGTCCTCGCGCAGCAGCGAGCGGAAGCGCACCGCGGCCGCCAGCGCGGTGAGCGCGTACGACAGGGCGACCACGATCCCCACCGCGCTCACCGTCGCCATGATCAGGTCCGCCAGCCGCGGGATGACCAGCGCGAGGGCCGCGACGGCCGCCGCCAGCGCGCCGATCAGCAGGGTGCCGGCGGCCGGAGTCCCGTACCGCGGGCTGACCTTGGACCACACCGGCCCGAGCGTACGGTCCCGGCTCATCGCGAACATCGCCCGGGCCGTCGGGATCACCCCGGCCTGAAGTGAGGCGACCGCCGAGAACATCAGCGCCACCAGCGGCAGCGCGGCCAGCGGCTGGTCGGCCAGCCGGTCGCCGAAGAACGCCAGGCCCTCGGCGCCGTGTCCGACCAACTCCGTTTCGGACAGCACTCGTTGGAAGGCGACCGAGCCGATCAGGAACAGCGCCAGCATGGTGAACAGGGTGATGAAACCGGCCCGGGAGGCGTCCCGCGGTTCGCGCACCTCCTCGTTGACGCTGAACGCGGCCTCGAAACCCCAGTAGCAGAACACCGACAGGAGCAACCCCTGGGCGAGGGCCGCGGCCGAGGGGACGGCGAACGGATCGAACCAGCTCAGGCTGAAGTCGTGCGGGCCGGTGACGATGCCGTATCCGCAGAACCCCAGCAGGACGACGTACTCGAAGATCAGCAGCCCGGTCTGCAGGCGGGCGGCGGTGCGGATGCCGGTGACCGCGGTGAGCGTGACCGCGAGCAGGACCACGACGCCGATCGCGGTCGTCTGCGCCGTCGAGCCCGCGTCCAGGTCGAGCGGGCCCACCCGGTGCACGCCGGCGTCACCGGCCAGCTGGATCAGCGCCGAGCCGGTGACCGCGGTCGTGTACGCGAGGAACGCCACCGTGGCCACGATGTTCACCCAGCCGACCATGAAACCGAGCCATGGACTGAGCGAACGACCCACCCAGACATAGCCGTTGCCGGCGTTCGGTTCGACCCGGTTGAGCCGGGAGAAGGCGCCCGCGATGCCCACGATCGGCAGGAACGCCAGCAGCATGATCGCCGGCAGATGCAGTCCGACCACCCCGGCCGTGACGCCCAGGCCGATGCCGATGGTGGTGGTCGCTGCCGTGCTGGAGGCGGCGACGGCGATGCCGTCCAGGAGGCCGAGCGACCTGCGCAGCTCGGAGTCCGGCCGCGCGGGTGGGTCGGCTCCGTAGGGTTTCTCGATCATGGGCGGGTCTCCGCTCGCACCTGGGGGACCTGACAGGCCCCGGTGACCGCACATGAAACTGCGCGGGCACTTAACAGGTCAACGGTGTTGTCATAAGGTGCGGACACCGGCCCCAGGGAGGCAGTCCATGAGCGAGCGTGTCGTGCCGGCCGCGGACCGGCGGCGCAGGCGTCCCACCAAGGCGGGTGTCGTCCTGTCCGAGGAGCTGATCGTCGAGACGGCGCTGCGGCTGATCGAGGAGCACGGCGCCGACGCCCTGTCCGTGCGCCGCCTCGGCCGCGCCCTCGGCGCCGACCCCAGCTCGCTGTACCGCTACTTCCGGCACACCGACGACCTGCTGCTCGCCGTCGCCGACGAACTCATCGGCCGCACCCTGCGCACCTGGCGCCCCACCGGCGACTGGCGGGCCGACCTGCGCGACCTCGGCCTGCGGATGCACGCAGGCGCCCTCGCCCAGCCCAGGGCCGCCGTGCTCAGCTCGTACCGGGTGACCGGGCGGGTGCACGAGATCCAGGCCGTGGAGGCGATCCTCGGTGTGGTGCGCGGCGCGGGCTTCCCCGACGCCGAGGCCGTGCGGATCTACCACGCCTTCGTCGACCAGTGCCTCGCTTTCGGCGCCCTCGACTCGGCGAGCCTCGCGATGCCGAAGGCGGCCCGCGAGGCCGAAGTCTCCGTCTGGCGTGCGACGTACGCCAGACTGCCCGCCGCCACCCACCCGCACATCGCCGCCACGGCCCGCCACCTGGTCGCCGACATGCCGCGCAGTTCGTACCCGGCCGCCCTGGACCTGCTGCTCAGCGCGGCGGCGGCACGGCTCGCGGAGATCCGGGCGGCGGGGGAGGTCGGCTGACGGTCACATCCGCGGACGCCCGAGCGTCATAGCCCTGACAGTGCACGGACCGACGGTGATCAGGCCATCGGTCGCCCGACCGGAGGAGGACGTACGACAATGAATCGGCCACCCGCGCGCGATCCCGAACAGCGCAAGCAGGACACGCTCCGACGACTCGAACACGACGAGGACGTCTGGGTCGCCACCGCGGCGCCCGACGGCGGCGCGCCGTATCTCGTCCCACTCTCCTTCCGCTGGGACGGCTCGACGCTGCTGCTCGCCACGCCGGCCGCCAGTCCCACCGGCCGCAACCTCGCGGCGACCGGCGTCACGCGCCTGGGCATCGGCCCGACCCGGGACGTGGTCATGATCGAGGGCACGGTCGAGACGGTGACTCCCGTGGATCTCTCCGAGCAGGAGGGTGACCTGTTCGCGGCGAAGACCGGCTTCGACCCACGCCGACTCGCCACCTCCTACCTGTACTTCAGGGTGTTCCCACGGCGCGTGCAGGCCTGGCGGGAGGCGGACGAGCTGGACGGGCGCGAGTTGATGCGGGACGGGAAGTGGCTCGTGGCCGGCTGATCCCGCATCCGGCGGGCCGCTCCCGCGGTCGGTCAGTCCCTGCCGCCCTTGCCGTCGCCGGGCCACACGCCGGTCCGGCGCTGGACGGCCGTCGCGCCCGCGCGGTCCGCCGCGCTGCGGGCCACGGCGAACAGGGCGCCCTGGATCGCGGCGGCCACCAGGACCTCCGTCCAGCCACGGTCCCGGTCCAGCGCGTCGGGCGCGTCGTCCTCGTGCCGGATCGCCTTCCACGTCTTCTGGAAGGCGAGGCCGGCGAGTGTCCCGCTCGCCCAGCCCAGGGCGAAGCCGAGTGGCTTGTAGCCGAGGGGGAGTTTCAGCTTCTTCCGCTTCTTCGTCTTGGCCACGTGTCTCTCCTTCGATGCGGTCGACGCCGACAGTCTCACCGGAGCCGAGTGTCCGGTAGAGCCGCAGGCATGCCCCTCACCCCGGATTCCGGCGCCCACGCCGTGTGAGCGGCGCACTCAGGGGCAGTCGGCGAGGGTGACTGGGACAGCATCTGCACAGGAATCCGACAAAACGTCCGACAAAACGTCCGACGAGACCTCAGACAAAACACCCGAGGAAGCCCCTGAGGAAACACCCGCGGGGGACGCCGACAGCAGGACCCGCGTCACCGTGCTGGTGGCGCTCGCCGCCAACCTGGTGATCGCCGTGGCCAAGGCGGTCGGCGGCCTCTTCGCCGGCTCGCCGGCCCTGCTGTCGGAGGCCGCGCACTCCGTGGCCGACAGCATGAACGAGGTCTTCCTGCTGGCCGCGCTGCGCCGCAGCCGCCGCCCCGCCGACCGGCGCCACCCCTTCGGCTACGGCAAGGAACGCTTCTTCTGGTCGCTCCTCGCCGCCGTCGGGATCTTCGTGATGGGCGGCTGCTTCTCCTTCTTCCAGGGCTTCGAGGCCCTCCGGAGCGGCACCGAGGAGAAGCACAGCGGGTATGTGCTGGGCCTGATCGTCCTGGGCGTCGCCTTCGTCGCCGAGGGCGTCTCACTGGTGCGGGCCCTGCACCAGGCGCACGCGCAGGGCGGACGGAGCGGACTGCGCGACCCGGCACTGCGCACGGTCATCGCCGAGGACGGCACGGCGGTGCTCGGTGTGACGCTGGCGGCGGCCGGGATGGCGCTGCACATGGTCACCGGACAGGTGGTGTGGGAGGCGTCGGCCTCGCTGGCGATCGGCGTGCTGCTCGTCTTCGTCGCCTACCGGCTGGGCAGCGACGCCCGTGACCAGCTGATCGGCGAGGCGGCCGACCCCGAGGCGGCGGACCGGATCCGGGAGCTGCTGGAGGAGCAGCCCGAGATCGACAGCGTGGAGGCGCTGTTCACGATGAAGACGGGCCTCGACTCCGCGCTGGTGGCGGCCCGGGTGGATCTGGTGGGCGGCCTGGACAGCGAGGTGGTGGAGGAGGTCTCCGTGCGGATCAAGCAGACCATCTCGGACGCCGTGTCCGAGGCGGACCAGATCTTCCTGGACATCACCGACCGGCAGGCTCACGAGGCAGCGGAGAACCCCGCCGCGACGGGGGAACGCGGCGGGGCCTGACGCACGCGTGCCCGGGGACACCGGGGTCATGCACCCCTGACCCAAGATTTTTTTCGAGCCCAGGTCAGGGGGTGTGCGTCGGTACGCGGATCACGCGTTCCCGGCCTCCGGCTCGAGCACGAAGACGGGAATCTGGCGGTCCGTCTTCTTCTGGTAGTCGGCGTAGGGCGGATAGGCCGCGACGGCCCGCTCCCACCACTCGGCCTTCTCCGCGCCGGTGACCTCACGGGCGACCATGTCCACCGGCTCCGGCCCGTCCTGGAGCTCCACGTGCGGCTCGCCCTTGATGTTGTGGTACCAGACCGGGTGCTTGGGCGCCCCGCCCTGGGAGGCGACCACGGCATACACACCGTCGTGCTCGACGCGCATCAGCGGCGTCTTGCGGATCTTGCCGCTCTTGGCGCCGAGGGTCGTCAGCACGATCACCGGCAGTCCGGTGTCCCGCAGGGTGTTCCCCTTGGCGCCGCCGGAGCTCTCGAACAGTTCCACCTGGTCACGCACCCACTGCGCCGGGCTGGGTTCGTACTCGCCCTCAAGAGGCATGGCATCCTTCCCATCGTCGTCTCTACGGTTTCCTGCCGCTCCGCTGCAACAGCGTCGCGTGCGGAATTCATCCCTACCGCACGCCCCCTGCCCCGCACCCCATCGGAGGCACCCGTACGGCCGATACCGTGACCGGTTTTCGATTCCTGAGCGATCATCCCCGGCCAGAAAGCCGCCGCCGTCCATCTGGCCGAACTTGTCGTCGTTCCATAGATGCCCGGGGCATCTAATGAAGATCTGCACGACGCACCCTTCGTCTGCGAGGTCTCCCCATGACGGAAACGGAACCCGTCGCCTTCCCCCAGGACCGGACCTGCCCCTACCACCCGCCGACGGCCTACGACCCGCTGCGCGCCGAGCGCCCGCTGACCCGGATCACCCTCTACGACGGCCGAAAGGCCTGGCTGGTCACGGGACACACGCTCGCCCGGAGCCTGCTCGCCGACCAGCGCCTGTCCAGCGACCGCTCCCACCCCGACTTCCCGGCGCCCAACATCCGCTTCACCGCGGGCCGGGACCGGAAGGCCGCGCTGCTCGGCCACGACGACCCCGAACACCGCACGCAGCGCCGGATGATGGTCCCCAGTTTCACCCTTCGGCGGGCGGCCGCACTGCGCCCGGAGATCCAGCGGATCGTGGACGAACGGCTCGACGCGATGATCGCGCAGGGGCCGCCCGCCGAGCTGGTGAGCGCCTTCGCACTGCCCGTGCCGTCGATGGTGATCTGCGCGCTGCTCGGCGTCCCCTACGCCGACCACGAGTTCTTCGAAGAGCAGTCGCGCCGGCTGCTGCGCGGCCCGGGGGTCTCCGACGTGCAGGACGCCCGCGATCAACTGGACGCGTACTTCGAGCAGTTGATCGACGTGAAGCTCAGGCAGTCGGAGCCCGGCGACGGCGTACTGGACGAACTCGTCCACCAGAAGCTGCGCGAGGGCGAGTTGGACCGCGCCGAGGTCGTCTCGTTCGCGACGATCCTGCTGATCGCGGGGCACGAGACGACCGCCAACATGATCTCGCTCGGCACCTTCGCCCTGCTCCAACACCCCGAGCGCCTCGCCGAGTTGCGGACGCGGCCCGAGCTGCTGCCCGACGCGGTCGAGGAGCTCATGCGGATGCTGTCGATCGCGGACGGACTGCTGCGCCGGGCCACCGAGGACATCGACACGGGCGGCACGACCATCAGGGCCGGCGACCCGGTGCTCTTCTCGACCGCGGTCATCAACCGCGACGCCGACGTCTACGAGGACCCCGACACCTTCGACTGGCACCGGCCGGCCCGCCACCATGTCGCGTTCGGCTTCGGCATCCACCAGTGCCTGGGCCAGAACCTGGCCCGTGCCGAACTCGAGATCGCCCTGCGCACCCTCTTCGAGCGGCTGCCCGCCCTGCGTCTGGCCGTCCCGGCGGACGAGATCCCCTTCAAACCCGGCGACACCATCCAGGGGATGCTGGAACTCCCCGTGACCTGGTAAGAGGCTGACGGCCATGCACATCGACATCGACAAGGACGTCTGTATCGGCGCGGGCCAGTGCGCCCTGGCCGCCCCGAAGGTCTTCACCCAGGACGACGACGGATTCAGCGCGCTGCTGCCGGGCCGGGAGGACGGCGGCGGCGACCCGATGGTGCGGGAAGCCGCCCGCGCCTGCCCGGTGAGCGCCATCGCCGTGTCGGACGGCTGAGGCTCACCGGGTCGCGGCAGGAGCTGTCAGCGGGCTCGCAGCAGGAGTCGCGCCGCTTCGCGTGCCTCCCGCGCGGGCTCCGTGCTCCCCGTGATGCCGGCGCTGACCATCGCCCCCTCGGCCAGCAGGAACAGCTGCCCGGCCAGGGCGTCGGACAGCCCGGCAGCCGCCACGAGACCGGTGAGATAGTCCCGGAACTCCCGCTTGTGCGTCCGCACTTGAGCCGCCACCCGGGCGGAGGTCGCGCCCAGCTCGCCGTAGGAGTTGATCCACGCGCACCCCCGGAACCCGTCCTCGCCGAACCACCCCTCCAGCCAGTCGAAGACGGCCAGGATCCGCTCCTCGGGATCCTCGCGCTCGGCCACGAACGCGGCGAGCCGCCCGCGCCAGCGCACGTCCCGCCGCTCCAGATACGCCTCCACCAGCTGCTCCTTCGCGGGGAACAGTCCGTAGAGGCGCTTGAGCGAGAGACCCGAGGCACCCCGCACGTCGTCCATGCCGACGGACTGGATGCCCCGCCCGTAGAACAGCTCCTCGGCGGCGTCCAGCGCCTGCTCCCGGGCGACTGCGCTGTCCGTGACGGCCATCTCCGTACGACCCTTCCTTGACGCGAGAACGTGCGTTCTCCTACCGTAGCAGCCAGCCGGAGAACGCACGTTCTCGCCGGCTGTCCGCACCAGTTGGCCCGTACCGGGCCGCATGTCGAGGAGGAACCCCATGGCCGATCGCCCGCCCCTGCCCCCGTTCACCCGCGAGACCGCCGCGCAGAAGGTCCAGGCCGCCGAGGACGCCTGGAACACCCGCGATCCGCACAAGGTCTCGCTGGCCTACTCCGAGGACTCGGTCTGGCGCAACCGCGACACCTTCGTCACCGGCCGCGCCGAGATCGTCGAACTGCTCACGGCCAAGTGGGCACGCGAGCGCGAGTACGCCCTGCGCAAGGACCTGTGGGCCTTCGACGGCAACCGCATCGCGGTCCGCTTCCAGTACGAGTGCCAGGACGCCGACGGCCAGTGGTGGCGCAGCTACGGCAACGAGCTGTGGGAGTTCGACGAGCACGGCCTGATGACCCGGCGCGAGGCCAGCATCAACGACGTGCCCATCGAGGAGAAGCAGCGCCGCATCCACGGCCCGCGCCCCGAGGCCGAACGCGGGGAGACCTTCCCGCTTGAGTAGGGTTCCCGGATGACGGATCCGGACCCGAGACCCTTCCTCTACGTCGTCGTCTGCGCCGCCGGGATCGCCGCCGACGTCGGCACACTGATCACGGCCGCGCGGGAGCGGGACTGGGAGGTGGGCGTCATCGCGACGCCGGTCGCGGCGGCCGGCTTCTTCGACCGGGCCGCCGTGGAGGCGCGGACCGGCAGGACCGTCCGCTCCGCCTGGCGGATGCCCGGCGATCCACGCCCCTTCCCGTCGCCGGACGCGGTCGTGGTGGCGCCGGCGACCTTCAACACGATCAACAAATGGGCGGCGGGCCTGGCCGACACCCTCGCCGTCGCCACCCTCTGTGAGGCGTACGGCCTCGGCGTGCCGGTCGCCGTACTCCCGTGCGTGGCCGACGCGTTGACCGTCCACCCCGCCTACGAGGACAGCCTGACGCGGCTGCGCGGGATGGGCGTCCGGTTCGGCGCGCCCTACTCCGGAGAGGTGGGGGAGGACGGCGTACGGCCTGAGTTCGGGTGGGAACGGGCACTGGACCTGGTGGAGCGGTCGGGGACCTGACGTCCGCCGGACCGTGATCCCGGCGGGGACGACGTACGCTCCGAATCAGTACATCGTCTCGAAGGCGGGAGCGGCGAAGATGCAGTACGTGAAGCTCGGTTCGACGGGTCTGGACGTGTCGCGGATCTGTCTGGGCTGCATGACCTACGGCCTGCCCGACCGGGGCGTGCACGAGTGGACCCTCGACGAGGAGGCCTCGCGTCCGCTGATCCGGCAGGCGCTGGAGGCCGGTATCAACTTCCTGGACACGGCGAACGTCTACTCCGACGGCACCAGCGAGGAGATCGTCGGAAAGGCGGTGCGCGACTTCGCCGACCGCGACGAGATCGTGCTCGCGACGAAGGTGCACGGCCGGATGCGGCCCGGACCCAACGGCGGCGGACTGTCCCGCAAGGCGATCCTCACCGAGATCGACCACAGCCTGAGCCGGCTCGGCACCGACTACGTCGACCTCTACCAGATCCACCGCTTCGACCCGCACACCCCGGTCGAGGAGACGATGGAGGCGCTGCACGACGTGGTGAAGGCGGGCAAGGCCCGCTACATCGGCGCGAGTTCGATGTACGCCTGGCAGTTCTCGAAGATGCAGTACACCGCCGAGCGGCACGGCTGGACCAAGTTCGTGTCGATGCAGAACCACTACAACCTCCTCTACCGCGAGGAGGAGCGCGAGATGCTGCCGCTCTGCGCCGACCAGGGCGTCGGCGCCCTGCCCTGGAGCCCGCTAGCCCGCGGCCGGCTCACCCGCGACTGGGGCACCGTCACCGAACGCAGCGCCAACGACAACTTCGGCAGCCGCCTCTACGCCGACGGCGACCGCACCGTCGTCGAGGCCGTCACCCGTATCGCCGGCGACCGCGGTGTGCCGCGCGCCCAGGTCGCCCTGGCCTGGCTGCTGCGGCAGAACACCGTGGCGGCCCCGATCGTCGGCGCCGGCAAGCCGCAGCACATTGAGGACGCGGTGGCGGCCGTCGAACTGGAGCTCAGCGACAAGGAGTTGGAGGAGCTGGAGCAGCCCTACGCTCCGCACCCCATCATCGGTCACTGACCTCGTCCGCCACCGGCGCTCAATGAGGCCCGTGCGGTGCGAACTCCGTGCCGCACGGCCCCGCGCCCTCGCTCTCCGCCAGCACCACCCGGTCGCCGCTCATCGACACCGTCCGGTAGTACGCGCCGATCCGCTCGGCCGACCGCCCCACGTAGTGCCCGATGAACGAGCGGCGGAACCGGTCGGCCGTGCTGTTGGGCTGCGAGCCGTGCACCAGGCTGCCGTTGAAGAACAGGACGTCTCCCGGCGCCAGATCGACCGGCACGGCCGCGAGCCCCGGCGGCGGCGGAACGTACTCCCGCGCGAACGACACCCCTTCGTCCGCCTCCTCCGGGCAGAACAGGTCCATCCGGTGCGTGCCGGGGACGACTTCGAGCCCTCCGTTGTCCCGGTCGATCACATCGCAGGCCACCCACGCGGCCACGCAGGTGCCCGGCTCGACCCGCAGATAGAAGTTGTCCTGGTGCAGCGCCTGTCCCCGGGCGCCGGGCGGCTTGAAGTAGAACATGCTCTGCGCCGCCAGCACCTCCTCGCCGAGCAGCGTCTCCAGTACGGCTCCCAGCCGCGCGTCGAGCAGGACGCTCCGCGCGAGCCCGTTGATCTCGTGCGGCTGCATCACGCGCGGGTGGGTGTGCAGCGGATCGGACCCGGGGCGCGGCCGGAAGTGCCCCGGCACCGGTCCGGCCGCGTGCAGCGCCGCGAACTCCGCGCACAGCCGGTCGATCTCGTCGTACCCGAAGAGCCCCCGGACGACCGTGAACCCGTCCTCGCGAAACCCCTCAAGACCCTCCTGCGTCAGGGTAGGAGTGCCGGTGGTGCCCTTGCCTGTGACTGTCATGCGTCCACTCCTCGGTGTGGTCTTCTTTTCCTGTCACGCTAGGCCGCCGCAGATGCGAAGGGGATGCCCGTGAACGCTGACCGATTGCCCGGCACTGCTGCCCCCGGCGACCCGGCTCCGCCGCCCGGTCTGGTCGTGGTCGGTCGCTACGACCAGCTCCAGGGCTACGGCGTGAACCGGCCCCGCGGCGCCGACAGTTGGCTGTTCACCTGGACGACGGGCGGTGGCGGCCGACTGCGGCAGGGCCGGGCCGAGGCGCGGGCCGGGGTGGGGGACCTGGTGGTGCTCGCGCCGGGTGTCCCGCACCAGTACGCCGTCGAACCGGGCGCCTCGCACTGGGAGTTCTGGTGGGTGCACTGCGTGGCCCGGCCGTCCTGGTCGCCCTGGCTGCGCCCGTACGACACCGGCGACGGTCTGTACGTCGTCACCCCCACCCCGCCGGAACTGCGCGGCCGGGTCGAGGCCGCGTTCCGCCGGATGCACGCTGACGCCCGCTGGACGGGCGACGAGCCGCCGCCCGTCGGCGTGTCGGGGGACGAAAGGGTCACCGCGGCCCATGCGACCGCCGCCCGGGAACTCGCCCTGACCTCCCTGGAGGAGATCGTCCTGCTCACCGCGGCCATCGCCCGGCCGACGGAGCCCGCGTCGGATGTCGACCCCCGGGTGCGCCGGGCGCAGGCGTTGATCGACGCCGATCCGGGTGCCCCGCACACCGTCCACTCGCTCGCCGAGAGTGTCTCCCTCTCGCCCTCCCGGTTTGCTCACCTGTTCGCCCGTCAGGCCGGCCGGTCCCCGATGCGGGCGCTGCGCGAGGCGCGACTGCGGCATGCCGCCCGGCTGTTGGAAAGCACGGACCTGTCGGTGGAACGGGTGGCGGCCGCCTCGGGGTTCGTCAGCGCCTTCCACTTCAATCGGGTGTTCCGCGCACGCTTTGGACTGCCGCCGGGTGCCTACCGGGCGGGCGGTTCAATGGTTGGCGAGTGACGTGAGTCATCCGGTGGGAGTCGAGGTGTGTGTGGTGGAACCCCTGGTCAATGGTTCATGGAGTGTTCGATACACGATTAAGTGAATACCATTGCCAATTAGCGCTCGGATTCATCGGTCAACTCTCAGGGACCCTGCTTGACGATTCGTCAAATCCCGCCTCCGAGAACGCAAAGCACGAATCGGCGGCATCTCTTGTTAGGGTTCGCTGACCTGTGCAAAGGTGTGCTCTGTCGGCGCACGGACCATAAACATTCCGCTGTGCGCACGAGGTCTCTCCCGTTCGCTCCCAGGCTTCATAAGGGCTGTTCCCGGGGGTGTTGGGGGTGCCGAATCCCGTACAAGTGGATCTCGTCGCTTTGTCGACGAATCCCCATACCGCCCGGTATGGACCTGAAGTCGTACGCCTCGAGAGGAATGCAGCCGTGAATGACGCCGGTCTGTCGAATTCCCCCACATCGTTCAGCCAGTTCGAGGTCACGGACGAGCAACTGAGTGCCGAACTGAAGAAGTGGACCGGGGCGACACCCGCGCTGCAGCCCGTCGGTGAACTCCTCGACCGGCACTGGGAGGCGGCCTTCGCGTACGCCAGGCTGTGCACCTATGACGCCCGTGCCGCGGGAATGCTCACCACCGCGGCCTTCACCCGGCTGTTCGGCGAGACCCTGCGCCAGACCGGACCGTCCGCGGCATGGCGGCCCCAACTGCTGGTGACCGTGCGGCGGATCGCCGCGGAATGGGACACCGAGCGCGGCCGCGAACTCCTCCACCCCGACCTGCGCTCCCGGCCCGGCGAGGGAGACCGGGTGGCGGCCAGGCTGCTGCCGCCCGCGAACCGACGGCTGCTGTCGGGTGCCTTCCAGCGGCTGCCCCAGTCGGCCCGCTGTCTGCTGTGGCACGCGGACGTCGAGTCGGAACCGGCGGCGATACCCGCCGCCCTGCTGGGTTTCGAGGAGGAGGACGCCCGCGTCGAACTGCGCCGGGCCCGCGAGCGGCTGCGCGAGGAGTGCCTCCAGGTCCACCGCGAACTGGCGCCCGAGCAGGAGTGCCGGCGCTACCAGCGGATGCTCGACGTCACCTACCGGCGCGGCGGCATCGACGTCGACCCCGACCTCGCCGCCCACCTCGCCGGGTGCAAGCACTGCAGCCACACCGCCGACCAGCTGGCCCAGTTCAACCAGGGCCTCGGCCTCGCGCTCGCCGAGGCGGTGCTCGGCTGGGGTGCCCGCGCCTATGTGGAGTCGCGGTTCGTCCACGACGACGGCACGGCCGCCGAGGCGGAGGGCGAGCGCCCGGCGATGGCCGGCGAGCCCTTCGTCACCGTCCCGACCGCGACCGGCGCCGGGACGCGCGCCGGCACCCGCAGGGCCTCGCGCCGCTCCGCCCACAAGGCCGCCCGCCGGGCCGCCGCCCGCAGACGCAACCTGACCGCCGCCGTCCTGACGGTGAGCGGGCTGATCGTCCTCCCGCTGGTCGTGTGGTCCGCACTCGACTCGAACGACGGACACACCACCTCCGAGGCGGGGCAGTCCGCCGACTCGCCCGGCACCGGCAAGAGCACCGAGGGCAACCCGTCCTGGGTCGGCACGGGCTCGAACGCAGGGGGCGCGATGCAGGGACGGCTGCACAACGTCGACTCCGGGCTCTGCGTCACCGTCGTCGGCAAGAAGGCGGTCAAGGGCGCCGAGGCGGAACTCGCGCCCTGCTCCACGGCAGCGGTCCAGCAGTGGTCGTACGAGACCGACGGACGGCTGCGCAGCGGCGACGACCCGGGCCTGTGCCTGGACTCCCACCTCGGCTACGAGGTGCAGCTCGCGCCCTGCACGGGCGTCGACGCGAAGGACGCCAAGGACATCCGCTACGACTTCACCCTGCAGGGCACCCTGGTGCCGCGCTGGGACCAGGACCTGGCGCTGACCGCCGCCGCCACCGACGGATCCGGCGCCCTGGTCCTCAAGACCCGCGACGACAGCACCACCCAGCGCTGGGTGTTCGACACCTCGAGGGCCGACCTCCAGATGGAGGTCGTCAACTGGGACGCCGCGAGCGACCCCACACCGACACCCACGGCCGCGCCCACCCCCAAGGCGGCCAAGAAGCCGACCCCCACGCCGACGCCGTCCGCGACCCCGACGACCGCCCAGCCGTCGCCGACCCCGACCGTCACGCCTCCCGTGGACCAGTACTGCTACTACAACCCGTACGCCTGCTACGGCGGCGGAGGCGGTGGCTACGGCGGTGGTGGCTACGGTGGCGGTGGCGGCGGCCACCGCTGACCGGGCCGGCGCTCAGCCCCCGACCAGCTGGAGCGACAGCCACAGCGCCGCCACGGCCGACAGGAGCGACGCGGGCACGGCGAACAGCCCGAGCCGGGTGAACTCCCCGAGGGCCACGTCCTCGTCGTGGCGGTGCACGATGCGCCGCCACAGCAGGGTCGCCAGCGATCCCGCGTAGGTCAGGTTCGGGCCGATGTTCACCCCGAGCAGCACCGCGAGGACCGCCCCCGGTCCGGCCGCGGCGGTCAGCGGCAGCAGGACCAGGACCGCCGGCAGGTTGTTGATGAGATTCGCCAGTACGGCGGCCAGCACGGCGATGCCGAGCAGCGCGAGCAGGCCCGAGCCCGCGGGCAGCACATGGTCGAGTGCGTCGGCCAGGCCGTTGTCGACCACCGCGCGCACCACGACACCCAGGGCGAGCACGAAGGCCAGGAAGGCCGGGGACGAGGCCCGCAGCACCGCCAGCGGGGTCTCCCGCCGCCGTACCAGCGCGCGGACGGCCAGTACCAGCGCCCCCGCGAACGCGGCCCAGGCGGGCTCGATGCCGACCGCGGAGGTCACGACGAACCCGGCGAGCGTGCAGCCCACGGTGATCAGCGCGAACAGCGGCAGCTCCGGTTCCTCGCCGGGCTCCGAGGGCAGCTCGGACAAGGCCAGGTCGTCGGCGAAGAAGCGCCGGAAGATCAGGTACTCGGCGCCGATCGCGGCCACCCACGGCAGCGCCATCAGCGCCGCGAACCGGGTGAAGCTCAGCCCGCTGGTCTCGAACGCCAGCAGGTTGGTCAGGTTGGACACCGGCAGCAGCAGCGAGGCCGTGTTCGACAGATGGGCACACGCGTAGAGGTGCGGCTTGGCGCGGACGCCGGCCCTGGCGGCGGTGGCGAACACCACCGGCGTCAGGAGCACCACCGTGGCGTCCAGGCTCAGCACGGCCGTGATCACCGAGGCCAGCAGGAACACCGCGGCCAGCAGCCGGCCGGGCGAGCCCGCGGACCGGCGGGCCATCCACGCCCCGCAGGCCTGGAACAAGCCCTCGACATCGCACAGATGGGCCAGCACCAGCACCGCCGCGAGAAAGCCCACCACCGGCCCGAGCCGCTGGATCTCGTCCAGGGCGTGCGCCGGCGAGATCGCCCCGGCGACGATCACCAGCCCCGCCGCGGGAACCGCCACCACGGCCTCGGGCAGCCCTTTGGGCCGCAGCACCGCGAAGGCGAGCACGGCGATCAGCAGGGCGACGGACAGGGATTCGGCCAGCGGGGTGTTCAGAGCGGGGTCCTAGCGGTGGGGCGGAGCGGGAACGTCCATGAAAACAGCCGGAGGTAAGAGGTCCGCCCGCCACTCCCCGTTGCTCACGCGCCCGAACCCGGGCTGAACACCGTCAGGAAGACCGAGGAGGAGTTCCCGGACACGGGCACCTGACCGCCGGTCCACTTCACCTTGAGCGGGTCCCTCTCGTCCGGCGGGGTCACCACCAGCGTCGTCGGAGTCGCCGTCTTGGCGCCGCTGAGGTCGGGGTTCGAGAACGTCAGCCCCGCCCACGCGCTCTGGCCCGGGTCCAGCGTGACCGTCTCCGGCGTGCCCGAGGAGCGCTTGGGGTCCGGCCCCAGCTGCTTGCCCGCGGAGTCGGCGAACGCGGCGCCCGGATAGCCGCGGACCGTGCAGGTGTGGGAGGCGGTGTTGGTCAGCACGATCGGGAAGTTCTCCTGACCGGCCCCGGGGTTGTCGGTCCCGACGGTCGCGCGCAGCTGGGAGGTGTGGCAGCGGGTGCTGACACTGCCGGACGCCGACACGCCTTCCGAGGGGGTGGTGCCGGTACCGGAGGAGGAGCCGGTGTCCGAGGAGGAGCCGGACTGCGTGGCGTTCGGCGACTGGGCGGGGGAGTCGGAGCCTGAGCCGTCGGTGGCCGGCCCCGCCGTGCCCGACAGGGTGCTCGGCGAACTCGCGGTGCCGTCGTCGTTGCCGCACGCGGTCAGCAGGCCCAGTACGGCGACCGCGCTCGCGAGCAGGGCGGCCCGGCGGCGGGCGGGAGGGTTCTTCGCCATCTTCCTCAACACTCCTGGTGTGTCCTCGCACACGACGAGGCGTGTGCGTACGGCGCTGTTGCCCCGTCATGTATGTCCGATGCGCGACCGGACGAAAAAGTTCGGGCGAGTTCCGGCGCGATCCGTACGCGTCCGGGACAGGCGATCCGCGCGTCCGCGCCGCGCGATCGGTGTCAGTCGCCGATACGTACGGAATCCAGGACGTGCTCGGCCGACGGGGCCGCGCTCTTCTGCCGGATCTGTACGTAGACCTGCGGTCGGGCCGCGCCGGAGGCCGGAGCGAGCGCCGCTTCGGTGAGGGAGCCCTGACTGCCCGGGCAGTCGCTCCAGGTGCGGACCGTGCCGTGCCAGCGCGCGCCCTCGTAGGTCCGGGAGCCCTCGTAGGAGCAACCCGAGTGGGTGAGCGCGGCCACCGCCTTCGGGAGGTCGCCCCGCTCGCTCAGGCCGACGAACACCCCGTTCACCCCGGACTTCAGGTCCGGCCACGCCGTCAGGTCGTCGGCGACCGCGAAGCCCGGCTCGTGCCCGGTGGGCAGCCCGAGCACCTTCGGATCCCACCCGGAGTCGCGCAACTGGCGGTCCCAGGAGCGCGGGACCTCCGCCGTGACCCGGCCGGTCGTGTCCGCGACCTGGACGTCCTGGCCGTCCGAGGTCCCGTCGCCCCGGTCGACCAGCGCCAGGGCGGTGCCCGTGGCCGCGAGCACGGCGACCGCCACGACGAGCGTCAGGACCGTCCTGCGGCGCGGGCGGGTCCGGCGGACCGGCGAGGCGAGCCGCTCCAGCTCCTCCGCGAACGCCAGGGCCTGGGGCCACCGCCGCTCCCGGTCCGGCTCCAGAGCGCGCAGCAGCGCCCGCTGGACGTCCGGATCCAGCTCGGGGCGCAGCCGGTCGGGACGGACGACGTGCCCGGGTTCGCCCGGCACCGTGCCGGTGATCAGGTGGTAGCCGACCGCGCCCAGGCTGTAGACGTCGGCCCGGGTGTCGATGCCCATGCCGGGCTGGGCCTGCTCGGGCGGCCGGTAGCCGACCGACCCGGCGGCCAGCGTGAGCCCGGACGCCTGCGCCAGACTCTTGGCGAGCCCGAGGTCGGCCAGCAGCACCCGCGGGGTGCCGCCGGGGGAGGAGCGCAGCAGTACGTTGCTCGGCTTGATGTCCCGGTGCACGATCCCCGCCTCGTGCAGCGCGGCTGCGCCCCGGGCGGCCAGCGCCGTCAGCCGCAGCGCCTCGGACACCGGCAGCGGGCCGCCGGTGAGCAGGTCGGCGAGGGTGCCGCCGTCGGCGTACTCCATGACGAAGTACGGCCTGCCGTCCGGCAGTTCGCCGATGTCGTAGACCTGCACCACTCGGTTGGAACCGGCCCGGCGCAGCATCCGGGCCTCCTCCAGGAACCGCTCGCGGACGTCGAGCCGGTGGCTCCAGTTGTCGGCGAGGACCTTGACCGCGACCGGCGCTTCGAGCTCGTCGTCCCAGGCGAGCCAGACCGTGCCGAAGGCGCCCGTGCCCAGGCGCCGCTCAAGGCGGTAGCGGCCGATCCGCTCGACGAAATGCATGCGACTATCATGCCTGGTCGTGGACCGACTCCGAGCACAGCACCTGGTACCGCCGACCGAGGACCTCGCCCGCGCAGCGGCGGCGGGCGACCCGGCGGCGCTGGACTCCCTGCTCACCCAGATGTGGCCCGAAGTGGTCCGGCGCTGCGGGCGGTTCCTGCCCTGCCGCGAGGACGCCGAGGAGGCGGCGCAGGACGTCCTGCTGCAGGTCTCGCGGAAGATCGGCACCTTCGAGGGGCGCAGCCGCTTCAGCACCTGGCTCTACACCGTGGTGGCCAACTGCTGCCGGCAGAAGTACCGCGAGCTCAAGCGCCGGGCCGCCGAGTCGCCCACCCCGATCGAGTACGACCTGCACGCCGACCCGCGCACGACGAGCGTCATCGTCGGTTCCCGGATCGACCTGCTGGAGGCGCTGGACCGCTTGGAGCGCGAACACCCGCGCCTGGTCGAGCCGTTGGTGTACCGCGACCTGTGCCAGCTCGACTACGCGGAGGCCGCCGAACGGGCCGGCATCCCGCTCGGCACCTTCAAGTCCCGGCTGCACGAGGCGCGCAGGCAGATCAGGCCCTGGCTGGGCACCGCGCAGTAAAAGTTCCGCCAAGAGTGCTGAGGGCTTCAAGCGGGGGCAGGTCTCCGGGAGGGCTCATTCCTCCGGCAGGAGCGTGATCTCCGCCCAGATCGTCTTGCCGTCCGTCGTGTGGCGGCTGCCCCAGCGCTCGGTGAGCTGGGCGACCAGGAGCAGCCCGCGGCCCCCCTCGTCCCAGGTCTTGGCGCGGCGCAGGTGCGGAGCGGTGTGGCTGGTGTCCGACACCTCGCAGATCAGCGTCGCGGCGTCGTGGATCAGCCGCAGCCGGATGGGGTGGGCGCCGTACCGGATGGCGTTGGTGACGAGTTCGCTCACCACCAGCTCGGCGGTGAACGCGGCTTCCTGGAGCTCCCAGACGTCGAGCTGCTCGACGACCTGCTTGCGGATGGGCGAGACGAGCGACGGGTCGGCGGGGATGTGCCAGGTCGAGACCTGGGAGGCGGGCAGTCCCCGGGTGCGGGCCAGCAGCAGGGCCACGTCGTCGGCGACACCGCCCGCGGGCAGCAGTGTGTTCAGGACCCGGTCGCAGGTCTCGTCGAGCGAGTCGGAGTACGTCGCCAGCGCGTCGTGCAGCATCCGGTGGCCGGAGTCGGCTTCCCGTTCGCGGGACTTGATCAGTCCGTCCGTGTAGAACGCGAGGACGCTGCCCTCGCGCACGTCCAGCTCGGCGGACTCGAAGGGCAGCCCGCCCAGACCGAGCGGCGGTCCGGCCGGCAGGTCGATCTGCCGGGTCGCACCGCCGGGCGTGACCAGGACCGGCGGTGGATGCCCGGCCCGCGCCAGGGTGCAACTGCGGGACACCGGGTCGTACACCGCGTACAGACAGGTCGCGCCGACCTCGCCGGGGCTGCCCTCGCCGCCGGCCTCGGCGGACAGCCGTACCACCAGGTCGTCGAGGTGGGTGAGCAGTTCGTCGGGGGCCAGGTCGATGTCGGCGAGGGTGCGGACGGCGGTGCGCAGCCGGCCCATGGTGGCCGAGGCCTGGATGCCGTGTCCGACGACGTCCCCGACGACCATCGCGACCCGCATCCCGGACAGCGGGATCACGTCGAACCAGTCGCCGCCCACCCCGGCCCGCGCGGCCGGCAGATAGCGCGAGGCCGCCTCCACGGCGGCCGTGCGCGGGAGCCTGCGGGGCAGCAGACTGCGCTGCAGGGCGAGGGCGGTGTCGCGTTCGCGGGAGTAGCGGCGGGCGTTGTCGATGCAGACGGCGGCCCGGGCGGTGATCTCCTCGGCCAGCAGGACGTCGTCGGAGGTGAAGGGGTCCGGTCTGCGGTAGCGGCGGAAGACCGCGACCCCCAAAGTGGTGCCGCGGGCCTGGATCGGCACGGACATGGACGAGTGGATGCCGTACTCCCTGACCCGCTCGCCGCGCGGTTCGTTGTGCGCGAGCCATTCGTCCAGGTCGCCCCCCGACACCGAGGCGACCACGGACCGGCCCGCGACGAGGGAGTCGGCCTGGGGCGAACCGGTGGGGTAGATCTCCAGCTGGCCGGGCTTGATCACGGCCTCGGGGCTGCCCGGGTTCACCGACCCGTGCGCGGCCCTGCGCAGGCCGATCGGGGCGATGAGCCGCAGCGGTGGCTCGCCGTGCTCCTGCGGGTCCAGCAGATCGACGCTGACGAAGTCGGCGAGCGCGGGCACGCAGACGTCCGCCAGCTCCTGTGCCGTACGCGTGACGTCGAGGGTGCTGCCGATCCGGACGCTCGCCTCGTTGACCAGCTGGAGCCGCTCGCGGGCCAGATAGTGCTCGGTGAAGTCGTGGCCGGTCAGACAGACGCCCTGGACGCGTCCGGCGGCGTCGATGAGTGGCGCGAGCCGGGTGAGCTGTGCGGTGGCCTCGCTGAGGCCGCTCGGGCGGACGTAGGTGGGGATGTCCCGGGGCAGGCCCGAGGTGAGCACGTCGGTGAGGTGCTGTTCGAGCTCCGCGTTCTCCGAGCGGACGCCGATGTCCGAGACCCGCAGGCCGATCACCTGGCCCGCGGGCAGGTCGATGACCTCGGTCATGCGGTCGTTGAGCCAGCGCAGGCGCAGCATCCGGTCGCAGACCAGCATCGGGCACGGGGACTGGGCCAGCGCGGCCGCGGTCAGGATCTCGTGCGGCGGCTCGAGGTCGGTGATGTCGGGCGGGACCACGGCGTGCCAGGTGTCCGGGGCGCCCGGGGTCGAGGCGCGCAGCGCGAGCAACCGGACGGACACCGTGTGCCCGTCCCGGTGACGCAGGGCGAGGGGGCCGCTCCAGCGGCGGTCGGCCGGCGCGCCGGGCGGGGCCTCGGTGGGATCGGCCAGGAGGGCGGCGGCGGGGCGGCCCAGCACGTCCGTCTCCGTGTACCCGAGCAGCCGTCGGGCGCCGGTGCTCCACCGGACGACAGCGCCGAGGTCGTCGATGACGGCCCGCGCGGTCGAGGCATCGTCGAACGGATCCACCGGGCTCATCGTCGCCACTCCATCGCGCCTACGCACAGTGATCAGGTGCGTAACTCGTGTTCCAGCCTAGTGCGTCCCGCTCCCGCGTGAACGACAAACACCGACCACGCGGCGGGGGTGGACGACAGGGCGGGTGACCAGGCGCGAGCCGGGATATGCGGTGATCTTGCGGCGGCCGGGCGGCGGCGGGGACCGGGCGGCCCCGCCGCCCGGTGTGGCCGCTGAGACAGAAGGCGCTTTCCGCACCCTTGACGTGGCGGTGTGGCAGGTCGTCAGAATCTGTTTGTTCGCGATCAGTTGCACGATCAGTTGTGAGTACTTCTGGGCCCTGATGAGGGAGAGCCGCCATGACGGTCACTCGCAGATCGGTATTGCTCGCCTCCGCCGCCGCGCCCGCGGCCGGAGCACTCCTCGCCACCCCGGTCGCCCGGGCCGCCGAGACCGCCACCGGGAGCGGATCCGGCCGCCTCACGGTCGCGCTGCGCGACGGCTGGCGCTTCGCGCTGGTCGATCCCGGGGGCCTCACCGATCCGACCGGCGCCTACGCACAGGCCGCCGACCCCGCCTACGACGACTCGACGTGGCGCGAGGTCGCGGTCCCGCACGACTGGAGCATCGAGCAGACCCCCACCACCGAGCACGGCACCACCAGCGGCACCGGGTTCTTCCCGGGCGGCCTCGGCTGGTACCGGATCGCCTTCACGCTGCCGCCCGCCCTGGCCGGCCGCCGCATCTCGGTCGAGTTCGACGGCGTCTACATGGACTCGTACGTCCACTGCAACGGCACCGAGGCCGGCCGCCACCCCTACGGCTACACCGGCTTCGCCCTCGACCTCACCGACCTGCTGCACACCGACGGCACCACCGAGAACGTCATCGCCGTGAAGGTGCAGAACCAGCTCCCCAGCAGCCGCTGGTACTCGGGCAGCGGCATCTACCGCGAGGCGCGTCTGGTCGTCACCGAGCCCGTGCACGTGGAGCGCTGGGGTACGTACGTCACCACGCCGGAGGCCACCGAGGAACGGGCCGTCGTGCGGGTCGCCACGGCCGTGCTCAACGAGTCCGGAGTCGCGAGCCAGGTCGAGATCAGGTCGAAGGTGAAGGACCCGCGCGGCCGGACCGTGGCCCGCACCGCGAGCACGGTCCTCGTCACCGACCGGACCGCCGAGACCCATGAACTCACCGTTGCGGAACCGAAGTTGTGGGACTTCACGACCCCGCACCGCTACACCCTGGAGACCGAGCTGCGCGTCGGCGGCGAGGTGGTCGACACCTACCGCACCGCCTTCGGCATCCGCACCTACCGCTTCGACCCGGCCGAGGGCTTCTTCCTCAACGGCACCCACGCCAAGCTCAAGGGCGTCGACCTCCACCACGATCAGGGGGCCCTCGGCGCCGCGATCAGCGTCGACGCCGTCCGCAGACAGCTGACCATCATGAAGTCGATGGGCGTCAACGCCTTCCGCACCTCCCACAACCCGCCCTCGCCGCAGATCGTCGAGGTCTGCGAGGAGTTGGGCATCGTGATGATGGTGGAGGCCTTCGACTGCTGGCGGACCGGCAAGACGAAGTACGACTACGGGCGCTTCTTCGACGAGTGGTGCGAGAAGGACGCCACCGAGATGGTCCTCGCGGCCCGCAACTCGCCCGCCGTGGTGCTGTGGTCGATCGGCAACGAGATCCCCGACTCCACCTCCACCGCCGGCCTCGCCATGGCCGACCGGATCATCGCCGCCATCAGGGCGGCCGATGACACACGCCCGCTGGTCATCGGCTCCGACAAGTACCGCAGCGTGCCGCGCAAGGGCTCCGCCGCGGACCTGATGCTCGCCAAGCTGGACGGCCTCGGCCTCAACTACAACACCGCCAAGTCCGTCGACGCCCTGCACGCCGCCTATCCCGGCCTGTTCCTCTTCGAGTCCGAGTCCTCCTCGGAGACCTCGACCCGAGGCACCTACCAGGAGCCGGAGCATCTCAACACAGGCGAGAACCACACGCCCGGGAAGCGGGCGACCTCCTCCTGCGACAACAACCTCGCCTCCTGGACCATGAGCGGCGAGTACGGCCACAAGAAGGACCGGGACCGGAAGTGGTTCGCGGGGCAGTTCCTGTGGTCCGGCATCGACTACATCGGCGAGCCGACGCCGTACAACGTGTTCCCGGTGAAGGCGTCCTTCTTCGGCGCCGTCGACACGGCAGGCTTCCCCAAGGACATGTACCACCTCTTCCGGAGCCAGTGGGTCGCCGAGCCGATGGTCCATCTGGTGCCCATGAGCTGGAACCACGACAAGGGCGCCACGGTCGAGGTCTGGGCCTACTCCAACGTCGGGACGGTCGAGCTGTTCCTGAACGGAAAGTCCCTCGGTACGCGGACGTTCGACACGAAGAGGACCACGGACGGCCGCACCTACCTGGAGACCACCGAGGCCACCGGTGACGACAAGACCTTCACCGACGGCCCCTACCCCGGCAGCTACACGAGCCCCAACGGCAGCGCGGGCAAGCTCCACCTGACGTGGAAAGTGCCGTACGAGCCAGGTGAGTTGAAGGCGGTGGCACGCAGCGGTGGCAAGGTGGTGGCCACCGACGTGCTGCGCACGGCGGGCGCGCCGCGTGCCGTACGGCTGACCGCCGACCGCAAGTCACTTGCCGCGGACGGGCGTTCGCTGGTGTTCGTGACCGCGGACGTGGTCGACGCGCGCGGAGTGGTGGTGCCGGACGCCGAGCACCTGATCACCTTCGGCGTGCAGGGCGGTTCGCTCGCCGGACTCGACAACGGCCGCGAGGAGAGCGCCGAGCGCTATCAGGCAACCACCCGAACCGCCTTCCAGGGCAAGGCACTTGCCATCGTGCGGTCCGGCACGAGGCCCGGCGCCCTGAAGGTGACTGCGCGGGCGGAGGGGCTGCGGACGGGCACGACGACCATCCGCACGACGCGTGCGGGGTCGGTCGCCCTCACCTCGCCGGCCAAGTTCGAGCCCGAGACGCCCGCAGCGGTGAACTACCCGCACGCGGACGCCAGTTACTCCGGCCGTCCCGACACCCTGCCCGCCGCGATGCTCGACGGCGACGCGGCCACCGGCTGGTCCAACGGCTTCGCGAAGTCGGCCACGGCCCTGCTGCCCGCCTTCAGCGGCGCTCGCCCCGAGGACTGGGTCTCCGTCGACTTCGGACGGGCGCGGAGCGTCGACCGCGCCGAGATCTCCTTCACCGTGGACGCGACCCACAGCCTGCCCGCGGCCGTGGCGGTGGAGGTGTGGGACGGCCGCAGGTATGCACCGGTCACGGGGGCGACGGTCGAGTGGGCCACCGCCTCGGACGCTCCGACCGTCGTCACCTTCGACGTTGTACGCGGCTCCCGGCTGAGGTTCACGCTGGCCGGCGCGCGGCCGGGCGAGGTCGTCGGCGCGGTGCGGATCAGCAAGCTGGAGGTGCCGGCGGGCTGAGGCGGTCGCACGGTCGGGACGGGAACCGTGGGCTACCGGGTCCTGTCCCGACCGGACGGGAAACGTGCGAATTCAGTCCCGTCCCGTCCGGACCGTTGACGTTGTGTCACGACACGAACAACATGAACCGCGTCCGCATCTGGGAGCGCTCCCACCTGAGCGATGGCGAGCGTCACCCGCACCTCCGCCCGAGGAGCCCAGACGTGAAACGACGCAGAACCGCCCTGCTGAGCCTGACGGCCCTGCTGGGAGCCCTGCTCACCGCGCTGCCGGCCGGTCCGGCCGCCGCCGACGAGGTCGAGCAGCTCAAGAACGGCACCTTCGACACCACCACCGAGCCCTGGTGGACGACGAGCAACGTGACCGCGGGTCTGTCCGCCGGACAGCTCTGCGGGGATGTGCCGGGCGGCACCACCAACCGCTGGGACGCCGCCGTCGGCCAGAACGACCTCACCCTCGTGAAGGGCGAGTCGTACAAGTTCGCCTTCACCGCGAGCGGTTCGCCCGCGGGGCATGTGGTGCGGGCGGTCGTCGGGCTCCAAGTAGCGCCGTACGACACGTACTTCGAGGTGAGTCCGGAGCTGAGCGTGTCCGGTGACAGCTACGCGTACACCTTCACCTCGCCCGTCGACACCACTCAGGGGCAGGTCGCCTTCCAGGCCGGTGGGAGCGCCGACGCCTGGCGGTTCTGCATGGACGACGTGTCGTTGCTCGGAGGGGTCCCGCCGGAGGTGTACGAGCCGGACACCGGACCGCGGGTGCGCGTCAACCAGGTCGCCTATCTGCCCTCGGGCCCGAAGAACGCCACGCTGGTCACCGACGCGACGGCGAAGCTGCCGTGGCAACTGAAGAACGCGGGCGGCACCACGGTCGCCCACGGCTGGAGCGTGCCGCGCGGGGTCGACGTCTCCTCCGGGCAGAACGTCCACTCGATCGACTTCGGCGGCTACCGCAGGCCGGGTAAGGGCTTCACGCTGGTCGCCGACGGGGAGACGAGCCGCCCGTTCGACATCGGCACCAGCGCGTACGAGCAACTGCGGGTCGACGCGGTGAAGTACTACTACACGCAGCGCAGCGGCACCGCGATCCGCGACGACCTGCGCCCGGGGTACGGCCGGGCCGCCGGTCACCTCAACTCGGCGCCGAACCAAGGCGATTACAACGTCCCCTGCCAACCCGGCGTCTGCGACTACACCCTTGACGTCACCGGCGGCTGGTACGACGCGGGCGACCACGGCAAGTACGTCGTCAACGGCGGCATCGCCACCTGGGAGTTGCTGAGCACGTACGAGCGCTCGCTGCTGGCCCGCACCGGGCACCCCGGCAGACTCGGTGACGGCACCCTCGCCCTCCCGGAGAGCGGCAACAAGGTGCCGGACGTGCTCGACGAGGCACGCTGGGAGCTGGAGTTCCTGCTGAAGATGCAGGTGCCGGACGGGCAGCCGCTGGCCGGCATGGCCCATCACAAGATCCACGACGAGCAGTGGACGGGCCTGCCCCTGCTGCCGAGCGAGGACCCGCAGAAGCGCGAGCTGCACCCGCCGTCCACCCAGGCGACCCTGAACCTGGCGGCGACGGCGGCCCAGGCGGCCCGTCTGTACCGCCCCTACGACCGCGCCTTCGCGGCGAAGGCCCTCGCGGCGGCCCGCAAGGCATGGTCCGCGGCCCTGGCCCATCCCGCGATGTACGCCTCCGAGAGCGACGGCACCGGCGGCGGCGCCTACCCCGACACGAACGCGACCGACGAGTTCTACTGGGCGGCGGCGGAGCTGTATCTCACGACGGGGGAGCGGGAGTTCAAGGACCACGTCCTCGAATCCCCGGTCCACACCGCCGACATCTTCGGCAGCCTCGGCTTCGACTGGGGCCGCACGGCCGCCGCCGGACGCCTCGACCTCGCGACCGTGCCGAGCCGGCTGCCCGGCCGCGACAAGGTGCGCGCGTCGGTGGTCAAGGGCGCCGACGGCTACCTGACCACGCTCAAGTCGCAGGCGTACGGCATGCCGTACGCCCCGACCGACAACGTCTACGACTGGGGCTCCAGCCACCAGATCCTCAACAACGCGGTCGTCCTCGGCACCGCCTACGACCTCACCGGCGCATCCAAGTACCGCGACGGCGCGGTGCAGAGCATGGACTACATCCTCGGCCGCAACGCGCTGAACATGTCGTACGTCACCGGCTACGGCGAGGCCAACTCCCATAACCAGCACAGCCGTTGGTACGCCCACGAGCTGGATCCCAACCTCCCGAACCCGCCGCGGGGCACCCTCGCCGGCGGCCCGAACTCCTCCATCCAGGACCCCTACGCACAGAGCAAACTCCAGGGCTGCGTCGGCCAGTTCTGCTACATCGACGACATCCAGTCCTGGTCCACCAACGAGACCGCGATCAACTGGAACGCGGCCCTTGCCCGGATGGCGTCCTTCATCGCCGATCAAGGCTGACCTGATCCGGGTCGACCCGGTCGGGTTCGGCCCGGTCGCGGTGGGACTCACCGCCCACGAGCTCCCCCGGGCGCTCATGGGCGGTGAGAGTGTGCAGGCGGGCCTGGTCCAGCGGCTGGTGCACCTCGACGTACTCACCGTGCGGCAGCCGTTTGATCAGGCCGGTCTCCCGGCCGTGCAACACCAGCTCCCGGTCCCGGAGCTGGAGCCCCAGACAGATCCGGCGGGTTACCACGAACACGACGGCCGGCAGGACGAACACCGCGATCCGCACCGTCCAGGTGACGGTGTTGATCGACAGATGGAGACGGGTGGCGACGATGTCGTTGCCGCCGCCCGCCAGCAGGATCAGGTAGAGGCTGATCCAGGCCGCGCCGATCGCGGTGCGGGTGGGGCGGTTGCGCGGGCGGTCCAGGAGGTGGTGCTCCCGCTTGTCGCCGGTGAGCCGGGACTCCAGGAACGGATAGACGCCGATGAAGACGAGGAGGAGCGGGAAGACGACCACCGGGATCAGCACGCCGAGCACCAGGGTGTGCCCCCACAGGGTGATCTCCCACCCCGGCATCACGCGCACCAGGCCCTCCGCGAAGCCCAGGTACCAGTCGGGCTGGGCGCCCGTGGAGACCTGGTCGGGACGGAAGGGGCCGTACACCCAGACCGGGTTGATGGCCGCCACGGCCGCGATCAGGGTGAGGCCGCCGAAGACCAGGAAGAAGAAGCCGCCCGCCTTGGCCAGGTAGACCGGCATGAACGGCGTGCCGACGACGTTGCGTTCGGTCTTGCCAGGTCCGGCGAACTGGGTGTGCTTGTGGTAGACGACCAGCAGGATGTGCACCACCACCAGGGCGGCCATGACCCCGGGGATCAGCAGGACGTGCAGCGAGTAGAAGCGCGGCACGATGTCGTGGCCCGGGAACTCGCCGCCGAACAGGAACATCGAGAGATACGTCCCGACGATCGGGACCGACAGCAGCGCGCCGTTGACGAACCTGAGGCCGGTGCCCGACAGCAGGTCGTCCGGCAGCGAGTAGCCCATCAGGCCCTCGAACAGGCCGAGGAACAACAGGGTCCAGCCGAACACCCAGTTGAGCTCGCGCGGCTTGCGGAACGAGCCGGTGAAGAAGTGCCGCATCATGTGCGTGAGCATCGCCGCGACGAAGATCAGCGCGGCCCAGTGGTGCAGCTGCCGGATCAGCAGCCCGCCGCGCACGTCGAAGCTGATGTCGAGCGTGGAGGCGTACGCCTCGGACATCCGGACGCCGTTGAGCGGGACGTAACTGCCGTGGTACGTCACCTCGTTCATCGACGGATGGAAGAAGAGGGTGAGGTAGACGCCGGTCAGGATCAGCACGACGAAGCTGTACAGGCAGATCTCGCCGAGCAGGAACGACCAGTGGTCCGGGAACACCTTGCGCAGGTACTTCCGGCCGAGGGTGTGGATGCCGAGGCGGCCGTCGAGCCAGTCGGCGACCCGTTCGCCCTTCGACGCCTCCTGAGGGTTCGACGCCTCCCGAGTCGCGGTCACGCTTCCTCTCCGTCCTTCTCGATCCTGTCGTCCGTCTCGTCCTTGATCACGTGCGTGAGCTTGTCGGGATTGGTGACGATGTAGACGCCGTTGATCCGGTCGCCCTCGTCGGTGAGGTCCATGACCATCACGGCGTACGCGGCGTCGCCCTCGAACAGCACGACGGCGTCGTCGCCGTTGACGCGGCGGTAGCGCAGGTCCAGGCCCCGCGGATCGTGCCGGGAACCGAACTTCGTGATGAGGCGGGCCGCCTTGTCCCGGCCGTGCACCGGCCGCAGCCCCGCGGGCTTGCGGTTGCCGCCGCCGTCCGTCCAGACCGTGACGTCCGGCGCGAGGATCTCCAGCAACGCGGAGATGTCCCCGCCGAGCGCGGCCCGCACGAACCGCTCCGTCGCCTCCCGCCGTACCCGTGGATGCGCCCGGTACAGCGGCCGCCGGGCGTGCACATGGGCCCGCGCGCGGTGCGCCAACTGCCGTACGGCCGCCGGGGTCCGGTCGATGATGTCCGCGATCTCGGTGTGCGGATACCCGAAGACCTCGTGGAGCACGAACACCGCGCGTTCCAGCGGGGTCAGGGACTCCAGGACCACCAGCATCGCCAGCGACACCGACTCGGTGCGCAGGGCCGGGTCGTCGGCGCCCGCCTCGTCGCCGACCAGCGGCTCCGGCAGCCACGGGCCGACGTACGTCTCGCGGCGGCGGGTGATCACGGTCCGGCGCTGGAGGGCGTGGTTGACGGCTATGCGGACCAGGTAGGCGCGGGGGTTGGTGATCCCCTCGGCGCCCCGGCCCGACCACGACAGCCAGGTCTCCTGCAGCACGTCCTCGGTGTCCGCGACGCTGCCGAGCATGTTGTAGACGAGGCCGAACAACAGCTCCCGATGGTCCATGAAGGCATCGGTCGCCTGGTCGGTGACATGGGTTTCGGACATAGGTGGGCCTCCCCGCTGAGCGCTCACTACTGCGAGGGCCGCAAGGGGTCGGAATGTGACAGCGGACGGCCCGAATGTGACCTATGCCTCACAGAAAAGGCGGCGCGTCACACTCGGCGACCGGCCCGCCCTCTTGAACGCGAGTCCAACGCAAGGAGACCGACATCGTGTTCAAGAAGTGGCACGGCAACCCATGGGCGATCCTGATCACCCTCTCTCTCGGGTTCTTCATGACCCTCCTCGACCTGACGATCGTGAACATCGCGATCCCCGACCTGGGCGCGGATCTGGACGCGTCCCTCGACGAGATCCTCTGGGTCGTCAACGCCTACACGCTGGCGCTGGCCGTCCTGCTGATCACCGGCGGCCGCCTCGGCGACCTGCGCGGCAAACGCAACCTGTTCGCCACTGGAGTCGCCGTCTTCACCCTGGCGAGCCTCGCCTGCGGGCTGGCCCAGGACCCGACGCAGCTCGTCGCCTTCCGGGCCGTACAGGGCCTGGGCGCGGCGCTGTTGATGCCCCAGACCCTGTCGATCATCACCGAGGTGTTCCCGGCCGAGCGGCGCGGTGTGGCGATGGGCATCTGGGGCACGGTCGCCGGGGTGTCCGGCGCCCTCGGGCCCATCCTCGGCGGCGCTCTGATCACCCACCTCAGCTGGCGGTGGATCTTCTTCGTCAACCTGCCGCTGGGCGCCCTCGTCCTGCTGCTGACGGCCACGATCATCCCGGCCGGCCGGCGCACGGTCCGCCACCGCCTCGACACCTTCGGCGTGGCACTCGCATCAACTGCCCTGTTCTGCCTGGCCTTCGGCCTCACGGAAGGCCAGCGCTACGACTGGAACCGCTGGATCTGGGGCCTGTTCGTGCTGGCCGGCGTGTTCTTCGCCGCGTTCCTGCTGCACGAGCGCGGCCAGCAGACCAAGGAACCCCTCGTCCCGTTCTCGCTCTTCCGCGACCGCAACTTCACTCTGATCAACTTCGTCGGCGTCACGGTGTCGTTCGGCGTGGTCGGCATGTTCCTGCCGCTGACGATCTACCTCCAGTCCGTCCTCGGCTACAGCGCCCTCAAGTCCGGCCTGGTGCTCCTGCCCGTGGCCCTCGGCTCGTTCGTGACGGCGGGGCCGGCCGGAGCGCTCGCCGACCGGATCGGCGGCAAGTTCATCCTGATGGGCGGGCTGCTCGCGTGGGCCGGGGGACTGGTGTGGGTGGTGTCCGTCGCCGACGCCGGCTCGAACTGGCCGAGCATCGCCTTCCCGCTCCTGCTCACCGGCCTCGGCGTCGGCTGCACCTTCGCCCCCATGGCCGCCGAGGTCATGCGCGGCGTCCCGGCCGCCCTGGCCGGTGCCGCGTCCGGCGTCACCAACGCACTGCGGCAGGTCGGTTCGGTGCTCGCGGGCGCCGTCGTCGGCGCCGTGCTCCAGGCGCAGCTGTCCTCGGCGCTGACCGACCGGGCCCGGGAGAGCGCCGGCGGGCTGCCCGCCGCCTACCGCGACTCCTTCGTCGGCGCCTTCTCCCGGGCCGAGGCGGACGTGAGCGCCCAGCAGCAGGCCGGCACCCCACAGGGGGTCCCGCAGGACGTGGCCGAGCGCATGCGCGCCCTCGGTGGCCAGGTCTTCGGCCACGGCTTCGTCGACGCGATGGGCCCCGCCGTGTACGTGTCCGCCGCGGTCCTGCTGGCCGGAGCGCTCGCCTGTCTCGCCGTACGCCGGTACCGCGGCCCGTCCGCCAACCCGCACGCCCTGCCCGTGTCCGAACCCGAGCTGGAAGAGGCCGCCTGATGACCGAGACCCGTACGGAAAAGATCGACTTCACCGCCATGTACGCCTCCCACGACGCCTTCCGGCGCGACCTGGAGCGCCTGGGCCAGGCCGTGGCCGACGGCCGGGCGAACACTCCCGGGGTGCGCGCGGGTTGGGACAACTTCACCCACCAGCTGCACATCCACCACACCGCCGAGGACAGCGGTCTGTGGCCGCGCGTGCGGGACCGTGTCGCCGGGCGCCCGCGCGATCTGGCCCTGCTCGACGACATGGAGGCCGAGCACTCCCGCATCGACCCGCTGCTCGCCGCCGTGGACACGGCACTGCGGGACCAGGCTCCCGAACTCCCGGACCTGGTACGGGCGTTGACGGCCACGCTCGACGACCACCTCAAGCACGAGGAGGACAGCGCGCTCCCGCTCATGCAGGACGTGCTGACCAAGGCCGACTGGGCCGCCTTCACCGGCCGCATCCGAGAGACCCAAGGCCTGCGCGGCGCCGCGGTGTTCGTGCCCTGGGTGGTCGACGGCGCCCCGGAGACAGACCGAGCGGCCTTCCTGAACTCCATGCCACCCCCGGTCCGCGTCCTCAACCGCCTTTTCTGGGAGGGCGGTTACCGCCGAAGGGGCCTGTGGGCCGAACACTGAACAGCCCGAACGAATGCAGGTCCGGTTCCACCGTGCCCCGTAAGGGGCGCGGGGAACTGCGCGACCAGCCACGACGGCGCGGCAGGAAAACGACGGCCAATCACAGCAACGTCGGTTGAAGCGCACCCTCGTGCGTCAGCAACCGCACCTTGCACTCGACCCCGCCCGCATACCCCCGCATCGAGCCATCCGCACCGATCACACGGTGACAAGGCCGAACCAGCAGCAGCGGATTCGCGCCCACCGCCGCACCCACCGCCCGGACCTCGCCGCGCGGCACACCGAGCCGCTCGGCGAGCCGCCCGTACGTCGTCGTCTCGCCGTACGGGATGTCGTCCAGCGCCCGCCACACCCGCTGCTGGAACTCCGTCCCCGCGGGGGCGAGTTCGAGCGCGAAGCGGGTGCGGCGGCCGGCGAAGTAGTCGGCGAGCTGCCGGGCGGCCTCGCCGAACGCGGTGTCGTCACGGCGCCACTCCGCGCGGACGGCGGGCGCGTTCCGCTGCCCCGGCAGGGACAGCGAGGTCAGCCGCGGGCCCTCGCCCACGAGCAGCAGTTCCCCGAGCGGGCTGTCGATCGTCCTGTACGTCGTTTCCATGGCTCCAGTCTGCTGCGCCGAGCGCCCCGGGACCGGCGGGATTCGGACGTGGCGCTCGCACCGGAACCGCCCCTGACGGTACCTGGTCACAGGCGCTGTGAGCAGCGCGTATTTACGATCGAGTACCCCGGCGGTACCGTATGCGCATGCCAGCTCTGAATGTGGAGTTCAGCGATCGCGAACTAGAGGATCTGAGGCAGATCGCCAAGGAACGCGGTACGTCGATGAAGGCGCTCGTGCGCGAGGCGGCCGCGGCCGACATCGCCAGGCACCGCGCGCTGCAGGAAGGCGCCGAGGCTTTCCGGCGCTTCTTCGCCACGCACGCCGACGAGTTCGCCGCCGCCTTCCCGGACGACGAACCACCCGCGGCCGGCGAGGGGCGGGTCGCCTGAGCGATGGCACCCGTCATCCACATCGACGTGCCCTGGCTGCTCCAGCGGCACGAAGAGGTGCTGCCCGAGCAGCCCACGATCAACGACTTCTCCGCCCTGGTCGCCGCCGTCGCCCGGCACCGCGTCGATCCGCCCCGACTCGGCACGGACTCCGACCCCGCCTGGCGGGCCGCCGCGCTGCTGCACACGCTGGCCCTGCTCAAGCCCCTGCCGTCGGCCAACGCCCGGTTCGCCTGCGCGACGGCCGTTGCCTACATGTTCGTCAGTGACGTCGGTATCGATCCGCCCTACGGCGCGCTCGTCGACCTCGCCCGCGATCTGATCTCCGGCAAGACCGACGTCTACGGCGCGGCCGACCGGCTGCGCTCCTGGCAGATCTGAGGCCCGGAGATTCGAGAAGTGCGGTCCCGGGGCCGCCGACCGAGGGCGGGAGGAACAAGGTCGGCGGCCCGGATGGGCGCGGGAGAGCCGCCGTTCCGCGCCGGGCCTCCGAGAAGGGCCGGTCCCATCTGACTACGCCCGCGCACCCGGGGGGAGCGCACGTGGCGCTCCGGCGCGTGCGTGTGTTTCACACGGGGCGCATGGAATGCCGAATGGTGGCGAACACGATCCGACTAGCCGTCGTATCAGACTTCCGTTCAATGAGGCCGATGTTGCCCAAGTGCCTTGTTGGTCATGAGTGTGTTGTGCGAGGGTGAAGCACCTGTGCGGGGGGTAATGGCCGAACCTCGTTCGACCTATGGGGATCCGGGTCGGACGGACGTAGCTGAATTTCACGCTCCTCGTGCTCGCCGTCCAGAAGGTATGCACCACAGGGGGCCTTTCGGCGGTCACCGCTCACGTGCCCCATGTGTGGGAAGGAATCCGCTCCGTGTCCACCCCCCACCCCCCTCAGCCCCCTTACCCGCCGCCCGGCGGGGTTCCCGGAGAATCCGACGAGAACCTCGCGGCCATGCTCGGCGGCCGTCCCGACGGTGAGGTCACCCATTCCGTCGCGCTGCTCATGGCGCGCCACTGGCCGGCGGCCCACGACTACGGGTCCATCTGCCTCGCCTCCTCGGGCGACGTCGTCTCCATGGTGACCTCGGCCGCCTTCCACCAGGTGCTCGACCGGCTGGCGCTGGGCGAGCCCGGCGTCGCGCTGCGCCCAAGGATTCTGCTGGCCGTGCGGGACACGGCCCGGGTGTGGTCCGCCGAGGACCGAATATCCGCGGTTCTGCCGCAGTTGCAGAAACCCGCCGGCGGGCGCGGTATGCGTGACGCCAAGTCGATGACGCCCGATAACCGCAAGCTGGCGGAGCGTTCATTTCACGCTCTTCCCGGACTCGCCCGGTGTTTGCTGTGGCACACCGAGGTCGAGGCGGAACCGATTTCCGTTCCCGCCGGACTGCTCGGCATGGATACCGACAGCGCGTCGGCGGCACTCGAACAAGCGCGGGAAAAACTCCGCGAGGGTTGTGTACATGCCCATCGGGAACTCGCCCCGTCCAAGGAATGCAGCTACTACAGCCGCCTCCTGGATGTTTCGCTGCGCCGGGGCGGCACCCTGCTGCCGGATGTCCAGCAGCATCTGTCGGTGTGCCGCTACTGCCGTTTCGCGGCCGAACAACTGGGCCAATTCGAGGGCGGGTTGGGGGTGCTCCTGGCCGAGGCGGTACTGGGCTGGGGTGCCCGCCGCTACGTGGACTCCCGCCCCGGGCGTACGCCGGGGGAGTCCCGCGGCGCGCGCAACGTCGGCCGGCACGGCGGCGGACGCCACCGGGTCCTGCCCCGGATCACCCTGCCGCTCCGCCGTCCGCCGGGATCGCCGAGGGCCTCGCGCACTCTGATGACCGGCGTGGGCCTCGTCTCGGCCGGGGTGATCGTGACCCTGGTCGCCGCCGGCATGTGGTCCCACGACAGCGGCGTCGACCCGGCCGCCTCCAACAGCGCGAGCGACGGCACGTCACCGAGCGCCGGGACCCAGTCGTCCCCGGGTACCGCCAAACTCCCCACGGCCGGCGGCCGGTCCAGGCTGCGCAACGTGGCGGCCGGCCTCTGCCTCGACATCAAGGGCACGGTACGGGCCGGCGCCGGGGCCGAACTGGCCACCTGCTCCGGCGTCCTCACCCAGCAGTGGACGTACGGCGACGACGGGCTGCTGCGCAGCGCGGCCGACCCCGATCTGTGCCTGGACTCGCACGTGGACGCCGGTGTGGTCGTCCTCGGCACCTGCGCCGACGAGAAGGCCAAGCGCGGCGACGACGTCCGCTACGACTTCACCGTGCAGGGAGAGGTGGTGCCCCGCTGGGACGACAGCCTCGCCCTCGCCGCCACCACCGGCGACCCCGGTGCGGACATCGTTCTCAAGGTGCGGGACCGCTCCACCGGGCAGCGCTGGGTGGGCGACGCGCAGACCACGGCGAGCCCCAGCTCGCTCGCGGTCACGCGGACCGAGGAACCGCCCGCACAGCAGCCGGCGGAGCTGAACCGCCGGACGGCGTAAGGGGAGTGCGACGACCGCGAGGACGTCGCACGGGACGGGACGGCGCGCCGGTCAGCCGGATTCCTCGGTGAGGTCGGCGGCGCCGATCGTGGCGGGCGTGGCATGTCCCGAGAGGGCGAGGGTGAGGTCCAACTCGGCGAGCAGGCAGCGGATCACGTGCTCGACGCCCGCCTGTCCGTCGAGGCCGAGCCCATAGACGTAGGGCCGCCCCACGAGCACCGCCCGGGCCCCGAGCGCGAGGGCCTTGAAGACGTCGTCGCCGGTGCGGACGCCGCTGTCGAACAGGACGGTCAGCCGGTCGCCGACCGCCTCGACCACCCGGGGCAGCGCGTCGGCCGCCGCCACGGACCCGGCCACCTGCCGGCCCCCGTGGTTGGAGACGACCACGCCGTCCATCCCTGCGTCGGCGGCGAACCGGGCGTCGTCGGGGTGCAGGATGCCCTTGAGGACGATCGGACCGTCCCAGTTCTCGCGCAGGAACGCCAGGTCCGGCCAGGTCTTGCCGGGGTCCGAGAACATGCCGACGAAGTGCATCACCGCCGCGTTCGGGTCCTCGGCGACCGGCTTGGCGAGGCCCGCCTGGAAGGCCGGGTCGGAGAAGTAGTTGGCCGTGCCCACGCCGTGCAGGAACGGCAGATAGGCCTGGTCGAGATCGCGCGGGCGCCAGGCCAGCAGCGGGGTGTCCAGCGTGACGACCAGCGCGGTGAACCCGGCCGCCTTCGCCCGGTTCAGGAAACTCCGGGCCACCTCCGGATCCTTGGGCCAGTACAGCTGGAACCAGCGCTCGGCGTCCCCCATCGCCTCGGCGACCTGCTCCATGGGCGTGCTGGACGCGGAGGACAGGATGAACGGCACCCCCTGCGCGGCGGCGGCCCGGGCCGCGGCGGACTCGGCGTCGGGGTGCATGATCGACAGCACGCCGACCGGCGCCAGTGCCAGCGGCGCGGGCAGGGCGCGCCCGAGCACCTCGACCGACAGGTCCCGCTCGTGCACGTCCCGCAGCATGCGCGGCACGATCCGGCGCCGCTCCAGTGCGGCCCGGTTCGCGCGCGCCGTGCTGCCGTCACCGGCGCTGCCCGCGACATAGCCGACCGGGCCGGGGCCGAGCCGCTGCTCGGTGATCTCCTCCAGCCGGGTGAGGTCGGTGGGCAGCCGCGGCACGGCCCCCGACATCCCGTTGAGATAGATCTCGTACTGGAAGTCCGCCCAGTGCTTGCCCATGGGTCCATCCCGCCTCTCGTCGCTGAGAACGCGCTGCATCCGAACGATACTGGCGAGTAGGCGCAGGTCCGAGACCCGGGGCGGGCGTCAGCGGTTGGCGGGCGTCAGCGCGCGGTGCCCGACTCGTGCAGGATCCGGGCCAGTTCGGCCGGCTCGGAGAACATCGGCCAGTGACCGGTGTCCAGGTTCACCAGCTCCCACCGCTCACCGCGCAGCAACTCGGCCACGGAAGGCGGCGGTTCCGGACCGTCCAGGAGGCACTTCACGTACGTCGAGGGCAACTCGCCCGGGGAGCCGGTCAGCACGGCCGGTTCGGTGAGCGGGGCGCCGGGGTGCGGGGTGCCGCCGGCGAGGATCCGAGCGAGCTGCTCCTCCGTGAGGCCCTGCCCCGCGTAGTCCTCGGCGTCGAGCGGCGGCCAGAAGCCGTCGTGCTCGTCGATCGCCTTACGGACGTGGTCGCTGGGCCAGTCGTCCAGGAAGGACTCTCCGTCGGTCGGGAGGTTCGCATCGATGTACACGACTCTGCGCAGCCGGTCCCCGATCCGCTCGGCCGCTTGGCCGACAGGAACACCTGAGTAGCTGTGCCCGACCAGGACCACATCGCGCAGGTCGAGCCGCTCGACCTCGTCGACGATGTCCTGGACGTGCGTCTGCTGCCCGGCCGGGAGCCCCCGCTTCTCGGCCAGTCCCGTCAGGGTCAGGGGATGAGGTTCGTCCCCGGCCGCGCGCAGCCCGTCCGCCACCTCGTCCCACGCCCACGCGCCCAGCCAGGCGCCCGCCACCAACACGAATCGAGTCATGCCCGCAACGTAGCGGAGGGGTCTGACAACGCCCCCTCGTCGGCTTCCGCGCCGGGACCCGTGATCGGCGGCACCGGCACCTCCACGGTCCGGGCCAGCCGCGCGCCCTCGGGCCCGTACACCGCGCGGGGCTCGGGGAAGAGCCGCAGCAGCGACAGGAACAGCACCGCGGCCACCACCAGGGACAGCGGCAGGCTGATGTCGACGCCGTTGGCCAGATCGCCGAGCGGGCCCACGAACTGGCCCGGGATGTTGGTGAAGAGCACGCCGATGACGGCGGAGACCCACCAGGCGGTCATGCCCCGCCAGTTCCAGCCGTGCGCGAACCAGTAACGGCCGCCGCGCTGACGGCGGTTGAAGACCTGGAGCGCGTCCGGGTCGTACCAGCCGCGCCGGGTGAAGAAGCCCAGCATCATCACGACCATCCACGGCGTGGTGCAGGTGATGATCATCGTGGCGAAGGTCGAGATCGACTGCACCAGGTTCAGGCCGAACCGGCCGACGAAGATGAACGCGATCGACAACACGCCGACCAGCACGGTCGCCTGCACGCGCGAGAGACGCGGGAACACCGACGAGAAGTCCAGGCCGGTCCCGTACAGCGCGGTCGTCCCCGTCGACATGCCGCCGATCAGGGCGAGCAGACACACCGGCAGGAAGTACCAGGTCGGCGAGATCGCGAGGAGTCCGCCCACGAAGTCGGGGGCCGCCGGGTCGACGTACTTCGGGGCCTTCGTCGCGATGATGCTCGCGGTCGTCAGGCCGAAGAGGAACGGCACCAGCGTGGCGATCTGCGACAGGAACGCGGCGCCGACCACCCGGCGGCGCGGGGTGCTCGCCGGGATGTAGCGCGACCAGTCACCGAGGAAGGCTCCGAACGACACCGGATTCGACAGCACGATCAGCGCGGCGCCGATGAACGACGGCCAGAACAGCGACTGGGTCGCCGCGTCCGCCGAGTCCGTGAAAGTACCGGCGTACGACGGGTCGAAGTCGCCGGCGAAGGCGAAGGCGCCGACCAGGAACAGCACCGTCGCCGAGGTCACCGCCACCTTGTTGACGAACAGCATGAACCGGAAGCCGTACACGCACACCGCGAGGACCAGTACGGCGAACAGCGCGTACGCGACGACGTAGGAGAGGTCGCTGCGCGCCAGGCCGAACAGCCGGTGCGCGCCGCCCACCAGGGCGTCGCCCGAACTCCACACCGAGATCGAGAAGAAGGCGATCGCCGTCAGGAGGGACAGGAAGGAGCCCACCACGCGCCCGTGCACCCCGAGGTGCGCGGACGAGGAGACGGCGTTGTTGGTGCCGTTGACCGGGCCGAAGACGGCCATCGGGCACAGGATCAGCGCGCCCGCGACGACCCCGAGGAGGGTGGCGGCGAGCCCCTGCCAGAAGGAGAGCCCGAACAGGATCGGGAAGGCGCCCAGCACACAGGTCGAGAAGGTGTTGGCACCGCCGAAGGCGAGCCGGAACAGGTCGAGCGGGGTCGCGGTACGGTCCGCGTCGGGGATGCGCTCGACGCCGTGCGCCTCCACCTCGGTCAGGGACGGGGGCGGCGCGGCGGGGGAGTTCGAGGGCAGGGACGACAAGGTGGGCTCCGGCGGGGCTACAGGCGTGGAGCGCGGGGGTCGGCGCGGGCGGTCGGGACGGCCGTGGCGACTCGCTGGGGGTGGGCGAGGAGACGGGTGGCGTCCGGCGGGCGTCTGCCGACGTTAAGGCCCGGGACGCCACCCGTACCAGTGGACGTTTCATCCATCTTCGGCGTCCTTGGTGGACGAATCATTCACCTCCTCGACGTCCGGACCCTGGGCCCGCACCCGCTGGACGTGCTCGAGGGAGTCCCGCAGTTCGGCGAGCCAGTCGTCGGTGTGGCGCTCCACCAGCCGCACGCACCAGGCGAGGGCCTCGCTGCGGCTGCGGGCGACCCCGCCCGCGATCAGGGTGTCGAGGACCTGGCGCTCGGGCTGGCGAAGGCGGGTCATGACGGGCGCGGCGATGTGCGTGAACAGGGCGCGCTCGCCGCCCACTTCCACACCCCAGGAGACCTTCCGGCGGAACCGGTGCTCGGCCTCGCGGGCCACCTCGATCCGTGCCTCGCGCGTGCGCTCGCGGAACTCCTGGACGCGGCCCTGTATCGCGGCCTCGCGCTCGGCCGCCGAGGCGTCCTCGGCGAGCGCGGGTTCGGGGACCCGGCCGATGACGGTGATCTCCTCGCGGTCGACCGTGAGCTCGACCGGTCCCTCGAAGAGGTCGTCGGGGATGCGGCCGGCGAACCAGCCGCGCACCTTCTCCTGCTGCTCTGTCGTAATCATGTAATGACGATTACTCGCCCCCTCCGTGAACGCAAGGGGTCGCGGCGGAGTCAGCCGACAGCTCAATCGGAATGTTTCAGGCCTATTAACAAGGCCAGGTAAATCGGCCAGTCGGCCGTTTTCGGCGATCAAGAACCGTGCGGTTCCTGGGTTCGTACGTTCGAAAGCCGTAACTTCGCGCCACTGATTCAATACGCAAGGTTACTGAAACGCATGGGGTCGAGGTGTGTTTCCGCCGCGGACTCGGCAGACTCGCGCTCGCCGGTCCGGCACCAACCCGATGAGGTCCGGCTCACCCTCGAAACCAGCGGAAGGATGCACACAATGCGGAACACCGCGCGCTGGGCAACGACCATCGCCCTCACGGCCACCGCCGTCTGCGGCCCCCTCACCGGAGCCGCCCTCGCGGCCCCGGTCACCACCGCCCCCGCCTCGCTCTACGCCCCCTCGGCCCTGGTGCTGACCATCGCCCACGGCGACAGCTCCGCCACCGCCGCCCCGCAGCGCGCGGTCACCCTGACCTGCGCCCCCACGGCCTCCGGCACCCACCCGGCCGCCCGCCTGGCCTGCGCCGAACTGCGCGGTGTCGACGGGGATCTCGACGCGCTGGCGGCGAGAGACGACGTGCTGTGCACCAGGGAGTACGACCCCGTCGTCGTCACCGTCGACGGCGTCTGGCAGGGCAAGCGCGTCTCCTACGAGCGCGCCTTCGCCAACGACTGCGTGAAGACCTCCTACGGGACGAGCGTCTTCAGCTTCTGAGACCGGGGTCGCGTGGTCCCCGCGTCCACGTGACGCGGCTCGCGGATGGGGAGTGCGAGCTCCGGACGCGGGGACCCCGGCGATCTCGCACCAGGGGTCGGCGGGCGGTGTGGGGCTGCCCGCCGGCCCCTGGCTTTTCTATGTCGGTGCCCTTCTGCGCCTTCGCTGCCTTCTGTGTCTTTCTACGTCCGTTCCTCGGGCCCTTCCGGCAGGCCGGGGAGCGGTGGAAAGCGGTGCAGCAGTCCGGCCCCGGCCAGCAGTCGGTGCAGGCGCGGGACATCCGAGACGATCCGCAGCCGGCCGCCGCGCTCCCTGGCCCGCGCCTCGGCCCGGCACAGGACGCGCAGGCCCGAGCAGTCGAAGAACTCCACCGCGCGCAGGTCGACCAACACGTCCGGTGCGGCCCCCGAGGTCGCCGCGTCCAGGTGTTCGCCGAGGGACTGCGCGGTCGCGAGATCGATCTCGCCGAGTGCCTCGACCACGGTGAAGGGGCCGTCCGCCCGGGTCCGGGCGTGCGCGTTCGCCGCGGGCGGCGCGGAACCGACGAGCTCCGCGGCCGGGCCCTCGGAGGGTTCGGGGACGCGGTCGTAGGAATCCGGCGTCATGTCCGCTCCACCTGGCAGGCGCATTCGATCTCGGTAGTTACCCCGACGGGGCGCCGACCATCCCTGTGCGGCGGTCCGCAAGACCGGGTTCACTCGACCCGGTGAATTGCGGCGGAATCGCTTGACGACAGACAGGGAAGAGGGACCACTCGTCTCCCTGCGGACGGGTGGCCCCTCGGTCTGGTGCGGCTCAGGTGCGGGTGATCACATGTGGACGACCGGTGCGGCGTTCTCGTCCTGCTGCGGCACTCCGCGGCGGAAGAGCAGGAAGGTGATCACGGCACCCGCCGCGAACATGCCCGCCGACCACCAGAACGCGGTGGTGTAGCTCTCGATCGTCGCCTCGGCCTGGACCAGCTTGCTGGTCGCGTCCTTGCCGACCAGGTACGAGGTCGCGGCGCTCGCGGCGAGCGTGTTCAGCAGCGCCGTACCGACCGAACCGCCCACCTGCTGCATGGCGTTGACGGAGGCGGACGCGACACCCGCGTCCTCGGCCGCCACCCCGCCGGTGGCCAGCTGCATGGCCGGCGGCATGACCAGGCCGAGGCCGATACCGGTGATGATCAGCTGCGGCAGCACCGCGCTGACGTAGCTCGACCCGTTGTCGATCCCGGTCAGCCAGGCCATGCCGAGCGCGGCGACCGCGAAGCCCAGCGGAACGATGACCTTCGGGCCGATCCGCGGTACCAGGACCGTGGTGCCGAGCTGGGCCGCCACCATCAGCGCCGCGACCATGGGCAGGAACGCCACACCGGTCTTCGTCGGGCTGAAGCCGAGGTTGAGCTGGAGGTAGTAGGTGAGGAACAGGAAGACACCGAACATGCCGCCGCCGGAGATCAGCAGGGCCAGGAACGAGGCCCCGCGGTCACGGTCGAGCAGGATGCGCAGCGGCAGCAGCGGGTGCTCCGCCCGGTTCTGCCACCAGGCGAAGGCGGCCAGGAGTACTACGCCCGCGATCAGAAAGCCCCAGGTGAGGGGCGAGCCCCAGTCGTGAGTCTCGGCGTTGGAGAAGCCGTAGACCAGCGAGAACAGACCGCCGGCGACCAGGATCGTGCCCGGCACGTCGAGCTTGGAGTTCCCGGCGTCACGGTGGTTGGTCAGCAGCATCCAGCCGGCCGCGAAGGCGATGAAGGCGATGCCCACGTTCACGTACAGGGTCCAGCGCCAGTCGAGCGCGTCGGTCAGCAGACCGCCGAGCAGCAGGCCCACCGCGCCACCGGCACCGGCGATGGCGCCGTAGACGCTGAACGCCCTGGCCCGCTCCCGTGCGTCGGTGAAGGTCGTGTTGAGGATCGACAGCGCGGCCGGTGCGAGCAGTGCGCCGAAGGCGCCCTGAAGGGCGCGGGCGACGACCAGCATGCCGAAGCCGTTGGCGGCGCCGCCCAGGGCGGAGGCGACGGCGAAGCCGACGATGCCGATCAGGAAGGCGGTCTTGCGGCCGAAGAGGTCGGCGATCCGGCCGCCGAGCAGCAGCAGGGACGCGAACGCGAGGGCGTAGGCGGTGACGATCCACTGCCGGTTGCCGTCGTTGAAGCCGAGGTCGGCCTGGGCCGACGGCAGGGCGATGTTCACGATCGTGGTGTCGAGGACCACCATGAGCTGTGCGAGGGCGACGACCGCGAGGATCCACCACCGCTTGTTGGTCGACGCGGCGGTCCCCGCCGACGTCTCGACTCCCTCGCGGGAGCCCTCGGTAAGGGTCTTCTCGGACATGGAGAACCACTCCAGGGAAAGTCGTTCGGAGGTGTGGGCAAAAAGCTGGTAAACGAAACGGTTTCGTACACGTCGAGGCTAGACCACTTTCTGCGAAACGGCAACGTTTCGCTTCAGGGGTTGCCCGAGAGGGCAGTCGAGGAAGGAATCCGCTATGGCCACAGAGCTCACCGGCACCTATCTGACCCGGGACGACGGCCGTCCGGCCGTCCGCTTCAGCCGCATTCACGATCACCCCGTCGCGCACATGTGGCAACTCGTGACCGACGCGGGCGAACTCGCCCGGTGGTTCCCGTCCCGGGCCGAGATCGAGCTGCGTCCTGGCGGCACCATCACCTTCAGCGGCGATCCGAACATGCCGGAGTCCACCGGCCGGGTGCTCGCCGTCGACGCGCCCCGGCACCTGTCCTTCGCGTGGGGCGGCGACGAACTCCACTTCGATCTGGAGGAGTTGGACGACAAGCGCACCCGCTTCACCCTCACCGACGTCCTGGAGGCCGCCGACACCGCCGCCCGCAACGCCGCGGGCTGGGAGGTCTGTCTGGCCGCCCTCGACGCGACGGCGCGGGGCGAGCGGTCCGAGGGGCCGCACGCCGGGACGACCGCTTCCTGGAAGGAGTTCTACGCGGCATACGTCGAGGCCGGCGTGCCCTCCGGAGCACCTGTCCCCGGCCTGGACTGAGCCTTCAGAGCTCTGGGCCGAGCCCTTACGCCAGCTGTCGGCGCACCAGTTCGTGCAGCCGGCCGCCCGTGTCCGCGAGCAGTTGGGCGGGTGGGCCCTGCTGGGCGACCTTGCCGTCCTCCATCACGATGACGCGGTCGGCGTCGAGCACGGTCGACAGGCGGTGGGCGATGACGACGCGGGTGGCGTTGAGGGCCTTGGTGGACTCGATGACCGTCCGTTGGGTCTCGTTGTCGAGGGCGCTGGTCGCCTCGTCGAAGAAGAGGATCCGGGGCCGGCGGATCAACGCCTGGGCGATCATGAGGCGTTGACGCTGACCGCCGGAGACCGAGCCGCTGCCCGAGACGATCGTGTGCAGCCCCATCGGCATCCGCTTGATGTCCTCGGCGAGCCCCGCCATCTCGGCCGCCGCCATGGCCTCCTCCGGCGTGTACGGCTCGGTGCCGCAGATGACGTCCAGGATCGAGCCCGTGAACGGCTGCGCGTGCTGGAGCACCACACCGCACTGCCGGCGCACCGCCGACTGGTCGAGTGCCGCCAGGTCCTGACCGTCGTAGAGCACATTGCCCGAGACCGGCTTGTCGAAGCCGATCAGCAGCCGCAGCAGCGTCGACTTGCCGCAGCCGCTGGGGCCCACGATCGCCACGAACTCGCCCGGGCGGATCGCGAACGACACGTCGTCCAGCACCAACGGCGCGTCGTCCGCGTACCTGAAGGAGAGGCCGCGCGTCTCGATCGCGCCCGTCAGCGGGCCCGGCCGGGTGCTCGCCGTGCGTACCTCAGGGGTCGCGTCGAGGACCGGCCTGATCTCCTCGAAGAGGGGCAGTGCGGACACCACCGAGACGAAGGCGCCGGTGAGTTGGGTGACCGAGGTCAGTAGCATCGTCACCGAGGTGTTGAAGGTGAGGAAGGCCGCCGCCGACATCGACCCGCGCGCCGGACCGGCGAGCAGCATGAACATCAGCAGGGTGCACAGGGGGAGATAGACCGCCCCCATCACCGTCGTGAGGTTCTTGATCCGGCCCACCCGCTGCTGGAGCTCACGGCTGCGCGCGAACTCCGAGGCCCAGGCCGCGTACGCGTAGTTCTCGGCGGCGGCCACCCGCAGCTTCGGCAGGCCGCGCAGGGTCTGGAAGGCCTGGTTGTTCAGCTTGTTGCTGAGGACCACAAGGCGGCGCTGCCAGCGCACCTGCCACAGGCCCAGGCCCAGGAAGGCCCCCGCGATGACGACGAGCATGCCGATCGCCGCCAGCGCCATCGACGGGCTGTACCAGAACAGCAGCCCCAGGTTCATCGCGCCGATCGTGAGCGACTGGGCGACGGTGGGCCCGATGCCGGCCATCATGCGGCGGATCGCGCTGATGCCCATCGCCGCGCTCGCCAGTTCGCCGGTCGAGCGCTCCGTGAAGAACTTCGTCGGCAGCCGCAACAGACGGTCCCAGACGGCCGGTTGGAGCGTGGCCTCGATGCGGCCCTCCAGTCGGAGGATGGTGAGGTTCTCCAGCAGCATGAAGGCCGCCGCCACCACGCTGGTCATCATCACGGCCAGACAGACCTGCACGATCAGATGCGTCTGCGCCTTCGGCACGAACTCGCCCAGCACCTTGCCGGTCGCGATCGGCACCAGCGCGCCGATCGCCACGGTCACCAGACCGCCGAGGAGCAGGCTGGTGAGGTCGTTGCCGGTGCCCTTCATGCTGAACCGCAGCAGCTTCAGGGGGCTCAGGCCGTGATCGGGCAGCGGACGATAGAACATCACCGCGCGCGGCTCGAACTCCTCCGCGTTCGCCTTCTCGATCGGCGTCTCACGGCCCGTCGCCGGATGCACGGCCACATATCCGCCGCGCCGCCACAGCAGCGCGACCGGCGCCCCGGACAGGGCCCGGTGTCCCACCAGCGGCCCGATGTTGTCCCGCCACCAACGGCCGTCCAGGCGTACGGCCCTGGTCCGCACCCGGGAGGCGATCGCCACCTGCTCCACCGGGTCGAGCCGGTCGCTCTCCGTACCGCTGCGCGCGGGCTCGGACAGGGTGATCCCGGCGGCCTGGGCGACCAACTTGCAGGCCGCGTACGAGGCGTCGGCGTCCGCGGCCGTGGTGCGCTTGGAGGACTTGCCGATGGAAGCGAGCAGCGTGCGGTCGGCCTGGGCGCGCACGGCCTCACCGGCCTTGATACCGGCGGCGGTTCGGGTCTCGTGGGTGCGCTCCAGCTGCTCGATCCAGCGGTCCAGGGTGGTCAGCAGCCGGTACTGCTGGTCGACCATGCTCTGCCAGAGCCCCGGGTCCATCAGCAGGTCGGCAGCGGCCTCGGCGCCGTACAACGAGCCGTACTGCACGCTGCCCGGCGGCACCTGCATCCAGAAGACGTCGTCGTCGGTCAACTCGGCGGCGCGTTCGCCGGCCGTCGGTGCCTGGAAGAGGACGGACAGACTGCGTCCGACGCCGAGGGCCAGGGCGTACTCCAGCGGGCTCGTCGTCGGCGGGACGTACTGGGCGTTGCCGTACTCGTCGTAGGACCAGGTCTGGGTGTCGGCCGTCTGGTAGAGCTCGCGCAGGCCGATGCGGTGGACCACGCAGTCGCGCAACGGGCGGGCGACCAGGGTGTGTTGGGGTCCGGCCACTGGTCCCAGGAGGAGCGAGCCCGCTCCCAGGCGGCCGAGGTGGTGCCAGTGGCCCTGCTGGACGGCGTCCACCGCGAACAGGTCCAGGCTGCCCGCCGTGATCAGCCACAGCACCTGCGGGCCCTCCAGGTCGAGCCGGGTCAGACCCGAGCAGTCGACCAGCGTGCCCATGGAGCCGAGTGCGCCGACTACGAGGTCGCCTTCGTGTGCCGTCGTCATCTCAACGCTCCCTGACCAGCGCCGCGTAGGCGCCGCCGTGCGCCACCAGGTCCTCGTGGCGCCCGCGTTCCACGATCGTGCCGTGCTGGAGCACGACGATCTCGTCGCTGTCGCGCACGGTGCTGAGCCGGTGCGCGATCACCACACAGGCACAGCCACGCCGGCGCAGGTTGTCCATCACGGCCAGCTCGGTCTCCGCGTCCAGCGCGCTCGTCACCTCGTCGAGGACCAGGATGCTCGGCCGGCGCACCAACGCCCGGGCGATCTCCAGGCGTTGGCGCTGCCCGCCGGAGAAGTTGCGCCCGTCCTGCTCGACCCTGCTGTGGATGCCGCCGGGCCGGCGCGTCACCACGTCAAGCAGCGCCGCGTCCCGCAGCGCCTCCACCACCGCGTCGTCCGGGATCGACGGGTCCCACAGCGCCACGTTGTCGCGCACCGAGCCCTCGAACAGGAAGACCTCCTGGTCGACGAAGGAGACCGACGCCGCGAGCGCGCCGCGCGGGATGTCGTCCAGGCGCTGGTCGTCGATGCGGATCACGCCCTCCCACGGCGTGTAGAGACCCGAGATCAGCCGGGAGACCGTGGACTTGCCGCTGCCCGAGCCGCCGACGAGGGCGACCTGCTGTCCGGGGCCGACGGTCAGGTCGAAGCCGGTGAGCAGGGGCTTGTCGAGCGGGTTGTAGCCGAAGGTGATGTTCTGGAGCTCGACGTGACCCTGGAGGCGGCGCGTGGAGTCGCCGGCGCCGGGACGGTCGTAGAGCGGGTCGGCCTGGAAGTTCTCGACGTCCTTCAACCGGGCTACGTCGGCGGCGAAGTCCTGGATGCGGCCCGCGACGCCGTTCAGGCGCGTGATCGGTGCCGTGAAGCGGGTGACCAGGGACTGGAAGGCGACCAGCAGACCGACCGAGATACCGCCCTCCACGGCCCGCATGCCGCCGATCCACAGGATCAACGCGCTGTTCAGCGAGGCCAGCGTCGGCGCGACCACCCCGAGCCAGGCACTCGGCACCCCGAGCCGCTGCTGCTCCTCCAGCGTGGTGGCGTGCTGCCCGGCCCACTTGCGGAAGTACCCGTCCTCACCGCCGGTCGCCTTCATCGTCTCGATCAACTGGAGCCCGGAGTAGGCGGTGTTGGTCAGCCGCGCGCTGTCGGCCCGCAACTTCGCCGTCCGCGTCGCCCGCAGCCGGATGACCACCCGCATCGCGACGATGTTCAGCAACGCGACGCCGATCCCGAGATACGTCAACTGCGGGTCGTACGTGTAGAGGAGCACGGCGTAGAGGACGACGACCACCGCGTCCACGCCCGCCGCAGCGAGGTCGCGGGCCAGGGTCTCGGCCACCTGGTCGTTGGACTGGAGGCGTTGGACCAGGTCGGCCGGGCTGCGCTGGGCGAAGAAGGTCACCGGCAGGCGCAGCAGATGCCGCAGGAAGCGGGCGCTGGAGAGGGTGGAGGAGATGATGCGGCCGCGCAGCAGGTTCGCCTGCTGGAGCCAGGTCAGCACGATCGTGAGCAGGACGCTCGCGCCCATCGACGCGAACAGCACGCCGAGCAGCGAGGTCTGACCCCCGATCAGGAACATGTCGATGTACGTCCGGCTCAGCGCGGGCACCGCCGCGCCGACCAGCACGAGCAGCAGGCTGGCGAGGACCGCGGCCGGCATCGTGCCCGCCGTGCCGCGCAGCCGGGCCGGCATCGCGCCCAGGACACCCTGCTTGCGGCCGCCCTTGGTGAAGTCGTCGCCGGGCTCCATGACCAGCACGACCCCGGTGAAGCTGCCGTCGAAGTCCTCCATGGGGACGAACCGGCGGCCCTTGCCGGGGTCGTTGATGAAGACACCGCGGCGGCCGAAGCGGCGGCCCATGCCGTCGTAGACGACGTAGTGGTTGAACTCCCAGAAGAGGACGGCCGGGGTCTGCACCTCGGCGAGGGCGGCCGTGTCCATTTGCATGCCCTTGGCCGTCAGGCCGTAACTGCGGGCCGCCTTCAGCAGGTTGCTCGCGCGGGAACCGTCCCGGGAGACTCCGCAGGCGATGCGGAGTTCCTCCAGCGGGACGTGCCTGCCGTAGTGGCCGAGGACCATCGCGAGGGAGGCGGCCCCGCACTCGACCGCCTCCATCTGGAGCACGGTCGGTGTGCGGACGGTCTTCGCCCTGCCTTTGGGCACCGGGCGTTTGGGCGCGGTGGCGCGGCGTCTGTTCCGCGTCTCCTGTGCGGTGCTCACGGCAGCAGCCAATCGACGGGACGCTGGTCGGCCAGCCGGATCGAGCCCGAGGCCATGGTCATGGAGCTGAGGGCGAAGGGCGGTCCGTCGGCGGACGACCACTTGTAACCGCTCTTCGTGCCGGACGACTTGTCCAGCCGGACCAGCACGGCCACCGGCCTGCCCTTCTTGGTGAACTGCTCGCCCAGCTGGCTGTCCCCGAGGAACGCGCCGATCTGCTGGGCCGACTGCGCGGAGCGGTCCACCGACTTCACATGGCCGCGCAGGACTCCGTACTCCTGGGTCGGCACCGAGGAGACGGTCAGGTCGACGGCGGCGTCGGCGGGGATGGAGGCCGCGTTCTCGGCGGGCACGTACACCGTCGCGTAGAGCGGGTCGCCCGCGTGGGCGACCTTCTCGACGGCGGCGACATTGGCACCGGTCTGGATGATCTGGCCGATGGTCGCGGCGAGCGCCGTGATCCGGCCCGCGGCGACCGTACGGACGACCGTACTGCCCTCGCTGGTGCGGACCTTGAGGACGGGGGAGTCGGCCGGCAGCCGGACGCCCTCCTTCGCGAGTACCGCCGTGACCTGGCCCGCGACCGGGCTCTGGAGGATGTAACTGCCCTCCCCGTGCGTGAGGACGGCGGGCGCGCCGACCGTGGAGGCCACCGAGCCGGTCACCGCCCACACGGAGGCGGCGGCCATCGCGACCACCGTCACGGACAGCACGAGCCAGCCCTGGGGGCGGGCGAAACGCACCGGGAGGTCGAGATCCTCCGGTGACTGGAGCTTGGTGAGGGCCTGCTGGCGGAACTGCACGGGGGCTTCCCTTGATTCAGGGCGTCTGCTGATTCAGGGCGTCTGCTTCAGGGCGTCCGAGAGCCCCGGAGCCGGGTGACGGCTCCGGGGCTCGACGGCACAGAAGGTGCGATCAGAGACCGGCGACCAGGTTGGTGACCGGGGCGGTGTTCAGACCGGTCGTGGCCTCGACGGTGCCGACCACGGTGTCGACCAGGCCGGAAACGGGGACGATGCCGTCCACCAGGCCGGTGACGTTGCTGACGGCGTTCACGGAAAGGCCGCCGGAGACGTTGTCGAGCTCGGCGTCGGAGATCTCGACGGTCTGAACCTGGGGGGTGGAGTTCATGATGGAACTTCCCTTCGTATGGATATTCAGCAAGGGGGAGCGGCCCCTCTGGGGACAGATGGACGCCGCGACCGCGGACGCCGTGCGCCCGTTTCCGGGAGCCGTTGGCGGACCCTGCGGTGCGATGGATCAAAGCACGCGGCGGGTACGGGCTTCCAATCAACCAAACGTCCCACCAGGGCACTTGAGCCTCACGGGCACCATTCCGTGCAGGTGTGCGCACGCCTCCCGGGCGAGTTCTTCACATGCCTCACGGCATTGGTTCACGCGAGGACTTGCGGCCCTCGAGGCGAATGCGACACTCCCGCCCCAATGACGTGGCGGCGGCCTTTCCTGTGTGGAGAACCTCCGCCCACGGTGACTTGGTTGGGTAGTCGATGTGCAGATTCACTGAAGCCGGGATTCCGCTCCGTGATCGGAACGGACTGTTGTCGATCGGTCGCTGATCGTGTCGGCAAGGCGTCGTGAGTCGCCGGTGAGCCGTCGGCGCGCACCGCTTCGATCAGGACATCCGCATCGGTCACCGCAGCGTGGACATGGTGTGGATGCGGCATGGACAGGGCGTGGTGGCGGCGGGAAGCGCTTGCCCGTCGCGCCGGCGGGTCAGGCGCGGGTCATGGCTGATTCGGCGTAGGGCAAAGCGAGTTGGCAAACGGAATTGAACGCACCGGACGGCACGTGCGTACCAACAGCCAACCAGGCGCCCCGAACAGAACAGCTGCCGAACGGCGGCACCCACACTCCGGTCCCCCAGGAGGTCGAGTAGTTTGAGTCACAAGCGAATTCCGAAGCGCAAGGTCGCGATCGCGGCAGGCAGCGTCGTGGCGCTCGGCGCGGCCGCAATACTGCTGCCGAACGCCAATGCGTCGCAGGACAATTCGTCCGACGCGGCCCCCAAGACCCTGAAGGCGACCGACGCCTCGGATCTCGCCTCACAGCTCCAGGATCTGCTCGGTCAGGCCTTCGCCGGTTCGTACTACGACTCCGGCAGCCAGCAGTTGGTCGTCAACGTCATATCCGGCGAAAACAACAACGTGATAGTCCAGGCCGAAAAGGCGGGCGCGAAGGTCCGCGAGGTCGACAACAGCCTCGCCGAGCTGAAGACCGGCGCGCAGACCCTGAAGACCGACGCGACCATCCCGGGCACCGCCTGGGCGCTCGACGCGCGCACCAACAAGATCGTGGTCACCGCCGACAGCACGGTCACCGGCGCGAAGTGGAACCAGCTGGAGTCCACGGTCCAGGGCCTCGGCGCGGACATGGCGACGCTGAAGAAGTCGGCCGGCACCTTCAAGCCCTTCGTCTCGGGCGGCGACGCGATCTTCTCCCAGGTCGAAGGCGGCACCGTCCGCTGCTCCCTCGGCTTCAACGTCACCGCGAGCGACGGCGCGCCGGCCTTCCTGACGGCCGGTCACTGCGGTGTGGCGGCGAAGCAGTGGTCCGACTCCGAGACCGGTGAGCCCATCGCCACCGTCGACCAGGCCACCTTCCCGGGCGAGGGCGACTTCTCCCTGGTGAAGTACGACGACCCGGCCACCGTGGCGCCGAGCGAGGTCAACGTCGGCGGCGGCCAGATCGTCCAGATCGTCCAGGCCGAGGAGGCCACGGTCGGCACGCAGGTCTTCCGGATGGGCAGCACCACCGGTCTGAAGGACGGCACGATCACCGGACTGGACGCCACGGTCAACTTCCAGAGCGAGACGGACCCGAGCGGCGTCGACACCGTCACCGGGCTCATCCAGACCGACGTCTGCGCGGAGGCGGGCGACAGCGGCGGCTCCCTGTTCACGCAGGACGGCGGCGCGGTCGGCCTCACCTCCGGTGGCAGCGGCGACTGCACCGTCGGCGGCGAGACCTTCTTCCAGCCGGTGACCACCGCCCTCGCGGCGACGGGCGCGACGCTCGGCGACGCGGGTGCCGGTGACGCCGGTGCGGGTGACGCGGGTGCGGGTGACGCCGGTGCCGGTGACGAAGGCGCCGTCGACCCGAGTGCGAGCGCGGGTGACGAGGGCGTCGGTGGCGAGGAGATCGGCGGCGAGGCGGTCGACCCCTCCGCGACGGCGGGCGAGGAGCAGCAGGGCGCCGGCGACGACCTGAACGGGACGGGCCAGGAGGACCAGACCGGCAACGGCGCGGACGACGGCTCGCAGCTCACCGGCTCCCACTAGCCGCAGCAACAGCTCAATCAGGCACCCCTGACCGAGGGCCATCCATCGGGCCCCACCCCGTTGGCCCTCGGCTCGGGTTCCCCCCACGCAGACCCACTGTCGGTCGGCTCATCGTCCCGGTCGGCGGTGGACGGTCCGGCCCTCCGGCGGGAGGGCCGGACCGCATTCATGTGTCCGTCCTTCATGGGCCCGTCGGAGGCGCCCTCAGCAACAGCAGCGCCACGTCGTCCACCCGCTCCCGGGCCGCCGTGCTGTGCCGTACGAGGTGGTCGGCCAGCTGCTCCAGCGGCAGGTCGCCCGAGGACGTGAGCAGTTCGCCCAGGTCGGCCAGCGCGTCCTCGATGTCGACGCCCGGGGACTCGATCAGACCGTCGGTGTAGAGGACGAGCACGGAACCGGGGGCCAGGTCGACCTCCGTCGTCGGGTAGGTGGCCGCCTCGTCGATGCCGAGCAGCGGACCGCCGGCCAGGTCGAGGACCCGTACCCGTCCGTCCGGTCGGCGCAGCAGCGGCGGCGGATGGCCCGCGCGTGCCATCACCGCACGCCCCCGCGCCGGATCCAGCCGCAGATAGAGACAGCTGGCGAAGAGGTCCGCGCCCAGGTCGATCAGCAGCCGGTTGGTGCTGCGCATGACGTCCTCGGGCGCCTGCCCGACCGTGGTGTACGCCCGTACGGCGGTACGGATCTGGCCCATGAGGCCCGCCGCGGTCACGTTGTGCCCCTGCACGTCCCCGATCACGGCCGCCGCCACCCCGTGCGAGGGCACCAGGTCGTAGAAGTCGCCGCCGATCTCCATGCCCTGGGTGGCGGGCAGATAGCGCGCGGCGGCCTCGATGCCGGGCAGCGTCGGCAGGGTGCTCGGCAGCAGTGCCTCCTGCAGCCCGTGCGCGAGCTGGTGCTTGGCGTCGTAGAGCTGGGCGCGCTCCAGGGCCTGGGCGACGAGGCCGCCCAGACTCGTCAGCACGGCCCGCTCGTCCGCGGGGAACGGGTGCCGCTCGGTGTAGGCGAGCACGCAGGTGCCCACCGGCCGACCGGAGGCGATCAGGGGCAGGTACGCCCAGGCGGCGAAACCGTCGGGGGAGTCCAGCCGCCCCGGATAGAGGCGCTCCAGTTCCCCGCGTGAGTCGAAGAACGCCGGTACACCCGTGGTGAGCACGTGCGTGCCCGGCGTCCGCTCGGCCAGCGGCAGCCCGTCGAACCGTTCCACGACGTGCGCGTCCGGATAGCCGCGGTGCCCCAGCACATGCAGCCGCCCCGCCCGCGAACCCAGCACGACCAGGGCCTGGCTGCCCACGGCCGGCGCGATCTCGTCCGCGACCAGCTGCACCACGTCCTGCACCCCCACCGCCTCGGTGAGCGCGCCCGCCAGGCTGAGCACCTGGGAGATGGTGACCAGCCGGGGCGCGGCGTCACCCGGCTGCGGCCCGGCCCGGCTCATCTCCGCCACCGGCCGCGCCCTGGTGATCCGTACGCTCAGCCCGGTCGTGCTGGGATGCAGCCGGAACGACAGCCAGTCGCCCGGCGGACGCAGCGCCATGAACGAGGTGGTGTGCTGGCTGAGCAGCGCGGCCCGGTAACGGTCCTCGTACACCGGGTCGTTGAGCCAGGGCACCGACGCCCACAGCTGGGTGCCCAGCAGTGTGCTGACCGGGACGCCGATGAGTTCGGCGGCGGCCGCGTTGGCGAAGCTGATCCGGCCGTGCAGATCCAGCGAGCACAGCCCGTAGGGCAGCCGGGCCACCATCCGGGCCGCCTCCAGCGTGCCGAGTGTCCCCGCCGCGCCCGCCGGCGGGGGAGTGGCCAGCAGATCGTGCTCCGGGAACACCGGACGGTTCTCCTCGACGGCCCGTTCCAGCCGCACCGCGAGCCGGTCGCAGGCGGCGGTCAGATGGCCCCGCTCCCGGTCGGACAGCTCCGGCGGATGGGAACCGGGCCAGGTCACGAACACCGCGCCGTACGCCGTCGACCGCGTCGCCACCGGCAGCGCGGCCAGCGCGAAGGGGTACGGCAGCACCACCGCGATGCGCGGATAGCTGCGCGCCATGTCCTCCTCGCCGCCCACCCAGACCAGCCGCCGCTCCCGCACCGCCTGCGCGACCGGGATCGGCGCGCTCAGCCCGACCCGCTCCCACGGCGCCGCGAACGCCCGGGGCAGCCCCGCCATCACCGACATCTCCAGTACGGGCTCGTCGGCGGCCAGCAGATACACCGCGCCGGAGTGCGCGTGCACCTCGTCCATCATCGAGGCCAGCGCCAGGGACAGCAGCGGCCGGCCCACCCGCGCCCTCGCGGTCGCCGGCGACTGTGCGGACGTATGCCCGTCGGACACGCCGACCACCTCCTCGCACGGCCGCGCGACGGGTCCCAGGGACAAATCTGCCTCCCCCGGGCCGGACGCGCACGGCGAGCGGAGCGGCGCGGAGAACCGCCGCAGGTTCGGTACGTATCGGGCGGACCGGCCCTTCGGCCTCCATGGAACGTCCACAGGGGCTGCGCAGGGGCCGCATACGCGCTGTAATGACGGACGTGGTCAGTGAGGGCGCTGCGGGACGCGGAACGAGAACGTTGCGTGCCGAAAGCGCCCTGAAAGCGCTCACGTCCGAACCGACATCGCTCGATCGGGTGCGCCGCGTCCTGGAACAGGCGCTCGTCTTCGCGGGCGCCTCGCTCGCCGCCTTCTACACCCCCGCGCAGGACGGCGACGTGCTGTGCCTGGTCGAGTCGGCCGGCGTACCGCGGACCCTGTTCGGACTGCGCGACGGCTACCTCCTCACGGGCGGCTCCCCGGTGGCCGACGCCCACCGCACCGGGAACGCGGTGTGGCTGGGGCCGAAGGAGCTGTCGGGGAGCGCGGAGTCACGCCGCACGTCCGCGCGGGACTTCTTCCTGGCCGTGCTGCCCGCGCGCGGGGACGCCGGCCGCGGCTGTCTGGTGGCGGTGAGTGAACGCCCCGAGGGGTTCGACACCGACGACCGCAAGTCTCTTGAGCTGATCGCCGACGCCGTGTCCTGCCCGGCCGCGGACCGGGCCGCGGAGGGCGGGGAGCTGCCGGCCAACGCGTTCGGCCTCGCCATGGACACCGGACGCGTCGAGGTCGGCGACGAGATCCTCGACCTGTTCGGCCTCACCCGCGACGACTTCGACGGCAAGGTCGAGACCCTGCTCGGTCTCGCGGTCCCCGAGGACCTGCCCTCGCTGATGTCGGTGGTCGAGGCCGACCACATGTCCATCGGTGACCGTGAGCTGGAGTTCCGGGTGCTCCAGCCCTCGGGGCCGCCGAAGTGGCTCAGACTGAGCGGGCGCCTGGTGCCGGGCGGCGAGGGGCGGCCGGCCCGGCTGGTGGGGACCGTCGCCGACGCCTCGAAACTGCGCTCCGACGTCACCGACGTGGCCCGCGTGCAGCGCCTTGCCGCCGCCCTCGCCACCGCGGGCACGGTGCGGGACGTCAGCCAGGCCGTGGTCTCCGCGCTGCGCAAGCCGCTGCACGCCGACCGGATCGCGCTCGCCGAGCTGGAGAACGAGCGGCTCGTCGTCATCGTCCTCGACCCGCCCGAGCCGGAGTCCTGGCCCGAGCTGTGGCGTCTGGAGTGGCGCTCGGAGTGGCCGGACGCGCCCGTTCGGAGCATGCCCACCCTCGCCGCCGCCCTGCGCGAGGGCCGCGCCCGGATCTGGCCGGCCGGCAGTGACCTGGAGCCCGCGCTCGCCGAGGTCGGCCCCGGCGGCCTGGCCGTCCTGCCGCTGCCCGCCGGGGGCCGCATGGCCGGCGCCTGCCTTATCGGCTGGGACGCCCCGCACGACTTCGGCACCGACGAACGTGCCCTGCTCACCGCCTCGGCGGGCCTCGCGGGCCAGGCCCTGCTGCGGGCGCACGCCTTCGACGCGGAGCACGAACTCGTCGGCATGCTCCAGCGCCAGCTGCTCCCGCGCCGCCTGCCGACCCTGCCCGGCGCGGCCGCCGTCGCCCGCTACCTGCCCACCACGGCGGGCCTGGAGGTCGGCGGCGACTGGTACGACGTGATCCCGCTGCCCGACAACCACGTCGCCCTCGTCATCGGCGACGTCCAGGGGCACAACGCGGGCGCCGCCACCCTGATGAGCCAGATGCGCACCGCCCTGCGCGCGTACGCCGTCGAGGGGCACCCGCCGGACGTCGTGGTCTCCCACGCCAACCGCCTCCTGATGGACCTGGAGACGGACCTCTTCGCCACCTGCTGCTATGTCGACGTCGACATGGAGGAGGGCTTCGCCTGGTACGTCCGCGCCGGACACCTCCCGCCGGTGCTGCGTCACCCGGACGGCGGTATCGAGATCCCCGACGTCGAGGGCGGCCCGCCGCTCGGCGTGGTCGCGCAGGCCGACTTCCCGATGAGCCCGCTGCGCCTCCAGCCCGGCACCGTCATCGCGCTGACCACGGACGGCCTCGTCGAGTCCTCCGACGCCGACATCGACGAGGGCCTCGACCGGCTCGCGCACGAGCTCTCCGCCGCCGACCCCGCCCACCTCGACCTCGTCGCCGACGCCCTGCTCGTGGGCGCCCGCCGCAGCGACGACGTGGCCCTGCTCCTGCTGCGCTACGACGGCATGACCCTGCGCCCGCTGCGCGAGACCTGGACGGTGTGGCGGGTGCCCGAGGCCGTCGGCCACGCCCGCCGCTTCACCCGGCGCGCGCTGCGCGGCTGGGGCGTGCCGCGGGACGACATGGACGCGGCCCTGCTCGTCGTCTCGGAGCTGGTCACCAACGCCCTCGTGCACACCGACGGCCGGGTCCGCCTCGACCTCACCCTGCTCGGCGACCGGCTGCGCGTGGCCGTCGCCGACTCCTCGCCCCGCACCCCGGTCAAGCCGACGAGCATCGGCTGGGAGGCCACCGGCGGGCGCGGCATCCTCCTCGTCGAGGCCATGTCGGGAACCTGGGGGACCGTGCCCGTCAGCGGAGGCAAGCAGGTGTGGGCCGAACTCTCGGTCAGCCGTTCGTGACGTTGGCCGTGATCAACCGCAGCAACTGCTTGGCCAGGACGTCCTGTTCGGGCGTGAGACCCATGGCGTCGCCGATGGCGAGCGGGACCGTCGCAGCGCGGTCCCGCAGGGCGGCGCCCGCCTCGGTGAGCCGGATGGCGACCGAGCGCTCGTCCTCCGCGCGGCGCTCCCGGCGCACAAGACCGCTCGCCTCCAGCCGCTTCAGCAGCGGCGACAGGGTGCTGGACTCCAGCTGGAGCGAGGCCCCGAGGTCCCGTACGGAGATCGAGTCCCGCTCCCAGAGCACGAGCATGACCAGGTACTGCGGGTAGGTCAGGCCGAGCTCGTCCAGGAGCGGGCGGTAGCGCGCGGTGACGGCGCGGGAGGCGGCGTACAGGGCGAAGCAGAGCTGGTCGTCCAGGAGCAGCGATCCCTGGCTCGGCTCCACGCCCAGCTCCACGCTCGGCTCCACTGAGGCTTGGCTCACGGCACGGCTCCCGGTTGCTGTCCTGTTCACGACGGTCACCACCCTAGTCACCACCCTAACGGTCAGGTCTGTCCGATTCTATCGTGCCCTAATGAGTTGCGCGCGACTAACTCGAGGGCTACTGTCCACGGCGTGCGGCACCACCGGCTCCCGCACCTCCGCCGGAGCCGTCGCGGCACCCGTACCGAGGAGGCAGTCATGACCGACAGCACCGCACCCCGCCCCGTCCTCGAACCCGCCGCCCAGGCCTTCGTCGAGGCCACGGCGAACCCGCCGTACCTGTTCGACCTGGCGCCCGCCGAGGGCCGCAAGGCGGTCGACGAGGTCCAGTCCGGCGACATCGAGAAGCCCGCCGTGGACGAGGAGTGGATCACCGTCGAGGGCGGCCCCACCGGCCAGGTCCGCGCCCGGATCGTCAAGCCAGCGGGTACCACCGCCACCCTTCCGGTGATCCTTTACATCCACGGCGCCGGCTGGGTCTTCGGCAACGCCCACACCCACGACCGGCTGGTGCGCGAACTCGCCGTCGGCGCCGGTGCGGCGGTCGTCTTCCCCGAGTACGACCTCTCGCCCGAGGCCCGCTACCCGGTGGCGATCGAGCAGAACTACGCCGTGGCCCGCTGGATCGTCGAGCAGGGCGCGGGCAAGGGCCTCGACGCCTCCCGGCTGGCCGTCGCCGGCGACTCGGTCGGCGGGAACATGACCGCCGCGCTGACCTTGATGGCCAAGGAGCGCGGTGACGTCCCGCTGGTCCAGCAGGTGCTGTTCTACCCGGTCACCGACGCGAGCTTCGACACCGCCTCCTACCACCAGTTCGCCACCGGCTACTTCCTGCGACGCGACGGCATGCAGTGGTTCTGGGACCAGTACACGACCGACGAGAGCGAGCGCGCACAGATCACGGCATCGCCGCTGCGCGCCACCACCGAGCAGCTCACCGGTCTGCCGCCGGCCCTGGTCATCACCGGCGAGGCCGACGTCCTGCGCGACGAGGGCGAGGCCTACGCGGCCAAGCTGCGCGAGGCGGGCGTGCCGGTCGTCGCGGTCCGCTACCAGGGGATCATTCACGACTTCGTGATGCTCAACGCCCTGCGCGGGACCCACGTCGCCGGAGCGGCCATCGCGCAGGCCGTCGCCACCCTGCGTACCGCGCTCGGCACCGCCTGACCGAAGGGGCGTTTGTCCCCGGCACCGCCGGGGACCCGTCCCGGAGCAGTCAACGGATGCAGAGAAGAGATGAACCGCGGTGACCTCGCCCCTCAGTGACAAACCCGTCGTCCGCCGGCCCCGCACCGGCTGGTCCAAGGCCCGCCGCCCGCTCGGCGCGGTCCGCACCTGTCTGCCCGCCGTCGAGGAGCGGGTCGGACCATACGTGGTGCCCGTGGGGCCGGAGTGGAACATCGTGCGCGGCGAGGACTGAGCGTCACCTGGAGTCCACCGGGCCGCCATGCCTGATTCGTGACCATCGAGCGTCACCGTCCCCCGTCACACCCGGACGATCGAGGCTAAGGTGAAGCAGATGAAGGCTCTTGTGCTGTCCGGCGGAGCCGGTACACGCCTGCGGCCGATCACGCACACTTCGGCGAAGCAGCTCGTGCCCGTGGCCAACAAGGCCGTGCTCTTCTACGGACTGGAATCGATCGCCGCGGCCGGCATCACCGAGGTCGGCGTCATCGTCGGGGACACCGCCGCCGAGATCGAGGAAGCCGTCGGCGACGGCTCCAAGTTCGGGCTGCGGGTCACCTACATCCCGCAGGAACGGCCGCTCGGGCTGGCCCACGCGGTGCTGATCGCGCGGGACTGGCTCGGCGACGACGACTTCGTGATGTATCTGGGCGACAACTTCATCGTCGGCGGCATCAGCGCCCTCGTCGGCGAGTTCCGGCGCGACCGCCCCGCCGCCCAGATCCTGCTCACCCAGGTCGCGGACGCCCGCGCCTTCGGCGTCGCCGAACTCGACGCCACGGGCCAGGTCGTCGGCCTGGAGGAGAAGCCCGAACACCCCAAGAGCGACTTCGCCCTCGTCGGCGTCTATCTGTTCACCCCCGTCGTCCATGACGCGGTGCGCGCCATCCGCCCGTCCTGGCGAGGGGAGTTGGAGATCACCCACGCCCTCCAGCACCTGATCGACACGGGCGCCGACGTACGCAGCACGGTCATCCAGGGCTACTGGAAGGACACCGGCAATGTCACCGACATGCTGGAGGTCAACCGGACCGTCCTGGAGACCCTCGAACCCCGCACCGACGGGGAGGTCGACGAGGAGTCCGAACTCATCGGACGGGTGGTCGTCGAGGAGGGGGCGCGGATCGTGCGCTCCCGGATCGTCGGACCCGTCCTGATCGGCGCCGGCACGGTCGTCGAGGACTCCTACGTCGGCCCGTTCACCTCGGTCGCCGAGAACTGCGGCATCACCGACAGCGAGCTCGAGTTCTCCATTGTGCTGCGCGACTCCTCGATCCGCGGCGTGGGCCGCATCGAGAACTCCCTGATCGGCCGGCACGTGGAGGTCACTCCGGCCCCCAGCGTGCCCAGCGCCCACCGGTTCGTCCTCGGCGACCACAGCAAGGTGCAGATCCATTCATGACCGTTGTCGCCGACGGCCGCGCCGCCACCATGCACGGAGCAATGCCACACATCCGCTAGGAGTCCCTTCGTGAATCGCCATGAGTTCCTCCGGGAACTGCACAAGGCCACCGCCAACCGCAACTACCTGGAGATCGGGGTCAACGACGGACGCAGCCTCGCGCTGTCACGCGTCCCGAGCATCGCGATCGACCCCGCGTTCAAGGTGGTCACGGAGGTGCGGAACGACGTCCACCTGGTGAAGGCCACCAGCGACGACTTCTTCAAGCGCAACAACCCGCTGGCCCACCTGCGCAGCGGCCGCCACCCCCTGCGCAACCTGCGCCGGGGCCGTAAACCCTTCGGCTACTGGCGGCGCACCACCCTCGACCTGTCCTTCATCGACGGCATGCACCTCTTCGAGTACGCGCTGCGGGACTTCATCAACGTCGAGAAGCACTCCGACTGGGCCAGCGTCATCGTCTTCGACGACATGCTGCCGCGCAGTATCGACGAGGCCGCCCGGGACCGGCACACCAAGTACTGGACCGGTGACGTCTACAAGGTCGTCGAGATCCTCAACCGTTACCGCCCGGACCTGGTGACCGTCCTCGTCGACACCCAGCCCACCGGCCAGCTGGTCGTCTTCGGTGCCGACCACACCAACACCGTGCTCAGCGACAAGTACGACGAGATCATCGCCGAGTTCGAGGTGCCCGACCCGCAGAAGGTGCCCGAGGCGATCCTTGAGCGCGTGCAGGCGGTCCAGCCCGAGACGCTGACCCGCGCGGACTTCTGGCGCCCGCTGGTACGGGCCCGCAACCTCGGCCTCGGCCGCTCCCGGGGCTGGAAGCCGCTGAGCTCCGCCCTGGGTCAGATCACCGGCGGTCGCTGACCCTTTCGCCCCGCGCAGGACGCGCCCCTTCGGGAGAGCGGTCGGCCTGCGCGGGGCGCGGTCATGTTCCCCGGTTCGCGTCCGCGGATGCCTTACGGCCGATGGTGACGGCGAGCAAGCGCCGTACCCGGCGGGCGAGTTGACGTACGACGCCGGGTCGGGGCGGCCGTACGACCTCGACCGAACCGGCCGCGGCGCGCAGGGCGAGCGGCAGCGGCAGGAAGCGCGGCTCGTCGGCGTCGGGGGTCAGGCACAGCGCGGCACGCCAGGTGGCGCCGTCGAGTCGGTCGACCGGCAAAGCGGTTTCCAGGACGGCCCCGTCGGCGGCCGGGGCGAGCGTGCCCGGTGTCTCCACCGAGGCGTCGGAGGACGTGAGCTTCAGCCGGACGCGGGTTCCGGCGGGGGTGTACAGCGGCAGCGGCACGCGCAGTCGGCCGGCCGAGGCGTCGGTGTCCTCCGGGCTCAGTCCGTGCAGGCCGAGCCGCTTGACCGCCCGGTCGACGTCGAGCGAGAGAGTGCCGTGCCGGTCCGTCCAGTACGGCAGCACCACACGGTCGGCCACCACCCCGGCCGACGTCGCCGCCCGGGCCTTGCGCGGGCCGGGACCGACCCGGCTCTCCTTGGTCCAACCGCCCAGCCTGATCCGGGCGTAGGTGTCCCACAGCCCGCCGTGCAGCGGGGCGCCGCCCGCCGCGGTGGCCGCGTCGACGGTGACCACCCCGCGCAGCACCAGCCGGACCCGCCCGCTGTCCTCGACCGGCACGATCTCCCGGGTGACCTCGATGGGCTGGAAGTACTGGGCGCCGGTGGCCCGTTCACGCAGCAGCAGATCCGCGCTCGCCCGGCCGAACCGGCTCACCGCCCCGGCCCCCACCCTCGCGATCGCGTCGGCGACATCACGGGGCGGCTCGTCCGGCCTCGTGCGCACACTGCCGCCGGGATACGTCAACGACGTACCGTCCGCCGTGAGTTCGGCGGCGAAGTCGAACCGCAGCAGACCGTCCCGCCACTCGACGCGATCGGGCGCCGCCGCCAGTTCGACACCGGCCTCCCACTCCGCGAACGCCGTCACGTCGTCGAGCCGGTTCGCGGCGACCAGCGCGGCGACGACCTGCTGGGTCGGCTGGAGCCCGGCGGCGACACCCGGCCCGAAGCGCTCCACGACGACCTGGCGGATCTCCTCGAAGAGCTTCCTGCGGTGGTCCTCCGGCAGGGCGAGCAGGCGCCGGCCGCGCAGCCGGTCCACCATCTCCACCCGCAGCCAGCGCCGGTAGAGCCGGTCGCGCACCGGGCCCGGTTCGGTGTACCGCTCGACGACGTCCAGCGCCTCGCGGAGGTTCTTGTAGTAGCCGGCCGGGTCGAAGGGCTGGACGCCCGCCTTGGAGTGGTCGTCGCGCCTGCTGTGGTAGTAGCAGACGTAGTCGCCGATCACGGAGACGTTGGCCGCGCGCAGATAGGCCTCGGTCACGAAGACGTGGTCGTCCACGCGGCGCCGGCCCTCCGGGAACCGTAGGCCGATGTCGTCGAGGAACGCCCTGCGGTACATCTTGTGCGGGGTGAGGCTGTCGATGAGCGGGGCGTCCGCGACGCTCGCGCGCGGCAGGTTGCGGCGGAACAGCTCCACCGGCACCGGCCGCCCCCGCGCGGCCATCTTGCCCACGACCACGTCGGCGCGATTGGCCACCCCGTACCCGTACATGCGCTCCAGGGCCTCGTCGCCGAGGACGTCGTCGTGGTCGACGAACATCACGTACGTGCCGCGGGCGGCGGCGATGCCGACGTTACGGGGCTTGCCGGACCAGCCGGAGTTGTCCTGGTGGACGACCCGGACCCGGGGGTCCGCGGCGGCGAGCGCGTCGAGCCGGGCCGGGGTGGCGTCGGTGGAGCCGTCGTCGACGAAGATCACTTCGTAGGCGTCGGGCGGCAGGGACTGCTTGAGCACTGAGGCGATGCAATCGCCGATGCGGGCCCCCGGGTTGTGGACGGGGACGATGACGCTGACCTTGACCGGCATCGGGCTTCCGAGCCCCCTCGGGTCGCTCGCCGTACGGTTGGTGCGGGTGGCCAGATGCTAACCCGGGAGAGGGCCTCGTCCCCCTCGCACCTTCCTGTCGGGACGGTGACTTCGCGGCGTCAGTCGTGTGTCTTGGCGAGGAGTTCCAGGATCTCCGCCGTGCTGCCCCGCTCACCCAGACGCGGGAAGATCCGCTCGATGCTGTTGTCGTGCGCCTCGCTGCTCAGGTCGCTCATCGCGTCGGTGGCCAGCGTGACGTGGTAGCCGTGCTCGTAGGCGGCGCGGGCGGTGGACTCGACGCCGATGCTGGTGGCGATGCCCGTCAGCACGATCTGGGTGACACCGCGCCGGCGCAGCTGGACGTCGAGGTCGGTGCCGTGGAAGGCGCCCCAGTTGCGCTTGGTCACGGTGATGTCGCCCGCGTGGCCCGCGAGTTCACCGACGATCCGGTCCCAGCCCTCGGGCGGAGACCCGGTCCGTCCGGTGGCCTCGGTGCGCCCGGAGGGGGCGTCCGCGCCGTCGGCGGCGAAGGAGACCCGGACCAGGACCACGGGCAGACCCCGGTCACGGAAGGCGTCGGCGAGCGCGACCGCGCGGGCCACGACCTCTTCGCCGGAGTACGGCTGGGTGGGCGCGCCGACTATGCCGGCCTGGAGATCGATCACGACGAGGGCGGTACGCGGGTCGAGGGCGGTGACGGTCATGGACGTGCCTTTCGGGAGAGTGCGGTGGTGCTGGGGGAGAGGGTGAGTGCGTTCGGGTCCGGGCCCTGCCGGACGACTGCGACAAGGCCCTGCCAGGCCCGCTACTCCTGCGTCAGCCGTTCCAGCAGAGCCAGCCCCTCCAGGAGCTTGCTCCGCTCGGCCTCGGTGAACCGGTCCTGGAGGGCCCGGGCCAGCCACTCCTCGCGCGCCTGCTGATCGCCGTCGACGCGCCGGCGCCCGGCGTCGGTCAGGGTGACGAGCTGACGGCGGCCGTCGTCGGGGTCCTGGGTGCGCCGGATCAACCCCTGCCGGTCGAGCGCGGCGAGCGTGGTCGCCATCGACTGCGGACGCACGCCCTCGGCCGTGGCGAGCGCACTGGCCGTGGCGGCGCCCTGTTTGGCGACCAGGGTGAGCGCGGACACCTGGGGCGGCGTGAGCTCGTCGTTCTCCGCGACCACCCTGATCCGGCGGCGCAGCCGGCTGAACACCACCCGCAGGTCGCGCGCGGCCCGGGCCGCCGAGTCGGAAATGCCGGCGGGCGGGTCGGTGGCCGATGCGTTCATGGGCCCACCGTAAGACCGTGATCCGGAAACTGTCCAGCCCAGACTGAACAGTTTCAACTGTAGACCTTGTCGAGCGCAGACCTCCGTCGAGCGCAGACCTCCGTCGAGCCGGCCGAGCGGACTTCCGCCGCCCTCCCTAGGCTGACCCCGTGCGCCTCCTCCTCATGTCCGACACCCACCTCCCCAAGCGCGCCAAGGAACTGCCCGCGCCGCTGCTCGCCGAACTCCCGCGCGCGGACGTCGTGTTGCACGCCGGGGACTGGGTCGACACCGCCACCCTCGATCTGCTGGAGGACCGCTCCCGCCGAGTCGTCGGCGTGTACGGCAACAACGACGGGCCGCCCCTGCGCGCCCGGCTGCCCGAGGTGGCGTACGCCGAACTCGGCGGCCTGCGCTTCGGCGTCGTGCACGAGACGGGCGCCGCCCAGGGCCGGGAGGCGCGCTGCGCCGCACGGTTCCCCGACCTCGACGTGCTCGTCTTCGGGCACAGCCACATCCCCTGGGACACCACCGCCACCACCGGCCTGCGCCTGCTCAACCCCGGCTCCCCGACCGACCGCCGACGCCAGCCGCACTGCACGTACATGACCGCCACGGTCGCCGACGGCCGGCTCACCGACCTGGAACTGCACCGCCTGCCGCCGAGGTAGCCCCACCGGTGCCGGGTAATTCGCTGGAGCTGCGACCACCGCCCGGCTGAGATGGACGGCATGCTGATCGATGCCCCGCTCGTACGCCGTCTGCTCGCCGCCCAGTTCCCGCACTGGGCGGACCTGCCCGTAGCCCCGGTTCCGCTGTCCGGCATGGACAACGCGACCTTCCGGCTCGGCGACGACCTGTCCGTACGGCTGCCGCGGTACGCCCACTGGGTCGGCCAGGTCGAGCGCGAGCACCGCTGGCTGCCCCGCCTCGCCCCGCAGTTGCCGCTGACCGTCTCCGAACCGGTCGCGAGGGGCGGGCCCGGCGAGGGCTACCCCTACCCGTGGTCCGTGTACCGCTGGCTGGAGGGCGAGACGGCGACCGACGAGAACCTCGCCGACCCCGTCCGGACCGCCCTCGACCTGGCCGGATTCCTGCGCGCACTGCAAGCCGCCGACGCCACCGACGGACCCGGCCCCGAGGCCAGCAACGCCTTCCGCGGGGTCCCGATGGGCGACCCGCGCGACTCCATCGCCGTCGAGGCACGCGTCCGGCCCAAGATCGAGAAGCTGCGGACGACCGGGCTGGTCGACACCGACGCCCTGACGGAGGTCTGGGAGGCCGCCCTCGCCGCGCCCGCCTGGGACCGGGCCCCGGTGTGGATCCACGGCGACCTCGACGCGGGCAACCTCCTGACCAGGGACGGCCGGCTCAGCGCCGTCATCGACTTCGGGACGCTGGCCGTGGCCGACCCCGCGGTGGACCTGGTGCCCGCCTGGAAGTTCCTGCCCGCCCGGGCCCGGGACGTCTTCCGCGAGGCGGTCGGCGCCGACGATGCCACCTGGGCGCGGGGCCGCGGCTGGGCGCTCGCGGGTTCGCTCCCCGTACCGGACGACCCCTTCTTCCGGGACCACCCGGCCCGGACCAAGGCGGCGCTGAACCACCTGGAGCGAATCCTGGCGGACTACCGGGAGACCGGGGCCTGACGGTGTCCGACCAGGTCAGGCTCGCCGTCGCCTTTGTGCGGACGACAGCAGCCGTGCCCCGCCTACGGTGACGGATGGATCTTCCCCGCCGTGGCCGACAGCGGCGAGCCGCTGCCGCCCCAGCGCCGGGCGATGATCTCGGCCGCGACGGACACCGCGACCTCCTCGGGCGTACGCGCCCCGAGGTCGAGTCCGACGGGGGAGCGCAGCCGGGACAGTTCGGCGTCCGTGAGGCCGGCGTCGACCAGGTGCCGCGTACGGTCGTCATGGGTACGGCGGCTGCCCATCGCTCCGATGTAGGCGGCCGGCCGGCGCAGCGCCTCCGTCAGCAGCGGCACGTCGAACTTGGGGTCGTGGGTCAGCACGCAGATGACCGTGCGCTCGTCGGTGTCGGTGCTGTGGAGGTAGCGGTGGGGCCAGTCGACGACCACCTCGACGCCCGCCGGGAAGCGTTTCGGCGTGGCGAAGACCGGGCGGGCGTCGCACACGGTGACGCGGTAGCCGAGGAAGCCGCCGATGCGGGCGACAGCGGCCGCGTAGTCGATCGCGCCGAAGACCAGCATGCGGGGCGGTGGGGCGAAGGAGTGCAGGAAGACGGCGACCGTGTCCTCGCGACGCTCACCGTGCGGCCCGTAGTGCCGCAACCCCGTTGCGCCCAGGGCGAGTTCGCCCCGGGAGTCGGCGGCGACGGCGAAGTCCAGACCGGCCGACTCCAGCGTGCCCGAGACCCCGTCGGTGCCGACCACGAGGGTGGCCCCGCGCGGCGCGGGTCCGTCGACCACCGTCGCGACGGTCACCGGACGGCCGGCGGCGACGGCCTCCGCGACCGCCGGGAACGTCGGATCGGTCTCCGCGGTGACGGGCCGGACCAGCAGCGTGATCTCGCCGCCGCAGGTGAGCCCGACCGCGAACGCGTCCTCGTCGCTGTACCCGAAGGTCTCGAGCCGTGCCTCGCCGCTCGCCACCACCTCCTGGGCGAGCTCGAAGACGGCTCCCTCGACACAGCCGCCGGACACGCTCCCCACGACCTCGTCGCCGGGCCCGACCGCCATGGCCGCGCCGGGATCGCGCGGCGTGCTGCGGCTGACGGCGACGACGGTCGCGAGGCCGAACGGCACCCGGTCCGCATACCACTCGCTCAACCGCGGGAGGATGTCACGCACGCTCCGCTCCTTAAGACAGGCCCAGGTCAGCCGGTGTGCCGACGGTGAGGTCAAGCGTCGCATCCGGGCCACGAGCGACTCCGTATCACCACGCTTCGCATCATCACGCTCCCGGTTAATCCGTTGGCATCGCGGGCGCCGGTCTGCTGCACTGCTCAGGCACCCCTACCGAAGGATCCGAGGAGCTGAGATGCGCGCACCGTTCATGTCCACCCAGGAAGGAAGCACCCCCTATCCAAAGGACATGACGCTTCGTGCACTTGCTCAACCTCGGCATCCTCGCGCACGTCGACGCAGGTAAGACCAGCCTGACCGAACGGCTGCTGCACACCGTCGGCGTGATCGACGAGATCGGCAGCGTCGACGACGGGAACACCCGTACCGACACCCTCGCGCTGGAGCGCCGGCGCGGGATCACCATCAAGTCCGCCGTCGTCTCCTTCCAGATCGACGACGTGACGGTCAACCTCATCGACACCCCCGGCCACCCGGACTTCATCGCCGAGGTGGAGCGCGTGCTCGGCGTGCTCGACGGCGCCGTGCTCGTCGTCTCGGCCGTCGAAGGCGTCCAGGCGCAGACGCGCGTCCTGATGCGGACACTGCGGCGGCTGGGCATCCCGACCCTGCTGTTCGTGAACAAGATCGACCGCCGCGGGGCCCGCCAGGACGGTCTGCTGCGCGAGATCGCCGACCGGCTCACACCGGCGATCGTGCCCATGGGCACGGCCGAGGGGCTCGGCACACCCGGTGCCCACTTCACGCCGGGGCTCGCTCCGAGCGCGCTCGACGTCCTCGCGTCCCAGGACGACGACGTCCTGTCCGCGTACGCCGACGGCACCCTCTCCCACGACCGTCTCCACGCGGCACTCGTCAGCCTCACTCGTCGGGCGCAGGTCCATCCGGTGTACTTCGGGTCCGCGATCACCGGCGCGGGCGTCCCTGAACTGGTCGCCGGGATCGGGGAGTTGCTGCCGTCGGCCGACGGGGACGCCGAAGGGCCGGTCTCCGGCACGGTGTTCAAGGTCGAGCGGGGCCCGGCGGGGGAGAAGGTGGCGTACGCCCGGATCTTCGAGGGCACCCTGCGCACCCGCGACCGCGTCCCCTTCGGTGCGGCCGGGACGGAGGACGCGGCCCGCAAGGAGGGCAGGGTCACCGCGATCACCGTCTTCGACCACGGCACCGACGTCCGCGACGACGCCGTCCCCGCCGGGCGCATCGCCCGGCTGTGGGGTCTGTCCGACGTACGGATCGGCGACACGATCGGTGAACCCCGGGGCACCCAGGGGCACTTCTTCGCTCCGCCGACCCTGGAGACGGTCGTCGTCCCGGGCGCGGACACGGACCGCGGGAAGCTCCACCTCGCCCTCGGTCAACTCGCCGAACAGGACCCGCTGATCGACCTGCGCCACGACGAAGTGCGCCGCGAGCTGTCCGTGTCGCTCTACGGCGAGGTGCAGAAGGAGGTCATCCAGGCGACGCTCGCCGACGAGTACGGCCTCGACGTCACCTTCCGGGAGACCACCACCATCTGCGTCGAGCGACCGGCCGGCTCCGGCACGGCGGTCGAGTGCAACAAGAAGGACGACAACCCCTTCCTGGCCACCGTCGGCCTGCGCGTCGACCCCGCCCCGACCGGCTCCGGCGTCGACTTCCGCCTCGAGGTGGAGCTGGGCTCCATGCCGTACGCCTTCTTCAAGGCCGTCGAGGACACCGTCCGCGAGACCCTCGGACAGGGCCTGTGCGGCTGGCGGATCCCGGACTGCACGGTCACCATGACCCACTGCGGCTACTCGCCCCGGCAGAGCCACGCCCACCAGGGCTTCGACAAGAGCATGTCCAGCACCGGGTACGACTTCCGGGGGCTGACCCCGCTCGTCCTGGTCGAGGCCCTGCGGCGGGCGGGGACGCGGGTGTACGAGCCGATGCACGCGTTCCGTGTCGAGGCCCCGGCGGACACCCTGGGCGCGTTGCTGCCGGTGCTGACCTCGCTGCGGGCCGTGCCGGAGAGCACCGAGACGCGCGGCGGCGTCTGTGTGCTGACGGGCGCGGTACCGGCCGGCCGGGTGCACGAACTGGGCCGGCGGATCCCCGGACTCACGCGCGGTGAGGGCGAGTTGGAGAGCGCCTTCGACCACTACGCGCCGATCACGTACGGCACGGTGCCGACCCGGTCGCGTACCGACCACAACCCCCTCGATCGCCGGGAGTACCTGTTGAACATGACCCGACGAGTCGGGAGTTGAGGTGACTGGGGCGAAACAGGTCCGAAAATCCTGAAACTTACTCAAGAGTCAGAAGTATTGACGGTGTCGGGAAATCCCCGGACTGTAGTGGACATGCCGAATATCCGGGCTCGTCTGCTCGTGGTTCTGGTTGTCCTCTGTGGATTCCTGACGGTGGTGGGTGCCTCGCCCGCCACCGCCGCCACCGTCCCCGACTCCCTCTCGTTCGACGGCACGACCCTCATCGTGTCGAACGGCCGCTTCGTCGACGCCACCGGCCGCGAGGTGGTGCTGCGCGGCTACAACGTCTCCGGCGAGACCAAGCTGGACGAGAACAACGGCCTGCCCTTCGCCTCGGTGGCCGACGCCAAGAAGTCGGCGACCGCGCTGCGCGCCCTCGGCGGCGGCAACGCGGTCCGCTTCCTGCTGTCCTGGGCCTACGCCGAGCCCGTCCGCGGTCAGGTGGACACGGCCTATCTGGCCGCCGCGACCGCGCAGATGCAGGCCTTCCTCGACACCGGCATCCGCGTCTACCCCGACTTCCACCAGGACCTCTACTCCCGGTACCTGTTCAACACGGGCAGCTGGTACACGGGTGACGGAGCCCCCAAGTGGGCGGTGGACCTGGGCAGTTACCCGCAGGAGTACTGCGGGATCTGCTTCTTCTGGGGGCAGAACATCACCCAGAACGCGGCCGTGACCAAGGGGCAGTACGACTTCTGGCACAACAACTACGGCCTCCAGGACGCCTTCCTGGCCACGGCGCAGTCCACGATGACCTACCTCGCGCAGCACCTCACCACCGCCGAGTTCGCGGGCGTCGTCGGCTTCGACCCGTACAACGAGCCGTTCGCCGGCACCTACGACTCCGGCCAGGCCTCCCGGACCTGGGAAGCGAGCCTGCTGTGGCCCTTCTACCAGAAGTTCCGGGCCCGGATGGACGCGGCCGGCTGGCAGTCCAAGCCCGCCTTCGTCGAGCCGAACCTCTTCTGGAACTCCAACATCGACTCCCAGAAGCAGGAGGGCGGCCTGCTGGACGCGGGCACGCTCGGCTCGCGCTACGTCTTCAACACCCACTTCTACGACCAGAAGGCCATCTCCGGCATCCTCATGTGGGGCAACGCCTCCGACGGCCAGTACGCGACCGACTTCGGCACGATCCGCGACCGCGCCTCGGCCGCCGGGACCACCGCGATCGTCAGTGAGTTCGGGCACCCCCTGAACGGGACGGTCGCCGGCAAGGCGCCGACGGTCCTGAAGGCGATGTACCAGGCCCTGGACTCCCGTGTCCCCGGGGCGAGTTGGTGGACCAGCCCGGCGAACTCCGGTCCTGTCCTGTCCGGTTCCCAGTGGCAGTGGGACATCTACAACGGCCGCCACCACGAGCTGATGAACGACAACCCCGACAAGGTGCTGACGTCCGGCGACGCCTGGAACGACGAGGATCTCTCCGCCGTCAACATGACCGACTCCGGCACGGTGGCCCTGCGCCAGGACGCCCGGCTCCTGGACCGGATCTACCCGAGCGCGACCTCCGGCTCCACGGCCGCGTTCACCTACGAGGACCGCTCCCGGGACGGGTCGACGACCCTGACCTGGAACCCCGTACCGAGTTCACTCCCGAACGTGTCCTCGCTGGTGGGATCCGGCCAGTACAGCCTGCTCGTGTGGCGCTCGGGCAGCGCCACGGCACCCACCGAACTGCACCTCCCGGCGTCCTTCCCGACCGCGACGACCACGGTCGTCTCCGACCTGGGTACGGCCTACGCGCCGCCCGCCTACACCTCGTCGACCCCGGTCGGCGTGGCCCCGGAGCCCGGCGGCACCGGCAGCCGCCGGCTGCTGCTGACCGACTCCGACTCCGGCGTCCTGCACTACGCGCTGGTGACCAACGGAGCGACCGCACCGTCCGCCACCCTGCTGAGCGCGGCGAAGTCCGAGCTGGCGACTTGGGCGGCGGCGAAGTTCTGAGAAAGGGAAGTGGGAAAAGGTTCTGAGGAAGGCGAAGACCCGGCCAGGCCCTCGACCGGTCGACTCCGGCGGGGTCGGCCGGGTCGGGGTCATCTGTCGGTATCGGCCAGCAGCCCCATCAGGTAGATCGTGATCGCGCGCTGAAGAGTCGCGGCGAAGGAGTCGGGAGGAACGCGAGACTCGCGTCGGTGGCGTAGGCGGTACGCACGGCCTCCGCCGGGTGGCGGTGCTCGAGGATGCCACTCCCTGGAACGCCCCCCTGAACCAGGCCTGCCGAGGCATCGCCCCCGCGCTGGCGGCCGGCAACGCGGGGGTGCTCAAGCCGAGCGAATTCACCTCCGCCACCTCCCTGGCCCTGGGGCGGATCACCGCCGAGGCCGGACTGCCCGACGGTGTCCTCAACGTCGTCACCGGAGTCGGCCCCGCGGTCGGCACCCCGCTGGTCTCGCACCCCCTCGTCCGCCGGATCAGCTTCACCGGCTCGGTCGTCACCGGTCGGGCCGTCGGCCGGATCGCCGCCGAGCGCGTCATCCCGATCGCCCTCGAACTGGGCGGCAAGAGCCTGCTGTTGGTCTTCGCCGACGCCGACCTCGACGCTGCCGCGAGGGCGGCGGCGATGGCCGTCCTGATCAACTCCGGGCCGATCTGCTCCGCGACCACTCGGCTGCTGGTCGAGCGCGGCGTGCAGGACGAGCTGGTACGTCGTATCGGCGCGATCCTGAGCGACAAGCGGCCCGGCGAGCACTTCGGCCCGATCGTCACTCCACCGCAGTTCGACAAGGTGCTCGGAATGCTCGCCACCGCACGGCAGGAGGGTGCCCGCGCGGCCGTCGGGGGACACAAGTGCGAGGACGGGGTGCCCGAGCGGGGGCGCTACATCCAGCCGACCGTGCTCACCGACGTCAAGCCCGACATGCAGGTGGCACGGGAGGAGATCTTCGGGCCGGTGCTGGTCTCCCTGCCGTTCGACACCGAGGACGAAGCCGCCGCCCTCGCCAACGCCACCCAGTGACTGGCTGCCCGGGCCTATGCGACGGGGAAATCGAAATAGGTGTCCGGAAAAGGCTCGGATTCGAGTGTGTAGTGCCACCACTCGCAGGCGTAGGAACGAAAACCGCAGGCTTCCATGATGGAGCACAGATACTGACGGTTCGCCGCTTCGGCCTCCGTGACTCCCTCTGCTCCGTGATGCGAGATCGAATCCATCAGGTCGTGGTCACCGCCCATGGATACCAGTTCTGCGGTATCCAGGTGGAACAGCGTCAGGTCGACGGTGCTGCCGCGGCTGTGACCCGATTTGGTGGCCACGTATCCCAGGTCGAACATCCCGGCTCTGTCGATGTTCGGATAGTGGCGTCGCTTCGTGCGGCCGTTCTCCGGCTGTCGGGACCACCGGAGAAAGGAGTCCACGGCGCGTTGCGGACGATAACCGTCCCAGAGGAGCAGGCCGAAGCCGAGGGATTCGGCCTGCTCCTGCGCCCTTTCCAGAGCCGCGCACACGTCCCGCGTGCCGACGATCCGGTTGGCCAGGTACCCGTCCACGGGTTTGCCGGTGAAGTTGTCCCAGGTGGCGTACTTGGCGTCCCAGCGTATTCCGGACACCACCTCGTCCACGAAGACGAAATCCTCGGTCATCGGATCTTCCCCGTCAACGCCAACGACACCATCCGGTCGATCACCTCGGAAAGCGGCAACCCCGCGGCCGCCATCATCCTCGGATAACGGCTGTACGAGGTGAGGCCGGGCAGGGTGTTGACCTCGTTGAGGACGACTTCTCCATCATCCCGGAGAAACATGTCGACCCGAGAGAGTCCCGTACAGCCCAGCGCGCGGTACACGGACTTCGCCGTCTCCTGGACGAGCGCACGCGACTCCGCCGGAATGTCGGCGGGAACGATCGGCGTGGAGTTCTCGGAGCCGCTTTCGGGCTCGTCCTCCTGGTGGATGCGGAAGAATCCGTGCGAGAGGGAAATGTGATCCACCTCGCCGGCGAACAGGTCCAACTCGCTCCCGAGGATGGCGCACCCGATCTCGCTGCCGACGACGGCCTCTTCGATCAGGACCTTCGCGTCGTACCGCCGTGCGGTCTCCACCGCGCTGAGCAGTTCCTCTTTCCCGGACACCTTGCTGACGCCGAAGGACGAACCCGAACGGGCCGGTTTCACGAAGACGGGATAGGTGAGCCCGTCGGGATCGATGTTCTCGTGCGCCATGACGGTCCAGAAATTCGGCGTGGCGATTCCCGCGCTCCTGGCGACGAGATAGGCGAGGGACTTGTCCATGCACAACGCTGAACTCTGCACATCGCAACCGACGTAGGGGATGCCGGAGAGCTCCAGCAGCCCCTGCATCGCGCCGTCCTCGCCGAGCTTGCCGTGCAGGACGGGCAGCACGAGGTCCAGGCCGATCGTCTCGTATCGCCCCTGCTCCAGGACGAGCAGGCCGCGGACGCTCCTGTCCGGCGAGAGCACAACCGGGCGGCACCTGCCGGCCTCCCAGTCCGGGCCGGGGGCGTCGCAGAGCTTCCAGGCGCCGCTCTTCGTGATCCCGACATAGAACGGCTCGTACTTGTCGAGGTCGAGGTTTCGCGCGACCTCCTGCGCGGACTTGACGGAGACGGGGTGCTCTTCGGAGACGCCCCCGAATATGACGCCGACCTTCAACCTAGCCATGCTGACTCCTGCTTTCGAATGTGAGGCAGTTGGTGAGGGAGTTCTCGACCATGTCGCTCAGGGCGTGGTCCGTGTAGTAGGCGGTGTGCGGACTGATCAGCACATTCGGCAGACTCTGGAGCCGCAACAACGGTTTGCTGTCGATGGGTTCGTCTCTGCGGTCGGCGTAGAATATTCCTTCCTCTCCTTCGAGGACGTCCAATGCAGCGCCGCCCAGCTTGCCGCTTTCCAATGCCTCTACAAGGGCCTCGGTATCGATGAGTGCGCCACGTCCGGTATTGACGATCAGTGCGCCGTGCTTCATCTGCTCCATGCGTTGCCGATCCAGCAGATGACGTGTCTCCGAGGTGAGCGGCGCGTGGAGCGTGACCATGTCGCTCAGCTTCAGCAATTCGTCGAGCGGCACGTAATCGGCGTCGGTTCTGGGGCGATTGTCATGGGCCAGGATTCGGCAGCCGAAACCCCGAAGCCTGTCCATGACCGCCGTGCCGATGCGGCCCGTGCCGATCACCCCGACGGTCAGGTCGCGCAGCTCTCTCCCGCGCAGTTCGCTCAGTCGGTAGTCGTGGACGTCCGTGCGACGGATGGTGGATTTCGCGTCGCGCACCGCCATCAACATGAGCATCAAGGTGTAGTCGGCCACGCTGTCCGGCGAGTAGCTGACGTTCCCCACGGAAATGCCGACGCCGCTCGCGTAGTCCACGTCGAGGTGGTTGTAGCCGATACTCCTGGTAGAGATGTACTCCACGCCGGCGTGACCAAGTGCGCGAAGAGTGGAGTTGGTGATGCGGGTCTTGTGGCCGACGCTGATGCATCTGCTTCCGGACGCCAGTTCAATGGTGGCCGGGGATACCGGCGCGTCGGTGATGGTCGGCGTTATGTCGAAGCGAGACGCCAGCTCTCGGAACAAGACGGCTTCATCTGGGCCGCACCCGTAAACGGTGATACGGGGCGGTTCGCTGTCGCTGTCGGTCATGCCCATAGTCAAGGGGGCGTGGTGTTGCCCGGATGTATGGGGTTTTCGATATGCCTGCGATACACCGCGCTGCCTTGACTGGAGGCATGCCTTTCCAAGAAACAGCCTCCATCGGAGCCCGGTCATGACCCCGCTCCGCCTCGGCGAGATCGCCGCGGTCGTCGGTGGTGTGGTCAAGGGCGACGGAGCCGTGACGGTCACCGCGCCGGCCGTGCTCGACGGCCGGCAGGCCGGGCCGGGCGGCCTCTTCGTCGCCTTCGCCGGCGAGCGCGTCGACGGCCACGACTACGTCGACCAGGCCCGCCGGGCCGGCGCGGTGGCCGTGCTCGGCTCCCGGCCCACACCGCTGCCGACCGTCGTGGTCGACGACGCCCAGGCCGCGCTCCAGACACTCGCCGCCCACGTCGTGGCCCGGCTGCGCGACGGGCTGACCGTCGTCGCGGTGACCGGCTCCCAGGGCAAGACCGGCACCAAGGATCTGCTGTCGGCCGTGCTGTCGAGCACCGCTCCGACGACCGCCACCATCGGCTCGCTCAACAACGAACTCGGCGTGCCACTCACCATGTTGCGCGCGGACGCGGCCACCCGGTTCCTCGCCCTGGAGATGGGCGCCCGGCACGTCGGCGACATCGCCCGGCTCACCGGTCTGGTCGCGCCCGACATCGCCGTAGTCCTCAATGTCGGTCAGGCCCACCTCGGCGAGTTCGGGTCGCGCGCGGCCATCACCAGGACCAAGGGCGAGTTGGTGCGGGGACTGGCGCCCGGCGGTACCGCCGTCCTCAACGCCGACGATCCCCGCGTGGCCGCGATGCGCTCGCTCACCGACGGTCCGGTGGTGACCTTCGGCCGGGCGGAGCACGCCGATGTGCGGGTGCTCGACCTGGCGCTGGACCGGCTCGGCCGGCCGTCCTTCACCCTGCGGACCGCCGACGCCTCGGCTCACGTCGTGCTGCCGTTGGTAGGTGCCCACCAGGCGCTCAACGCGTCGGCTGCCGCGGCGGCGGGGCTGGCGGCCGGCGTGCCCCTCGACGTGGCCGCGACCGCACTCGCCACCGCCGCGCTCTCCAAGTGGCGCATGGAGCCGCGCGACCTCGCCGGCGGCGCGACCCTGCTCAACGACTCCTACAACGCCAACCCCGACTCGACCCGCGCCGCCCTGGACGCGCTGGCGGCGATCGAGGGCGGACGCCGTGTCGCCGTCCTCGGCGCGATGCTCGAACTCGGCGACGAGAGCGAGGCCGAACACCGTGCCGTCGGGGCGTACGCCGCCGCCCGGGTCGATGTGGTGGTCGTGGTCGGCGAGGGCGCCCGGTCGATCGCCGACGGCGCGGGGGAGCGGGCGGTGCTGCTGGCCGACAACGACGCGGCCGTCGACTGGCTGCGCCGACACCTCGCCGCCGGTGATCTGGTGCTCGTCAAGGCCTCGCGCGGGGCGCGCTTCGATGAAGTCGCCGCCGCGCTCGAGTAGTTGGGCCGGGCGATACTGGACTAGGTCAGCCGGTTCGTCGTGAACCGCTCAGCGACCGCGCCGCCTCATGTACAGGTCGAACGCCCGGTAGACCAGCGGCCGCAGCGGCAGGTCCCACTCGCCGACGTACCGCACCGCCCGGCCACCCGTGCCGACCTTGAACTGGATCAGCCCGACATGCGGGTCGTCGGCGTCGAGGGTGGGGGTGATGCCGCGCAGGTCGTAGACATCGCAGCCGGCCGCGAGAGAGTCGCGGATCATCGCCCACTGGCAGGCGTTGGAGCCGCGCACCTCGCGCTTCTCGGTGGAGGAGGCGCCGTAGGAGTACCAGGCGTGGCCACCGACGCGGACCAGGACGGTGGCGGCGACCAGGTCGCCCTGGTGGTGGGCGAGGTAGAGCTTGATCCGGTCGGGATCCTCGGTACTCAGGGCCTGGAACATGGTCTCGAAGTAGCGCAGTGGGCGGGGCGTGAAGCGGTCGCGTTCGGCGGTGTGGACGTAGAGATCGTGGAACGCCTTCAAGTCCCGACCGAGGGTCCCCCCGAGAGTGCCCCCGACCGTGACCTCGACCCCCTCCTTGGCCGCCTTCTTGATGTTGCGGCGCCAGAGCTGGTTCATGCCCCTGAGTACGTCGTCCTCGGATCTGCCGGCCAGCGGGATCTCGTACTTGAACTGCGGATGCCCGACCCCGAAGCCGTCCTCCGGGCTCTGCGGCAGCCAGCCGGCGTCCCGGAGCCGGCCCGCCACGCGGGCGCCGACCGGGTCGGCCCAGTCGCCGGACATCTCGGTCAGCCGCCCGATGCCCGGGTCGGCCATGCCCTCCTTGACCTGGGCGGCACCCCAGGTGTTCGTGCGCACCGGCGGGCCGAGCCGGATCGCGAACGCACCGTGCGCCTTGAGATACGCGGCCAGCGGGTCGAGCCACACATCGATCTCGCCGGTCCAGTCGATGACCGGGCCCTCGGGCAGATAGGCCAGCGTGTAGCGGTCGAGCCGGGGCACCGGCCGGTGCAGGACGAGCCCGGCGCCGACCAGCCGCCCGCGGTCGTGCCAGCCGAGGGACTCGCTGCGCCACTCGGTCTTGACGCGGCCCCAGGCCGGGGTCTGCAGAAAGCTGACCGACCGCTGGGCCCGCACGAACGCCAAGTGGTCGGCCGCGCTGATCGGCCTGACGGTCAGGTTCACGCCCGCGGGGGTGCGCACTGTTTCGCTGTAGGACATTCCTCCAGCCAAGGCAGCGCGGTGTTGCCGGTGCGTATGCGGTTTTCGGTACGGCGACGATATGCGCCGACTCATACCATCGAAGGCATGCGAGACAGGCAGGAGCGAGACGGGCAGGGGATCGTGGACAGGGCGCCCGGGATGAGCGCTCGTCTCAAGCTCACCCTCAGCTACGCCGGATTCCTCATGGTCGCCGGCGTCCTGCTGCTCGCCGCCGTGTGGGTGTTCCTCCTGCGGTACGTCCCCAATCGCGCGATGCTCACGAACCCGGACGACAGACCGAACGGTGTCTTCCCCATCCGGTCCGTCCTCCTGGGCGTCTTCGCTCCGAGGGCGGCCGCGGTCCTGGCGTTCCTGCTGCTCTTCGGTCTGGTGGGAGGCTGGATCCTCGCCGGCCGTATGCTCGCCCCGCTGACCCGCATCACGGAGGCCACCCGCACGGCCACGAGCGGCTCGCTCTCCCACCGGATCCGGCTGCCGGGCCGCAAGGACGAGTTCCGCGAACTCGCCGACGCCTTCGACACCATGCTCGCCCGGCTCGAGGCACACGTCGCCGAACAGCAGAGATTCGCCGCCAACGCCTCCCACGAACTGCGGACCCCGCTGGCCGTCTCCAAGTCACTGATCGACCTGGCCCGCACCGACCCGAATCACGACAACGGCCAGATCATCGAACGTCTCCACGCCGTCAACACCCGGGCGATCGACCTCACCGAGGCACTGCTCCTGCTCACCCGCGCCAACCAACGGACCTTCACCCGAGAGCCCGTAGACCTCTCTCTTGTGGCGGAAGAGGCCGCCGAAACCCTGCTGCCTCTCGCGGAGAAGCAGGGCGTCACCATCGAGACCGACGGCGACATCACCCCCACGATCGGATCGCAGGCGCTCCTGCTGCAACTGATCACGAACCTCGTGCAGAACGCGATCGTGCACAACCTGCCGGAGGACGGCACGGTGTGGGTCAGCACCGAGGTCCGCCCCAGGACCGTCGTGGTCACCGTCGAGAACACCGGCGAGATCCTCACCCCCCAACTGGTCTCGACCCTCACCGAGCCGTTCCAGCGCGGCACCAAGCGCATTCACGCCGACCACGCCGGCGTCGGCCTGGGCCTCGCGATCGTCAAGACCATCGTGCTCGCACACGACGGACGACTCACCCTCGTCCCGCGCTCCGCCGGCGGGCTCCGCATCACGGTGGAACTGCCCGCGGCGCCGAGCGCCCTTCCGCAGCGCTGAGGAAGGGCGCGCGGACGCCGAGGAAGGGGGGCGCTCTTCTCGCCGAGGTCGATGACGCGACAAACTGTCGTATCAGGCGGCGAGGGAGGAATCAGTGGCGGGCAGGCTCAGAGCCCCGACCGGACGCTACGGCGGCAAGTCGGCCACGGAACGGCAGGCCGAACGGCGCAGGAGATTCCTGGACGCCGCCCTCGACCTGTTCGGCGACACACCCGGCTACCGCGCGACCACGGTCGCGGCGCTCAGCGAGGCCGCGGGACTCTCGACGCGGCAGTTCTACGAGGAGTTCCGCACCCTCGAAGACGTGCTCGCCGCGCTGCACCTCCAGGTCAACGGATGGGCCGAGGAGGCGGTCCTGGCCGCGTTCGCCGAGGCCCGCGACCTCCCGCTCGTCGAGCGCGTCACGGCGATGTTCCGGGCCTACGCCGGGAACGTCAGCGCCGATCCGCGCCGGATCCGCATCACCTTCGTCGAGATCATCGGCGTCAGCCCCCGCCTCGAAGAGCAGCGCCTGGCCCGTCGCGCCCGCTGGGTGGACCTGATCTGTGCCGAGTGCGACGCGTCCGCCGCCCGGGGCCAGGCGGCCCAGCGCGACTACCGCATCGCCGCGACCGCCTTCATCGGCAGCGTGAACGGCGTGCTCCACGACTGGAGCGCCGGATGGCTGGACGCGACCCTGGACGAGGTCGTGGACGAACTGGTCCGGCAGTTGCTGGGGATTCTGCGGCCGGAGGGCTGGTCCCCGAAGGACGCATAGCCGACCGTCCGACCCGAGGGCTCACCCCTCAGCCGACCGTCCGATCCGCACGCCTGCTTCCTCAGCCGACCGTCCGACCTGTCGGCTCACCCCTCAGCCGACCGTCCGATCCGCGCGCCTGCTTCCTCAGCCGACCGTCCGACCTGCGCGCCCACCCCCTCAGCCGGCCAGCCTCTCGACGGCCTTCACCACCGGTGCCACGCCGTCCTCCGCCCGGATCCGCGCACCCAACTCCGCAGCCCGGCGCCCCAACTCCGTGTCTCCCGTTGCCCGTTCGAGCGCAGTGGCCAGCGAGTCGGTCGTGAGGCGGCGCAGGGGCACGGCACACGGAGCGACTCCGAGCCGGACCAGGCGCGCCGCCCAGTAGGCCTCGTCGAACTGGATCGGTACCGGTACCGCGGGGACCCCGGCCCGCAGGCCCGCGCCGGTCGTGCCCGCGCCCGCGTGGTGGACCACGGCGGCCATGCGCGGGAACAGGGCGGAGTGCGGGACCTCGTCGACGGTCAGCATGTCGTCGCCGGACGCCTCCAGACCGCTCCAGCCCCGCTGGATCACCCCGCGCAGTCCGGCCCGGCGCAGGGCGCGCACGACGTCGGCGCTGAGCCGCTCGGGATCGGGCACGGTCGCGCTGCCCAGTCCGACGTACACCGGTGGTGGACCCGCGTCGAGGAAGTCCCGTACCGATGGCGGGAGTTGGGTATCGACGTCGTACGGCCACCAGTAGCCCGCGATGTCGAGCCCCGCCCGCCAGTCGGACGGTCGCGGCACCACCAGCGGACTGAAGCCGTGCAGGACCGGCGGCGCCAGTCGCTCACGGGCCCGCCACGCCGCGACGGCGCGCACGCGGGGCAGTCCCAGCCGGTCCCGTACGGCGGGCAGGGTCCCGGCGAAGACCTGCTGCACGGCCAGGTTCACCCCATGACCGGCGATCCGGTTGCCCGTGGCGCCCAAGGACCGGGCGCTGAGCATCGGTGGTGCGAACTCCCTTGTGGGACTGAGGGGTTGGAGCGGGACGTCCAGGCTCGGCAGGGACAGGCCCTCGGCGATGGTGTGCCCGAGCGGGGCCACGGAGGGGGCCAGGAGCAGCAGGTCGCTCGACCGGGCGGCCACCACGAGGTCGTCGGCCATCCGCCCGACCACGTCCCGCGCCATCGAGACCAGGCGCGTGAGTTTCCCCAGGCCGGTCGCGCTGTCGTGCAGCCCCCGCCCGCGCGAGGACTCCAACTCCGCCCGCGGGTCCACCGGCAGGGCGTGGAAGCGGACCCCCGACCCCGCCACCAGCGGTTCGAACCGTGCGTGCGTGACCAGGGTGACCTCGTGCCCGGCCCGGGAGAGGCCGAACCCGAGCCCGGTGTAGGGGGCCACATCGCCCCGGGAGCCCGCCGTCATGATCGCTACCCGCACGACGGTCAGTATGGGCCCGCGGTGTGCCGCGCGGCGACAACGACCCGAGAACAACGGCCACTTCACGCCCTCCCGCCTGTCACATCCGTTGACTTCCCTCTCTCCGTGCCTCTACTTTCGGCGCGCAACGCGTTCGGTTCACCGATCCACGTTCGAAATATCGACTGTCCTGGCCATCTCGATCATCGTGACCGTCCCCGCCCGTCCATGACCGTCTTCGGGACCCCCGCCGAAGGAGCCGCATGAACCCCCCGACGCCCACCACCCGCAGAGGGCTCGTCCGACGGTGCAGAGCCGCCGCCGTCCGACTGCTCGTCCTCGCCCTGACCGCGACCGCCGCGCTGCTGTTCGCCGGACCTGCCCCGGCGCAGGCGGCGACCAGCCGCCAGATAGCCGTGCCCACCGCCCCCATGGGCTGGGCCTCCTGGAACAGCTTCGCCGCGAAGATCGACTACAACGTCATCAAGCAGCAGGTCGACGCGTTCGTGGCGGCCGGACTGCCCGCGGCCGGGTACAAGTACATCAACATCGACGAAGGCTGGTGGCAGGGCACCCGCGACAGCGCGGGCAACATCACCGTCGACACCGGCGAGTGGCCCGGCGGCATGAGCGCCATCGCCGACTACATCCACAGCAAGGGTCTCAAGGCCGGCATCTACACCGACGCCGGCAAGGACGGCTGCGGCTACTACTACCCGACGGGCCGCCCCGCGGCACCGGGCAGCGGCAGCGAGGGCCACTACGACCAGGACATGCTGCAGTTCTCCCAGTGGGGCTTCGACTTCGTGAAGGTCGACTGGTGCGGCGGCGACGCGGAAGGCCTCGACCCGGCATCGACGTACACGTCGATCAGCTCCGCGGTGACGAAGGCGACGGCCGCGACCGGCCGCCCGCTCACCCTCTCCATCTGCAACTGGGGCTACCAGAACCCCTGGAACTGGTCGCCGGGCCTGGCCCCCATGTGGCGGACCAGCACCGACATCATCTACTACGGCAACTCGCCGTCGATGACGAACCTGCTGTCCAACTTCGACCAGACCCTGCACCCGACCGCCCAGCACACCGGTTACTACAACGACCCGGACATGCTGATGGTCGGCATGACCGGCTTCACCGCCGCGCAGAACCGCACGCACATGAACCTCTGGGCGATCTCCGGCGCACCCCTCCTGGCCGGCAACGACCTGACCACCATGACCTCGGAGACCGCCGGGATCCTCAAGAACCCCGAGGTCGTCGCCGTCGACCAGGACGCGCGTGGACTCCAGGGCGTCAAGGTCGCCGAGGACACGACGGGACTCCAGGTCTACGGCAAGGTGCTCAGCGGCGCCGGCAACCGTGCCGTCGTCCTCCTCAACCGCACCTCCGCCGCCCAGAACATCACCGTCCGCTGGTCCGACCTCGGCCTGACCAACGCGAGCGCGACCGTCCGTGACCTGTGGGCGCGCGCCAACGTCGGTACCTACGGCACGGGTTACACCACCAGCGTCCCGGCGGGCGGCTCGGTGCTGCTCACCGTCACCGGCGGCACCGAGGCGGCGAGCAGCACCTACACCGGCACCGCCGGCTTCACCGGCGTGGTCGCCGGCAGCACCGGCGTGAAGACCGTGGACGTCGCCTACACCAACAACACGTCCGCCGCCCGCACCGCGACCCTCAAGGTCAACGGTCAGGGCACGACGGCGGTCTCCTTCCCGCCCACCGGCTCCACGCAGGGCACCATCTCCGTCCAGGTCGGCCTGGCGAAGGGCTCCGCGAACACCCTGACCTTCACCGGCGCCCCGACCCTGGCCGACATCACCGTCCGCCCCTTGCCGGGAGCCAACGGCACCCAGGTCATCGGCGCCCAGTCCGGCCGTTGCCTGGACATCTACAACAACACGATCACCAACGGCACCCAGTCCGAGCTCTGGGACTGCAACGGTGGCCAGAACCAGTCGTGGTCGTACACCTCCCGCAAGGAGTTGGTGGTGTACGGCAACAAGTGCCTGGACGCCTACAACCTCGGCACCACCAACGGCACCAAGGTCGTGATCTGGGACTGCAACGGCCAGAACAACCAGAAGTGGAACGTCAACTCGGACGGCACGATCACCAACGTCAACGCGGGGCTGTGCTTGGACGCCTACAACGGCGGCACGGCCAACGGCAGCCAACTCGTGCTGTGGACCTGCAACGGCGGCACCAACCAGCAGTGGTCGCTGTCGTAGGACCGGCCTAGCCGCACACGAGCAGCAGGACGACCGCGACCGCGGCGCACGTCAGCAGCCAGCGGGCAAGCAGGCGGCGTCGCAGGTCGCGGTACACCTCCTCGTACTCGCCCCGCACCTCCCTGGCGCGCTCCGCGGTGTGCTGCCAGGAGGCGCGGACGAGCGCGAGGTGCTCTGCCTCGAACCGCCGCGTCACCTCGGCCCGCTGATGCTCCGTCAGCCAGTCCAGCGATGCGGTGAAACGCGCTGCCGTCGCGTGCACCTGTTCGCGTTCGGAGGCGAGGAGCAGGTGACCCTCGATCTCGTTGAGGAACGCCCTCGTGTCCACGGGCTGTTCGTCCATAGCCGTCACGGCGCCGTCAACTCCCGCTCAGCCAGCTGGTGTTCGGGGTGGTGCAGGTCGAACGCGGGCGATTCACTGCGGATGCGGGGGAGTGAGACGAAGTTGTGGCGTGGGGGCGGGCAGGACGTGGCCCACTCCAGTGAACGGCCATAGCCCCATGGGTCGTCGGTCTCGACCCTCTTCCCGTACTTGGCGGTCTTCCAGACGTTGTAGAAGAAGGGGAGGAGGGACGAGCCGAGGAGGAACGAGGAGATGGTCGAGATGGTGTTGAGGGTAGTCAGGCCCTCCACCGCGAGATAGTCGGGAATCCTGCGCTGCATGCCTTCGGCGCCCAGCCAGTGCTGGACGAGGAACGTGCCGTGGAAGCCGATGAACAGCGTCCAGAACGTGATCTTGCCGAGCCGCTCGTCGAGCATCTTGCCGGTCATCTTGGGCCACCAGAAGTGGAAGCCGGCGAACATCGCGAACACCACCGTGCCGAAGACGACGTAATGGAAGTGGGCCACCACGAAGTAGCTGTCGGAGACGTGGAAGTCGATGGGTGGGGACGCGAGCATCACGCCGGTCAGGCCGCCGAAGACGAACGTCACGAGGAAGCCCATGACCCAGAGCATCGGGGTCTCGAAGGACAGCGATCCCTTCCACATCGTTCCGATCCAGTTGAAGAACTTCACGCCCGTCGGCACGGCGATGAGGAACGTCATGAAGGAGAAGAACGGCAGCAGCACACCGCCGGTGACGTACATGTGGTGCGCCCACACCGTCACGGACAGACCCGCGATGGCGATGGTGGCGCCGATCAGGCCCATGTAGCCGAACATCGGCTTGCGGGAGAAGACCGGGATGACCTCGGAGATGATGCCGAAGAACGGCAGCGCGATGATGTACACCTCTGGATGGCCGAAGAACCAGAAGAGGTGTTGCCACAACAACGCCCCGCCATTGGCCGCGTCGAAGACATGTGCCCCGAATTTCCGATCCGCCTCCAGCGCGAACAGCGCGGCGGCGAGAACCGGGAAGGCCAGCAGCACCAGGACCGCGGTCAGCAGCACGTTCCACACGAAGATCGGCATGCGGAACATGGTCATGCCCGGCGCGCGCATGCAGATGATGGTGGTGATGAAGTTGACCGCGCCCAGGATGGTGCCGAAGCCGGAGAAGGCCAG